>JAPLNP010000570.1 GCA_026401055.1 Planctomycetia bacterium
ATCGACCTCATCGACCGGCCGGTCAAGTTCGGTCCGGCGTTCAAGCGACCCAGCCGCCGGGTTCTCCGGCTGGCACGCAAAGCCAACGGACCGCGCATGATCGAGGCTGCGGATCTCCGCCGGCTGATCGACGAGGCCGCGCAGCCCCTCAAAGCCATGATCTTGTTGGGGGCCAATTGCGGATTCGGGGCAAGTGACGTTGCCCGACTCCGGCTATCCCACCTCGACCTCGAATCCGGCTGGGTGGATTTTCCGCGACCGAAGACCGGCATTGACCGAAGGTGTCCGCTGTGGGCCGAAACGGTCGAGGCCGTCAAGGCGGTGATCACCGTGCGACCCGATCCGAAGGATCCCGACGATGCGAATCTGGTGTTCCTCACCAAGCAGGGCAACCGGTGGGTGAGGATGACACCCTCGACCACGGACGACAAGGGGAACTTCGTCCCCGGGATCCCGTTGGACGCCATCACCCAGCGGTTTGCCAAGCTGCTTGACGCCGAAGGGCTCAAACGTCCCGGCCTGGGGTTCTACGCTCTACGCCACGGGCTCGAAACCGCCGGAGGTGAAGCTAAGGACCAAGCGGCCCTCGACGCAATCATGGGGCACGCACGGGACGATATGGCCAGCCTGTACCGCGAGCGGATCTCGGATGACCGGTTGGTGGCCGTGGTTGAGCACGTCAGAACGTGGCTTTTCGGCCCGGACAAAAAAACCGAATAGAGCACTTGAACTCCCCGCCGATACCCGTACAATACCCTTTAGTTAGTGACTACGGCGGCATCGGCCGTCGAGTCTTTACAAGGTAGAAAACAGAGAACCGCCACTGTTCTGGTGACAAGCTTCGGCGAAAGACCAGATCCTTGACCCGTCACGCCGCAAGGCTAATTCGGGCATGACTACGTGACGCCACGCTGAGGCGGGCGGACACGATTGGCGATTCCTCTCCAGAAGCGACAACCGCGCGACCAGCCACCCTACGGTGTGCTGGTGGTCGGAAGAAGCCTCTGGGCAGGATCGCAGTCGTCTCCGCCCGCCCTGTTTTGGGGACGCCTGCATTGCACGAAAGGCCGTTGCAATGCCCATTCTTTCCGTCCCTGCCAATTCCCGGCAGAAGTTCACTCCGCCGCAACTGGCGGACCTCTGGGGAATCTCCCCTGACAAGATCGTCGCCTGGATCAAGAGCGGCGAACTGCGCGCCATCGACGCGGCCACCAAGCGCGGCGTCCGACCTCGTTTTCTGATCGACGTGGCCGACGTTGAGGCTTTCGAGCGCGCCCGTTCTGTCACCCCGCCCCCGCCACCGCGCCGGAAGCGATCCAGCAAGTGGTACTGAGGGGCACGCCCATGATGCGAACGCAACCAGTAAATGGCCGCTACCGCATGACGCGAGCGGACGGCCCCCAAGACCGCCCGGCCCCGGTCGACCTCGACGCCGAACGGGGTTGCCTCGGGTCGATCCTGTTGGACGGCAAGCGGTTGCCCGAAGTGGCGGGCATCGTCGGTCCCGATGACTTTTTCGTGGAGCGACACCAACGGCTTTTTGGGCACTTGGCCGGGATGCACGCGGTTGGAATCACGCCAGACCTCGTGCTACTTCTCGACCGACTCCGGCAATCCGGCGACCTGGCCGAAATCGGCGGGGAAGCGTACCTAGCCGAACTCGCAAAGTCCGTCGCCGTGGCGGGCCATGCGGCGAAGTACGCCGGGATTGTCAAGCGCAAGAGCCAACAGCGGGCAATCATCGCCGCGGCACAACAGGCGATGACCCGGGCCCTCGACGATGAGGGCGAGCCCGCGGCGACCGTGACAACCCTGGGGGAGACGTTGGCTGAGAGGGTTATTGGCAGGCGGCAAGAACGCTTCGCCAGCGAACTTTTCACGGGCAAACAACTGCTCGGGCTGGACCTCTCGACCGACTATCTGGTGTATGGGGTTCTTGCCAAGGGGCAGCCGTGCGTTGTCGGCGGTCGGTCGAAGAGTCTCAAAACGAGCATCGCTATCGACCTCGTTCTCTCTCTCGGCAGCGGAACCAGGTTCCTCGGCCAGTTCCACGCGGAGTGCGTGAACTGCGGTTTCTGGTCCGGCGAGTCCGGGGCGGCGACAATCAGGGAAACCGCGAAGCGGGTGGCCGAAGCCAAGGGCGTCGACCTTCGAAATGCGTCCGTTGTGTGGTCGTTTGAACTGCCCAAGCTCGGCGAACTCGACCAGGTTGCAGCTCTAGGTGAACTCATTGCCGAGCGGCATCTCGATGTGGTCGTCATCGACCCGCTGTACCTCAGTCTGCTATCGGCCCGGACGGCGAGCGGAGCGTCAAACCTCTTTGCGATGGGAGCAACGCTGGCGCCGCTTTCTGCCCTCGCACAGACGACGGGTTGTACGCCGATCTTGCTCCACCATTTCCGCAAGAACTCGGCGGTGGATGATGACGAACCGGCCGGGCTCGCGGAATTATCGCAAGCGGGGATCGGCGAATGGGCTCGTCAATGGATTCTCCTCCAGCGGCGGTCCGCATACCAGCATGACGGCACGCACGAACTCTACATGCGGACGGGCGGGTCGGCCAGCCATGCTGGCTTGTGGGGCGTGGACGTCGCCGAAGGCGTCATCCCAAGTCGCTATTGGGATGTGAAGGTCCAGCCTATTGCCAACGCCAGGGAGGAGTCGCGACGGGCGGCCGAGCAACGAAAGGCCGTCGCCCTACAACGGAAGGAAGACGAACAACGCCAGCGGCTCCACGCGGCGATGAGGCAGTTTGCCGACGGCGAGACGGCCAAGACATTGCGGGCGGCGTCCGGGTTGAACATCAACGCTTTCGGCCGGGCCGTCGACGTTCTGATCCAACGAGGCGAGGCCGAACCGTGCGAAAACCAAAAGAGGCAGAAACACGACCGAAAACGAGAAAATTGAGGACCCGGCCTTGGAGGCACTCCGCGGGCTCGCGGTAGAGACCCACGACTGGATCACGCGCACATTCGACGAAATCGAGATGGGTCCCCTGAGTTATCCGGGAGGTGGCCGATGAAAGCCTGCGACAAGTGCTCGAAATGCGGCCTGGGGTACATACTGGTGACCACGACCCGAGCGACGAAGGACGGCCGGCGTTGTCGGTATCTGAAGTGCGACCGATGCGGCCAAACGGGCAAGCAGTACATCGCCGGACCGCCGACGCCACGGCCAAAACGGGTTTTCCAGAATGGAACACGCAAGAGGCGTTCTGCCGTGGACTGCGGCCCGGATGCGTCTACCATGAAAGTAGCGATGACCGACCACGGTTTACCGGGCGGCGTCGGCAAACATGAGGTATTACCCATGACGACTCTGCTTTACGACATCTGGCAACTCGCCGACAAGCTATCCGCCGATTGGCACCAAGACCAGGAATGGGTGCAGTACGGGGTATTACCTCGGCCGGTGTACGTCGGCGAATATGCACGGTGGCGAGCAAGCGACGTTGAAGCGTGGGCTAATAGCTCATGCCCGACGACGCAGCCGATGGATGACGACGAAGACCTCGTTTTTCTGGAGGCCCTCGTCGCCGAATTACGGGACTACGACGAACGAAAAGGAATCGCAGTATGAACAAACGATTGAAAGCCGCCCAGGACAAAAAGGCGGCCCTTGTGCAAAAAGCCGAGGAGTATCTCGACTCGATCGGCAATCGGGAAATGAGCGAGAGCGAAGAACTCTGCATCGACGCGATGTGGCGCGAGATTGACTTTGTGACCACGGAAATCCGCCGCGAGGAGCACAGGTCCGGCCACGACCGCCCGTCCTGCCCGGACGGCACCGCGACACACGCCCTGATCGGCGACCGTTGCTACGGCGACGTTGACGACGGCGTTTCGCGTCAAGGCCGTGTCGGTGCTCGATACGCCGACCTGTTCGGCCGGAACCTCAGTAACGACGGCTGGCCGAGCAAGCAGGCGTTCCTGCAACAGATCCACAGCGGTATGTCGCATCCGGACCTTGCCGCGATGGTGGAAGGCACCGGCAGCGGCGGCGGGTGGATGGTGCCAACTGCCTACGCGGCCGAAATGCTCGACGCGGCGATGGAAGACAGCATCGTCATGAAGCGGGCCAAGGTGTACCCGATGACGACGGAGACCATGAAAATCGCCGGGTTTGACGCGAGCACGAATACCGCCACGAGCTTGTACGGCGGCATGACATCGCAATGGCTCGGCGAGACGGACACCGGCACGGTCACGAACCCGGCCGTCCGCAAGATCGAGTTGCACGCCCGGAAGCTGGCGTTGTTCACCTCCACCAGCAACGAGATTGCCGAAGACGGAATCCGCCTGGACGGGCAACTGTCCGAGGCCATGGGGGCCGGCAACAGTTGGTTCTTGGATTACGCTTTTCTTCGCGGCACGGGTGTCGGTCAACCGTTGGGTGTTTTGAACGACCCGGCACTCATTACGGTGACCATCGAGGCCGCCCAACGCTCGGCGACAAGGGCGATATCATCCTGGCCGACCTTTCGCAGTACGCCATCGGACTGCGGAAGGAGATTTCCCTGGAGAAGTCGCAGCACATTCTATTCATGAGCGACCAAACCGTGTGGCGAGCGATCACGCGCGTTGACGGACAAGGCCGCTGGAACACGGCGTTCACCCCGGCCAACGGCTCGTCCCAGAGTTGGTGCGTTACGCTGGCCGAGCGCGCCTAACCCAAGAAAGGAACCTCGTTATGAGACTGATAGACGAATCGCAAATCGTCGCCGGGTTCATTCCGGTTGACACACAAACCGGCGCCAATGTCGGCGACGTCGTGAGCATGAAAAACTACGGCCACCTGACGGTCATTTTCTTCAAGGCCGTCGGAGCCGCGAACGACGATCCAGTGTTCACGTTCGCACAGGGTACGGATATCGCCTTCGGCACCAACGCGGTGCTGGCGACGATCGACGAATACTGGAAAAAGGAGGGTGCCGACCTCGCGGCCATTGGGACGTTTACCCGAGTGGCGCAGGCGGCCTCTCAGACCGTCACTCTCTCGGCGACGTCGGCCGAGTCCCAAGGGCTGTACGTTTTCGAGATCGACGACACGGACCTGACGGACGGCTACTCGTGCGTCCGGGTGACCGTCGCGAAAACCGGCACGGCCGGTGCTCAGCTTGGCGCGATGCTGTACATCCTCAGTGAGCCGAGACACTCGGCGGCGACGATGGTTTCCGCGATTGCGTAGGGGTAGGGTTAGGCTCCCCCAGCCGTCGTGGTGGGACGACGGCCGGGGGGTTGGTTTTGGCCTTCACGCTGCGACTCGTCACGCCATTGACGGACGAGCGCGACGTTTGTTCATTGGTCGGGCCGGTCACTCGGAGTGACCGGCCTTTTTTCCAAAGGAGCATCGCATGGCAACCTCGATCGGCGACCTTGTGGCGACGCTGGGCATCAACAACCTCCCGTTCAAGTCGGGCTTGACCGGCGCGCAAGCATCGCTCATGAGTTTCGCGTCCAAAACAAAAGCCACGCTCGGCTCCGTCGCCGGAATGTTCGGAGTTGGGATCGGCGTCGGCGGCCTGGTCTATGCCGCCAAGAATGCCGTCGCGGCCTACACCGAAGCGGAGCAAGCCGAGAAGAAGCTCGGGGCCGTGATTGCGGCCACGTGTGGAGCGGCGGGGTTGACCAAAACGGAAATGATCAGCTACGCCTCCGAACTCCAGCGGGTCACGAATTTCGAGGATGACGCCACCATCGCGGCGATGGGCGTGCTGGCGACATTCCGCCAGATCAAAGGCGACCATTTCAAAGAAGCGACCGCGGCCGCGCAAGATATGAGCGCGGTTATGGGAACCGACCTTCAGGCGGCAATGCTCCAAGTCGGCAAGGCCCTCAACGATCCGATTGCCGCGATGACGGCCCTGAAGCGTGCCGGCGTTTCGTTCACGGAAGCGCAGAAAGACCAGATCGAGGCCCTGCAAAAGTCCGGCGACCTGATGGGCGCGCAAGGGATGATCCTCGCCGAACTGAAAAACGAGTTTGGTGGCGCTGCCCGGGCCATGGCCGATCCGATGATTCAGTTGAACAACCGGATGGGCGACCTGAACGAACTCATCGGCCAACAGTTGAAACCGGCCATCGTCGAGATGATGACCAGCCTTACCGGCGGGCTCGAATAGTCCACAACGTCGGCGGGCAACCTCAATAAAGAGATGAGTAATCTCAGTTGGGCCGCCGGCTGGACCGCTCAGATATTCGCCGCCCTCGTTCTCTCGCTTCGGATCGGGGCGGCCGAAATGGCCGAAACGATCGACCGATTCAAGCTGCTGACGGCGACGAGCGGCGAGGCCGCCGAGATTCACGCCCGCATGGCTGCGCGCGCGAAGGACATGGTGGACGCCATGTCGGCGAAGAGCCCGATGGAAAACATGGAGCGACTCGCGGCGGCCATGGAACGCAACGCGACGGCGGCCAAAGCGTTCGGCGCGGCTATCCCGTCGGAAGAAATGACCGACCTGGCCGACAAGGCGGACGCCGCCACGGGCAAGGTTTCGGGTCTCTTGGAGAAAATCGAGTCTCTCCGGCTCGGCTCGGCTCGGAATTCGCTGGCAAGCCTGGGTATGAAGCGGAGGCGGAAGCGATGCGCCGCGCCGGCATTGACCCCGGCCTGATCGAAGACTTTCTAAATGCCTCGAAAGAGAATGAGTTTATGCGGAAGGGCACTGAAGGGCAAAAAGAAGACGTAGCGGCCGGCCGGCGTCTGTACGACGAAACCCGGACGCCGCTGGAAGAGTATCAGCAGACGCTCCGCGAACTCGACCGGCTCAAGAGCGTCGGCGCGCTGGGCACGGCGGGGTACTCCAACGTCTACGATCGGGCCATGCTTGAGGCCAAAGACAAGTACGAGGCGGCCGTAGGGAAGGGCAAGGGTGCGAGTGAACCGGAGGCACGCACGCCAGAAGGCCCCGGTGTTTTGGAGCGCGGCTCGGCGGAAGCGTGGCAGAAGATCGTCGGGCAAATGTACGGCACGGGCCGCGACAAGCAGCAGGAGCAGCTTGTCCGCAACACCGGAGCGACCGTCGAAGAACTCCGGCGGCTGGCGAACCGCGAGCCGGAAGAAGTTGGCATCGCGTGAGGCCGTGAGAGGCGTTCTGAGGCCCCGGGGCACCGGACCTACCAGACATCGAAATGAGGGCTCGGCGGCCGTCCTAGGGCAATCTGGCGCGTCGTTTTTAGGAGTGGACTTGCAAATATGGTAAGACGCTGTAAAATGACAGCATAGGCGAGCCGGGTAGCTCCCGACGGGGAGCGAGGCGGCCGGCGGCCGAGTCGGGTTTCCTCCAATACCCGGCACGACCGTCTGGCCGACCCGGCGTGGATAATTGGAGGGTTCTGTGATGGTTTCCGATGGGGCGCGGGAGTTGGCCCGGCTGATCGACGCTTGCGTGATCGCGATTCAGGAGGATCCCGGACGGACGCTGTTTGACCGGAAACGGGACTTCGCGGGTGGGCTCAACGCAATCGCGATCAACGCGGCGGCGGAGTCGATCGGGCTGGGGCCCGTGTTTGTCCTGTACGATGACGGCGGGCGGCGCTCGATCGAGGTTGGGCACCCGGCCGGTGATCCGCCGGTGACGTGGATCGTTCGCGATCCGGTCATGCCGACGCGGGCCTGGACCGACGCAAGACTGGACCGGACCGTCGCGGCCCTGCGGGCGTGGCGAGAGGCGGCGGAAGGAAAGCGGGGCACGCGCCGGAAGCGATCGACCGAACCAGGTGAAGCCCGGGCAAAGATCGTCGCGGCCTTGACCGTGTGGCACAAATACGAGAATGGGGGTTGTGGAAACACAACCCCGATCGGAGTCAACGAACTCGCCCGGCTGGCAGACGTGGGCCCGGCGAGCGTCAACCGGTTCTTCAATAAGCAGTTCGGGGGGGCAAGGCGGGCGGGCACAAAGCCTATGAGCGGACGTGTCTGGCACCCGACGCGCTGGTCCTGGCGCTGCAGACGATCAACGGCGAGTTGACCCCCGCGATTCTCGCCGGTTCCCGCGTCCACGACAACATGGGCGACGATTCGACCGATTCGGATTGATCCGGCCGGCGCGTGTTCCATCGTTCCGCGCGTTTGGCGGAACACTTCTGCGATTTTCTATCGCCTGCTAAGGCGTGCCCCGCTAAAGACTTCGGTACATTCCGCGCGCTGTTCCCCCCGATTTTCCGTGAAACGCTGGGCCTATTGTGTACGGCCGCACTTCGCGGCCCGGCGACCAAACGAAAGAGGTGATGGAATGGAAACGCAAGTTGCGGACAAGATGCTGGTGGGCGCTCCGGTGGCGGCGGCGATGCTGTCGATCTGCCCCAAGTCGCTGTGGAACTACACGGCGCCGCGCGGCACGATCCCGTCGATCACGATCGGGACGCGGCGCCTGTACGATCCGCGTGATCTGCGAGAGTGGATCGAATCTCGGAAAGGTGGCGTCGATGGCTGACACCGACTGGAAACGAGTTTGCCGGCAGCGCCCCTGCCCGATCTGCAATCGCCCGAAGTGGTGCATCTATGTCGGCGACGACGACGCGCCCGATGCGGTGATCTGCCAGCGGGTCGAGAGCCCGCGCCGGATCGGGGAAGCCGGCTGGCTGCATCGGCTGCGGGACTCCGCGACTGCGTGGCCCCGATGGGAGCAAACGATTCGGCTCGCGGTCGTGATGACGCAACCGGCGCCACCCGCGATCGACCTCCAGCGAATCGTCGCGGACGCCCAAGCGGCGGCGGCGCCCGAGGTGCTAGAGCGCTTCGCCCAATCCCTCGTGGTAACCGTGGAGAGTCTATATCGTCTCGGGGTCGGCTACGTCGCGTCGGGGCGGGAATGGCTTTTCCCGATGGAAGATGCGTCGGGTCGGATCGTCGGCATCCGGCGGCGCCTGCCCGGCGGTAAAAAGCTGTCGGTTCGCGGCGGGCATGAAGGGCTATTCGTCCCGACCGACTTGGCACCCGGTAACCGGCTGTTGATCTGTGAGGGCCCGACGGACACGGCGGCCCTGCTGGACCTGGGGTTCGGCGTGCTCGGCCGTCCGTCGTGTACGGGTGGTGTGCAATACACTTGCGACCTGATCCGGCGCCTGCGTCCGACCGAAGCGGTAATCGTGGCCGACGCCGACAAGTCCGGGCGGGATGGCGCCGCGCGGCTGGCGGCGCGGCTGCTTGTTCATTGTGCGGTGATCAAGATCATTGCACCCCCGGCGGGCATCAAAGACGCGAGGCAGTGGAAGATCGACGGAGCGACGGCGGCCGACGTGGCCGGCGCAATCGACGCGGCGCCGGCGTGGCGGGTGAACATCACAACGCAGAAAGGAACCCGATCATGGAAGAAGCGGCGGTGACTTTGACCTGGACACCCAACGGCCGCGCGGGCAACGTGACGATCACGGTCGAGAGTGACGGCGGACCGTTGGCGGTCGATACTGTGTGCATCACGAAAGAGGAGAAACGCAAGGCGTTCCTCAAGTCGCTGATGGAAAAAGTGCCCGGACTCGATGAAAGCCGGATGGATGCGGAACTTCTGGCGATCGCGGCGACGGTGAATCGCGGTGACGTACCGGCCGAGCAATCTGAGGAAATCGCGCTCGGGCGAGTGGTTCGCCCCGAACTCTTCCACCTCGCGGAGTTGTCCGGCGTGGCGATTCCCGCGACCGTCAAGGTGTTCACGGACGACGGTTCGCAGATTCGCGGGCGGTGGTTTCTCTATCTTCGCCACCACGAAAGCGGGAAGCGGGAACGGATCGCGTTTTCCGATCAACTCGAAATCGAGGGGGTCGAGTCGATCTGGTTTCACCCACGGCCGTCGGAACCGTCACCCCAAACGTCGCCCGGCTGGTCGGCGGAAGGCCGAAGGGAATGGCTGGGCGGTCGGCCCTGCCCTGATCCGATCGACGTTTTCGAGCGGCTGTGCAAGGCGGTCGCGTACTACATCGACTTCCCCGGTGACGACGCCCCCGGGCATTGCGCGGTGTTGGCGATCTGGTCGATCTTGACCTACGTCTATCCGGCGTGGCCGGCGGTGCCCTATTTGCACTTCGGCGGCCCGGCCGGATCGGGAAAATCGCGATGCTTCGAGGTGCTTGATCGGATCGTGTTTCGTCCGCTGGGCGCTTCGAGCATATCGAGCGCGGCACTTTTCCGAACGCTTCACGATCGCGGCGGGGTGGTGCTGTTTGATGAGGCCGAGCAACTACGGCGGTCAAACGATCCGGGGGTTGGGGAACTGCTTTCGATGCTCTTGGCCGGGTACAAACGCGGCGGTCGTGCCCTCCGGTTAGAGAAGGTGGGCGACGGATTCCAAACCGTCGCCTTCGAGGTGTACGGTCCGAAGGGGGTGGCGTGCACTGCGGGGCTGCCCCCGGCCCTATCATCCCGCGCGATAACGATCCCGATGTTTCGCGCGGCGGCGGATTCGCCCAAGCCCCGGCGGCGCCTGGGCGACGGGGGCGGCCGGTGGCAGGCGTTGCGCGATGATCTGCATTGTGTGGCCCTGGAGCACGGCCTGGCGTGGCAGACGCTTTCCCGGAACGTGGACGCCTGCCCGTCGATGAGCGGACGCGACTTCGAGCTGTGGCAACCGATCATGGCGATCGGGCAGTGGTTGGAAGATCGCGGCGCCGCTGGACTGCACGGCCTGCTTGTGGAACACGCGGCCCGGTCGATCGACGCGGCCGGGGATGACGCCGTACCCGACGCCGACGTGGTTCTCCTGCGGGCGCTCCACGCGGCCCTGCGGAACTTCGAGACGCCGACGGCGAAGGAACTACTTGTTCGGGCGCAAGAGTCCGAACCGACTGTGTTTGCCAAGTGGTCCGCAAAGGCTATCGGCACCCACCTCGGGCGGTACGGCGTCAAGACGACCAAGACACACGGCCGGCGGGTGTTCCGGCCCGAGTTGCCTGAGGTGGAACGGATCGCGGGGGTGTACGGAATCGACTTGGACCCCGACTAGAAAATGGTGGCTTATCTGGTCTGGGAACGTGCCCCACGTGCCCCCACAAAACCGTAAAGCGTTACAGCGAAACCACTTGCGGACCGCACCAAACGTGCCCCACGTGCCCCGGGCGCGGGCACATAGGGGCACATAGGACGAAAGACGTAAACCATTACACAATAAGACATTACGACACGCTGGGGGTACGTGGGGCACGTTGAAAAGGGATGGAAAGATGGGATTCGACGCGAGGGCACTTCTGGGCACGTTGTTTCAACCGTCGGCCACATCGCCGGCCGATCCGGTCGAGGTGATCGACCAACTCGGCGACCTCGGGGCATACGTCCGGGAACACGGCTGCTACCCCCCCGAGGGCCTAGCCGGCTGGGAGTGGAAGCCCGGGGAGCGACCCGGACCCCCTGATCCACCGGTGATCGACTGGGAAGATGGGATCCCCTTCACGGTCTAGGCAGCGGGGAGAATGTAAACCACGGTTTACAAACGACCGACCTACTTGCAATCACGCTAAGGCAGCCGTAGAATGCGCACATGAGCAACGAATACACCTATCGAGAACAACTCCGACGCGCGGTCATGCGGTCCAGCATGACCCAGGCGGAACTGAGCCGGCGCACGGGGCTGGCCGAGTCAATCATCTCGCGATTCGTTCACCAGGGGACGGGCGTCTCGATGCGTAGCGCGGATAAGATCGTCGAGACGCTGGGGCTGCGGGTGACGGTGACGGTAACGCGAAAGAAAGGCGGGTGATCGGATGGCGAGTCTATCGAAAGATGGCGACGGCTGGCGAATTACCTTTGACGACCCCGAGACGAAGAGGCGGCGGACGATCCGTCTCAAGACGCCGAAGCGGGCGGCCGAGTCGATCAAGGCCCGTGTCGAGGCGATGGTATCGTGAAAGGCGTCCGGGTACGCCCAAGACGCCGACCTGGCCGGGTGGCTGCGGACGATCCCCGAGACGCTGGCCGACAAGCTGGCGACGGCCGGGCTGATCCCCAAGCGGGACGTGACCACGATCGGCGGTCTGTGCGATTCGTTCCTTGCCGCACACCCGACGGTGAAACCGGCGACACTCGTCGTCTGGGGGCAGGTGGCGCGGTGTCTGCGGGAATGCTTCGGCGAGACGCACCCCTTACGGACGATCGGGCGAGTCGAGGCCGAAGCGTTCCGGCAGTGGTTGATCGACCGGAAGTTGGCGGCGACGACCATCCATAAGCGGCTGCAATTCGCGCGGACGTTTTTCACCCACGCGACCCGGCGCGATATGATCCCACGCAACCCCTTTGAGGGCGTAACACACAAGAGCGGTGATCCCCGCAAGCGCCAGCACTATGTCACGGAAGAGGAAACCCTGCGGCTGATCGACGCGGCGCCCGATTGGGTCTGGAGAACGATCATTGCCCTGGCGCGCTTCGGCGGGCTGCGGACCCCCAGCGAAACCTCGAGTCTGCAATGGGCGGGCATCGACTGGGAGCGGGGCACGGTGACAGTGATCTCGCCCAAGACGGAAGGGCACGGGCAGGGGCAACGGATCATCCCCCTGTTTCCCCGATTGCGGCCGTACCTGGACGAAGCTTGGGACATGGCCAAAGAGGGGCAGACCCACGTGATCCCCGAGACACGCTACCTTCCGGCGGCAAACGGCCCACACGGGTGGGTCAACTGCAACCTGCGGACGACGTTTGACAGGATCATCGACCTGGCGCGGTTGGAACCGTGGCCCCGCGCGTTCCACGCCCTCCGGGCAAGTTGCGAATCCGACCTTGCCCGGGAATACCCAATAACTACGGTGTGCAAGTGGATCGGCAACACGGTCGCGATCGCGGCGCGGCACTACGTCCAAGTGGTCGATGAGGACTTCCGGAGGGCGTCCGGCGCGGCACAAAATCCGGCACAGAATCCGGCACAGTACGCGCCGAAATCGGGCGGTAAGGGCGGGTACAAGAAACAGCAAAAGCCCGTTTTTCCCGAGAAAAACGAGCCTTTGCTTCCGTGTACATCCGTTCAGGTGGAGGCGGCGGGAATCGAACCCGCGTCCCGCGACATTTCCATGCAAGCTTCTACGCGCGTAGTCGGATGATTTCAACGCCTTCGCCCGCTTGACCCCCAACCGACGGGGTGCCGAGCAGGCTAGTCGGCAGCTTGTTTAGTCCCGGGCGTGGCCGGCGGCGACCTGGGACGATCCAGAATTGGTGACCAGCTTTCGGGCCTCTCTGGCAAAAGCCCTCAGCCGGGGACGCCTGTTTCTAGGCGGCCAGTGCGAGGTTTTCCTCGGCAAGTAATTATGCGGTCAGCTTTTAACGTGGCCCACTGACCAACCACGGCACGCCACTTACACTTCTCACTGCCCGGTCGAATCCAGTTCGCCCCCGGGGTCGCTCGGTACACTCGGCCAGGCGGCATTGTGACCACTTGAATTATAGCGGGCTGACGGAGCGCCGGCTAGTGCTTTGTCACGCTTTGATTTTAGGGGCGAGGACTTCGTCTGACGCTCCGATGAGCGGAGGGGCCCTGATCGCAGCCAGCTAGCCCCAGAAAAGGCTGGAAGCAAGGGCGACGGATGTTTGGGCGCGTTCATCGCGATTGCCCCCTCTCACCCTCCGCCCATGTTGAACAGGACGGCGACTTCGCTTTCGGGCCGGACGGGCGTGGCGAGGCCGGCGAGGGCGATTTTGCCGTCGACGGTGATGGCGAGATAGGAGACGACGCGGCCCTCGCGGCGGATCCGCTCGGCGAGGCCGAAATGCGCGCGGTCGAGCGAGTCGATCACCTCGCCGACGGTTCCGCCCGGGGCGTCCAGGAAGCGAATGCCGCCGGTCGTGTCGCCAAACAGTGAAGGGAGAATGACTCTGGCCATGACGGTCGTCCGTAGGCAAGGGGACGTGCCACCCAATGCGTGTGCCACCTGTCTCGATCCTAACCGCGATGCACGTCCGCGACAAGCGTGGACATCGCACTCAGTGGACATCGCACTCAGCAAGCGTCGAGCCGGCACTCGGCCACCCGACGTTCCATCCACCATCCCCATGCGGGGGGTAACTGGGGGCAGACATGGCTAGGCGGCTAGGTTACACTGGAGGGAGTTTGCGTGCTTACGGCTTTGTCTATCGTGGCATTGATGCGTGGCACAGCCGCCCTCGGCTGTGTCGGATGATTCTGCACAGCCGAGGGCGGCCGTGCCACATGAGATATCGTGCCACGCGAGATTTTGCTTCATCGATCGAATCACCATAGACAGAGCAGTTGCCCGCCCCGATTTCTCCACCCACGTGACTAAGGAGCGAGTCCCATGAGTCTTACCCGAAGCGTTGCCGCCGTCGCCGTTTTCCTGGTTGCCGCGTGTCTCATTGCGCCGTTGCCGGCCCGGGCCGACGATGGGCCCAAGAAGGAAGAGGCGAAAGTCCAAAAGGCGGACACCGAGAAGGCCCAGCCAGAAGCAGCGAAGCCCGAGGCCAAGCCCGAGAAGGCCGAACCCGACAAGGCCAAAGATGCGAAACCGGTGAAGAAGCCCTCGTTCCTATCCAAGCTCATGGAAGGGGTTGCGGGCAAGCCGGCCGAGGAGCAGAAGAAGCCCAAGCCGGCCGAGACGAAAGCCCCGGCGAAAGAAGCCAAGCCCGAGGTGCCCAAGGAGAAGACCGCCACCAAACCCGAGGCCAAGCCGGAAGCCAAACCGGAGGCCAAAGCCGCCAAGCCGGAGCCGAAGAAGGCGACGGTCGTCAAGCTCACGATCACCGGCGAGTATCCCGAGGGGGCGTCGATGGCGGGTCCGTTCGGCGAGTTGCAGCCGACCTTGGCCGCGCTGATCGAGAAGTTCGACCAGCTCGCCGAGGATAAGGACGTGGCGGCGGTGGTGCTGGAGATCGAAAGCGGCTCGCTCGGCGGCGGCAAGGTCAACGAGGTTCGCGAGGCCATCGCCCGGGTGCGGAAAAGCGGAAAGCGCGTCTACGCCGTGCTGACCGGGGCCGAGGCCGGACAGTATCACCTGGCCTGTGCCTGCGACGAGATTCTGATGGTTCCCTCGGGCATGTTGCTGGTGCCCGGCGTTCGGGCCGAAGTGATGTTCTACAAGGGCCTGTTGGACAAGATCGGCGTCGAGGCCGACATGCTCCAGATGGGCAAATACAAGGGCGCCGGCGAGCCGTTCACCCGGACCAACATGAGCGAGCCCTTGCGCGAGAGCTTTGACGCCCTGATGGACGATACCTACGAGCGGTTCGTCGCCAGCGTGGCCAAGGACCGCAAACTCGAGGACTACAAGGTCAAGACGCTCATCGACCAGGGGCTCTTTACCGCCGAGGACGCGAAGAAGGCCGGCTTGGTCGACCAAGTGATCTACCTCGACGAGTTCCTCCAAAAACTCGTCAAAGATCTCAAGGTCGACCAACTCAATCTGGTCACCAAGTACAAGAGCCGCCGGCAAACCGAGGACTTCTCCGGCATCGGCGGCATGATGAAACTCGTGCAGATGATGCTGGGCGGCAAGCCGGGCGGCCCCGAAAGCAAGAATAAGAAAGTCGCCGTCGTCTACGCCGTCGGGCCGATCATGGAGGGCAAGAGCGCCTCGGGGCTGTTCAGCGAGACGCTCGGATCGACCACGATCGTCGAGGCCCTGCAAACCGCCGACAAAGACCCGACGGTCGTCGCCATCGTGCTTCGCGTCGACAGCCCCGGCGGCTCGGCCATTGCCAGCGACCTGATCTGGCGCGAGACCGTGCGGATCAAGAAGCCGATCATCGCGAGCATGGGCAACGTCGCCGGCAGCGGGGGCTACTACATCTCCGTCGGCGCCGACAAGATCCTCGCCGAACCCAGCACGCTGACCGGCTCGATCGGAGTGATCGGCGGCAAGCTCATCCTCGGCAAGCTCTACAACAAGATCGGCCTCACGACCGAGGTGATCAGCCGCGGGAAGAACAGCGGGCTGGTGTCCTCCGACAAGCCGTTTACGCCCAGCGAACGCGAGGCGTGGCTGGCGTCGATGAAGGAGATTTACCGGCAGTTCGTCTCGAAGTCGGCCCAGGGCCGCAAAATGCCGTTCGACAAGCTCGAGAAACTCGCCCAGGGCCGCGTCTACACCGGCAACATGGCGGTGGCCAACGGCCTAGTCGACCGGCTCGGCACGCTGCACGACGCCGTGGCCGAGGCCAAGAAAGCGGCGGGCGTGAAAGACGACGAGAAGGTCGAACTGTTGATCCTGCCGCGTCCCAAGTCGGTCTTGGAGCAACTCTTCGGCGACCCGGAGGCCTCGATGGAATCCGCCCTGAAACTAACCGGCCTGGCCGACCCGTTGCTGGAGATCAACCTCCTCCGCCGCCTCTTCGCCGAGCCGGCACTGACGCTGATGCCGTATCGGGTGGAGTTGAAGTAGGGGGAGGGCTGCTCTAGCCGCGGATGAGTTCCGTGAGTCGGTAGACGCCTGTTGTTGGATTGCGACGGGGTTCGTGGACCTCCTCAGCGTCTTGGTCCATGCGACTCGCTCGCGTCACCGCTTGCCCGTATCCCGCTGAGTACGCCGCGTAGTCAACGTGCTTGTCGTACTCCGGAACGTGCTTGATGAGCATCGTTTTCATCCTGTCTCGGATCTGTGCTCCGGGGTTGTCTCGGAAATGCAGGAGCAACCATAACTCGAAGCACGGATTCGAGATTGCCAAACAAATGTCGTTGTCCCGCGCCATCTCCATGGCCTCGCCAACGCGGGGATGTTCGTCTATATCAAAGACACACCAAACCGAATCATAGGCGAGATTGTCATCGCCTTCGCGATTGGCTTTGGCTTGTGCCTGTTCCTTGTACTGCTTCGCGAGTTCCACGAGAGTCCTGGGAACTCCATGCTCGGGAGCGACCTCGATCGTGACCCTGGGATTGCGGCAGGCTCGCTGGAATCCGCGAAGGTATTCCGGTTCCGTCACTTCTCCTTCACTAACGACCAAGATCGTCGGCTTGGGATCACGAAACGCTGGTCGGCGTCCGGGCCGGCGTCGACGGTCGCGGGCATTCGGCATGATGTCTTACTTCCCTGTCACCAAGAAATCGCCGAGAAACGGAATCGCGCCGTAGCGGCCTTGGAGATAGCCGCGTTCGAGATTCTCCGCCTTGCGGGGCTTGTAGTCCGTCAGCGGATAGAGCACGGTGGCTCCCTCGGGGTCCTTCTCCGTCAGCCAGACTTGATCGCGCCGGAGCGCCGGCTCTCCAACCGTCGTCCCGAGCAGGTTCGTGTCGTGCGTCGCAAAGACGATTTGCCCATTCTTCGGATTCGTGGCAGGATCGTTGAATTGTTCAATGATCTTCCGAGCGAGCGCCGGATGGAGGCTGCGCTCCAGTTCGTCGACCAGGAGGACGCCACCTATTCGTAGAACCCGCAGGATAGGGAATGCCATGTGGAACAGAGTCTGTGTCCCGTGGGATTCTTCTCGCAGAGGCAACCAGGCGTCGTCTGCCGCGCTCTCGTGCTTGAGAAAGAAAGCGGGACCAAGACGTCGGCGTTTGCCCTCCTGTTCACGCTTCTCAGCCCGCACGTCCACGATCCCGATGTCCGCTTGCTTCAGCCAGTGGCGGAAATCCTCCAAGAGCGGCTTTGGCAGGTCTTCGTCAGGAAGCGACGGGATTAGCGACGAGGCATGTCTGTATGCCTCGTCCTCCAGGAGCGTGGCCAATACGAGTTCGGACGACATTTGAAATGGCATGGATGAATACTGACGTACCGGCAAATTGATGACTTGGAGGTCTGCAAACCAAGCGAAGACCGGCGCAACCTGTGGGTGCTGGTGCTGGACGGCAGTCGAGAGAAACAGGGCGTTCGGTCGAGTGACCTCCGCGATGACTCTATTCTCCCCTTTTAGGTTCTCGCCAAACTTGAGTGTCTGGTTGTCGCGCTCGAACCAGACTTGCTTCTTCCCGCTCGGCCACGCGTAAAGCCATTCCTCCAAGAACCGCTCGTCCGACGCCTGAAAGCCATACTGATAGCGAACGTGGCCCACGAGAAACGTGACCTCAAAGAGCGAACTCTCGTTCCTCTTGGGCCCCCATGCGAACGGCTCGCGAGGCACAGACGACTCGCGAGACGCTCCCACATCGGGCGACCAAAAGCGATGAGACATCACAACAGCCTCTCGCATGAACGCCAATGCGGCCAGCACGTTGCTCTTGCCGCTGGCGTTTGCGCCGTAGAGGCCGGCAACGGTGAGAAGACTGTCCGCATGGCCGGGCACGTGCCGAGGTCGTGGGTCGGTTTCGTCGCCGACGCGCCCCGCCTGCATGGTCAGCACCTGCTCGTCGCGCAAGGAACGATGGTTTTCGACCCGGAATTCGACCAGCATGGCAGTTCTCCTCATGTCCCCTATAACATAGCATTTATCGGCTTGTTTACGCAAGAAGTGTGCGCAAACGACACAGAAAAGTCAGGCTAACCCAAGGAATCACCCTCACGGGGGTGATTACCCTGTCGAAGCGACGATCGCGACACTCATCCCTCGGAGGGTATTCCGTGCCGGCCCTTGAAATCCGCCCTCTCTGACGCAACGATCTACGTTGAAACCTAGCCCGGATTATTCATGAAGCACTCGGGTAAGGTCCGTAGGGGGATCGGAAGGGGAGTGAAGGCGTCCTGGGGGTGAGAGCGGACGGGTGAGGGCATAAAACCCCCTTTCCCCCAAGCGATAGAGCGGCGTCGCCGA
>JAPLNP010000453.1 GCA_026401055.1 Planctomycetia bacterium
AATCGCATCGAACCCCGCGCAAAGAAACGCCGCAAGAAGAACTACCCCCTTCTCACGCAACGCCGCGCTGAAGCCCGAAAACGTTTCACGATAACCACTTGAAACCCAGGAAGTGCCATTAGGGCGTTGCCCTGGGCTGGGTGAACAGAGGGCCTTCGGCCCAATAGTCGCCCCCTACAACAGCCTACAACACTTTGTCGGCACCGCCCTCCCCGTTGCTCTCTGTTCTCACAATCCGCTCATCGAAACTGCTGCCAATGCGGTGCCCCGGCGGGACGACGAGGAAGCGGTCGTCGTCCCAGTCGCCGTCGACCAGGGCCCGCAAGAGCGCGAGGTTGCCCCGGATCGACTCGAATTTCCAACCCTTTCCGGCGGCTTCCTCCCGTGCCTGATTCGCGAATCGTTCGTCCGGCTCGACGCCCGTTTCGATGAAGGTGATCTGCCCGTAGTTGCGCGTCATGTCGCAGAGTTCCTTGTAGAGGAACTTCGCGTTGTCTTCGCCGTACTTTTCGACGAGTTCCTCGTAGGTCTGCGTCATGCCGCTTCGGCGGTGGATGGCCTCGGGACCGTGTTGACCAAGGTCCGTGCCGCGCTCGATCCAGCCGGTGGTTTTGAAGTACACGCCCGGGTGGCTGAAAAAGTAGTCGAGATACGCCTCCTTGCTGCCGAGAAACAGCGTGATGCAATCGTGCGCCCTCGGCAGGACCAGCGGAATTCGCCGGGCGGCTAGGCCGACGACGCCGTTGCTACACAGCCCGTAGCCCAGCAGGATCGCGTCGTACGGGGTCTCGTCCACCGCGGCGAGGGTCTCGGCCAGCCGGGCGTTCATGCCGGTTTGTCCGATGTCGTGGAGTCCCTTGGGCATGAACTCGACGTCGACCTGGTGGATCGACCCGGCCACGACGGCGCAGACTTCGCGGTAGAGGATTTCGCAGGCGATCAACTTCAGTCGCATCAGCCGTCCTCCCCGGCGGCCACGAAGCGGTAGCCGGCGTCGCGGACGGTGAGAAAATGCCGCGGATTGGACGGTTTCGGCTCGAACGTCTTGCGCAGCCGCCGGATGAACTGGTCCGGCGCCCGAGTGACCATCGTGCCTTGCACCTGCCAGACGTTTTCGAGCAGCTCGTGGCGTGAAATCACCCGGCCCTCGTTTTCGACGAAATAGCGCAACAGTTTTATCTCCAGGTGGGTCAATCGCACGGGCTCGTTGCGGACGGTGACCTGAAAGGTGGCGAAGTCGATCTTCGCGTCGGCGAACTCGAAGGTGTTCGCGGGCGGCGAGGGCGGCGCGGACGGCGCCGCGCGGCGGCCCTGCAACCGCATCAGGTTCTTGATCCGGCTAAGGAACTCGTCCAGGTCGAACGGCTTCATCATGTACTGGTCGGCGCCGACGTCGAATCCCCGGGCGCGGTCTTCGGCGAGGGTCCGGGCGGTGAGCATCAGGACCGGCATGTTGTGGCCGGCGTCTCGCAGCGACTCGCACACCGTGTAGCCGCTCATGCCGGGCAGCATCAGGTCGAGGATCACCAGGCTGACCCCCGGGTTCTTCTCGATGAACCGCAGGGCCGTCGGCCCGTCGCCCACGGCGGTCACGCGGTAGCCCTCGGCCTCGAGGTTGTACTTAATTCCGGTGGCCAGATGGGCTTCGTCCTCGACCACGAGAATGTGCTTGGCGGGAGTCATGGCGGCGCGGCCTCTTCGCTGACGTCGTCGGACACGCTGCCCGGCAGTTCCACCCGAAACACGGCGCCGGAGCCGGCGGGCGGATCGTGGACGTCGACCCGGCCGCGGAGCCGGCGGACCAGCGTCTGGACGATGTAGAGTCCCAATCCGGTGCCGGGGCGGTCGCGTTCCAATTCCGATCCGAGTCGGACGAACCGGCCGAAGATCTTGCGGCGCATCTTGTAGGGGACTCCGCGGCCGTTGTCGCACACGCGGACGACCGCGCGGCCGTTGCCGTCCGAGCGCAACGTGACGTTGACCCGGGGCGGCTCGCCGGCGTATTTCACGGCGTTGTCGAGCAGATTGCGGAAGATCACCTCCATGTCCACTCGCCTTGCCCAAAGCGCGCACGGCTGGAGGTCCAGAGTGATGGTGTCGGCGGCGGCGTGGTACCGCAGCCGGGCGGTCTCGGCGCATTCGCCGAGGACCGGCCCGAGCGAAACCTTCTCCAAGTCGTCCGGCTTCACGTTCGTCTCGAGGCGTCCGGCGTCGAGCATCTGATCGGTCAGTTGGTCGAGCCGCTCGATGTCCTCGAGCATCGCCCGATGAAAGTCCGCCTGCTGCTCCGGGCCGACCTGATGGCGGTTGAGCGTTTGGAGATAGAGCTTCATCGAGGCGATCGGGGACTTGAGTTCGTGGGTGACGCTGTCGATGAAGTTGGATTGCCGCCGGTTGAGATTGACCGCCTTGATCGAAAGGGACAGGTAGAGGGAAACGCCCACCAGCAACAGGACATAAAACACCGTACCGATCGACAGGACGGTCCAGGACACCGTCGGCGCGTCGTCGCTGGCCAACACGGCCAGCAACACCCAGCCGACGATCAGGGCCACCAGCAGGACGAACATCACGACGCCAAGCGCGATCGGCAGACGGCGGGTAAACATGGGACTGGGGATTAGGGATTAGGGATTAGGGACTGGGGACTGGGGATTAGGGATTAGGGGCCTCCAACCTCCAAACCCCAACCCCTATCTCAAGATACTCGAATTTGGCCGTCGGTTCGAGGGCCCCGGCCTGGGCGGCCGTCATGGCCCTGGACAGCCCTCACCCCACGCGCGAAGTAGCGGCAAATCCTCGTTGGCCGGCACAGTCCGCCGATGGGCGCCCCGGTCTTTACGAAATGCCCGAACTTTTACCTAGTTATTACCCGGCGGATACAGACCGAGCGGCCAGACTATTCGAAGATTGAATAGAATAGCCCGTTACGAGAAACGCAGGGTCCGGGACGGCAGTGCGCCGCATGAGTGTGGAAATCCACTGCGAGGACAACTGCCCCCCTGATAGTGGGCATTGCACTGCGTTTTCTCGTCGGAAGGATTGGGCGGCTGCCGCCCGCGGCCGACGATCGCCCAGATCGACGGCCCCATGACAACAGGATTGGGCGTACCGCGACAAGGGTGAGACCTTGTCCAGGAGGTTTTCGAGAACATGATCAGAGCAAACGACCAACTAACGATTCATCCTACGTCGGCCCAGGCGACTCCGAGGCATCCATTGGGATCCGAGGCGAAAGTCCTGTTGACCGGCGTCTTCGGCCCCTATGCCCAGGACGACGAGTACGGCTCGCGCAAGCTCAACCCGATGGAATTGTACCACAACCAGGTGACGCGGACGCAAGGTCCGTTCTCGCTGCGGATGTTCCACCGCAGTTGGGGGCTGATGCTGATCCAGGCGAACATCGAGGCCTCCTGCACGATGCTTGATTTTCCGGTCCTCGATCGCTTCATCGAGGAGATTCGCACGGTCCGCTACGACATCATCGGCATCAGCGGCATCACGCCGAACCTGCTGAAGGTGAAGAAGATGTGCGAGTTGATCCGCCAGTATCAGCCCGAGGCCACCATCGTCGTCGGCGGCCACGTGGCCAACATCCCGGACCTCAAGGATCGCCTCGACGCCGACTACTGCGTCAAGGGCGAGGGCGTGCGGTGGTTCCGCCGCTTCCTCGGTGAGGACGAAAACCGCCCGATCCGCCACCCGTTGATCAAATCGGGAATCGGCACCCGGAACGTGGGCGTCACCGTCCGCGACAAGCCGGGCGACGTCGCCGCGACGCTCATCCCCTCGGTCGGCTGCCCGCTGGGGTGCAACTTCTGCTCCACTTCGGCCATGTTCGGCGGCAAGGGCAAGTTCGTCAACTTCTACGAGACCGGCGACGAGTTGTTCCAGGTCATGTGCCAGCAAGAGAAGGAAATGCACGTCCAGTCGTTCTTCGTCATGGACGAGAACTTCCTGCTGCACCGCAAGCGTGCCCTGCGGCTGCTCGAACTCATGCAACAGCACGACAAGGCATGGTCGCTGTACGTCTTCAGTTCCGCCAACGTGCTGAAGACCTACAGCACCCAGCAACTCCTCGGGCTGGGAATCGCCTGGGTGTGGATGGGCCTGGAGGGCGAAGACAGCCAATACACGAAGCTGCACGGCATCGACGTCCGCAAACTGGTCAAGCATCTCCAGTCGAACGGCATCCGCGTGCTGGGCTCGACGATCATCGGCCTGGAAAACCACACGCCCGAAAACATCGACGCCGTGATCGACTACGCCGTGGCCTACGACACGGACTTCCACCAGTTCATGCTCTACATGCCGATCCCCGGCACGGCCTTGCACGCGGAACTCACGGCCAAGGGAGTGATGAAGGACGAGAGCGAATTCGAGCCGGGCGAAATCCACGGGCAGAGCATCTTCAACTACCGCCACCCCTCGATTACCGACGCTCAGGCGTGCGACTACATGCTCCGGGCATTCGACCGCGACTTCCAACTCAACGGCCCGAGCGTCGTGCGGATTGCCCGAACCACGCTGGCCGGCTACCGGCGGCACAAGAACCACCCGGACCCCCGGGTGCGCCGGCGTTTTGCCTACGAAGCGCGGGAACTGGCGACGACGTTCTCGGCGATGGTCGGCGCGGCGAAGCGATACTACCGCGACAATCCGGCGATGAAGGCGAAGATGTCGGCCGTGCTCGACGAGTTGCACGCCGAGTTCGGCCTCAAGTCGCGGCTGGCGAGCCTGTTGGGGAGCGGGTACGTCCTGCGAAAGATTCGCCGCGAGGAGAAGCGTCTGGCCGAGGGCTGGACCTACGAGCCGCCGACGTTCTACGAGCGGAACGAGCAGTGCCACGACAATCCGTCCGCCGCGTTGTGCCAATGCGCCGAGCCCGTGGCGGCCCCGGTCGAGGCGGTTCCCGCCCCGGCATGCCGCAAACCCGTCGTTGCCGACAAGGAAGAGGTGCTGGCAGGGTAGTGGGTAGGGTCGGTGTTTGCCCGCACGGCCGCTTCGTGACAGGTCTGGTCCGACCTTCTCGCAGGTCAATCAGTCTCTTTTGGAATTAGATCGGGGTTACGACACACCTTCGTTTCAGGAGGTTGAAAAGCATAGCCAGGCAAGCAGCAGTGTCATTAACAAGGCAGCGAATGAGAGCGTTAGTCTCCTCCATAATGGCCAGTCGTTGTATGTCCAGATGATAAAAGGATAACCAAAACAACAGAACGCTGCCACCATTGAGGCTTTTGGCAGGAATTGCCATCGGTCTCCGAGAGTATTGAGCGATTGTTTAGCATTATCCTGAATCAACATCCATGAGGTAAGTACCATAAAGAGAACCAACGGTATCAGCATTCGACACTGAGGTAGGAGTCTTCCTAGGTGCTTATCTGCGAAAGCCCAGCCTGTTTCTGCATAGGGCTTTTGTTTGGTGCTTGTGGTCTCATCTTCGCAACTCGACGTGACCACTTCCGAAGGCTCTTCCGTTGCCCCTCGCACAGAATCGGCCGCGAGAGACGTTCCGGTGTCCTTCAATGCCGTGATCGCCGGCACGATGGACCGATTTATGCTCTCTCCCCCCTCACTTGATGCAGCTTCGTAATCCGGAACGTCGACAATCTGCTGTCGCTGTACAATATCTCTTGCGATCCTTTCTCCGACGCCGAAATCAAAAGACGGTACTTCCGTGGCACCTCTCTCGCTCCGTGTGGTAGCGGTGCCGATCTCGGATTTCTTATTCTGGCGTTGTTTGCTCGACACGGTTCATAGCCCTACAATAAGCTTTCTGATGCGCTGGTGCCGAGACCACCCCTCCTGGGCGAACGCGGCCGTCTTCTTAATGGCATCGTCTGCCCCCATCAGTCCCTCCGGACACAGGAAGTAGTCAATGTCATAGAACAAGCCAACTTCAGGGAGGTCGTCTTCGTCTCTGGTTGTGAAGTAGAATTGCTTACTTTGTGTTCGCGGCATGGCACCGCACACGGTATTGAACTTGCCATGCTCATCCTCGAAATTGGCCGGAGCACCAATATCTAGGAGGGTTGAACTACTGCCGATTGCGGTAAGCGCACGTTCGGAGAGACTGACGTAACGTTCCTTGATGCGGTCCAGAAGTTCCTCAAACGTTCCGCGAAATGGTGTACAGAACCGCGATTTCACTGCGATGCGTCTGACGTACAACTCATTCGGAAACGTATTAAGGGAGAACAATACGCGTATGAACGTGCCTATTCTGTCCTTAAACGATGCGGCGGCCGGCTCATCCCAGCGTGACAATCCACATCTATTAAACGCAACGTAAGCTTGCTCTGTCTTGCCCTCATTAAACAAGCCAACCTGGTTTTCCGTGATGCGCCAGTGTTCAAGTGCAAGCCTCTCAGAGAGGTGGGCCGTCCACTCACCACGATGATCGAGCATTTGTGGATTGGGTTTGTAGTCAATCTGCAATGTATTGTCGTTTGGCAGGTATTGTGTCTCGTCGGGACGCATGGTCGATCCTCTTGTTAATAAAACTGCGCCGGCTTACGTTCGTCACGGCAGCGCGCACTGGAAGCGGCTGTAGTTGTACTGGATACGCTCCGGCGCTTGATTAGCCAAGCTGGCGGCGATCTAGGATAGCGGTTGTCGGCCCACGGCTCCGAATCGTCGGGGCGCAGCGTTTTTCAGCCCCGATTGTAGCTATATTGCGGGGGGGCCACAAGTAGTGAAAAGGCTAGAGTCTACTATCTAGATTATCTACCTACCCCATCCCAACATCCGGTTTCAGCTTGTACGCCTTCGGCGACACTCTCCGCACTTACTCCGCGAGTGACATTGCGCCGGGTGCCACTGCTGGCTTGTCCAGCAGTGCTGTGGGTGAGCGTGTATGCCACGCCCTTCGCCGGGGGCTCAGGGACGTGCCACCCGTTCATCGCCGTTTCACTCCCCCAGCGTCGACTTCCGCCGGAGGATGTGGTGGTAGTGCTGGGCGAAGCGGTGGGCTTCGTCGCGGACGTATTGTAAGAGTCGCAGGGCGTAGGAGTGCCGGCTCAGACGTAGCGGGGCCTCCGCCTCGGGAGTGTACACCTCCTCCTCGCGTTTGGCCAGCGAGATCACCCTCGGCGGCTCGATCCCCAGGCCGGCGAACGCCGCCAGGGCCGCGTTGAGTTGTCCCCGGCCGCCGTCAATAAGCAAGATGTCGGGGAACGCTTGCTCCTCGGCGTCGAGTTGGTGGAATCGCCGGGCGACGACCTCGTGGATGCTCCGGAAATCGTCGGCGCCTTCGACCAGCCGGATCTTGAACCGCTGGTAGGCCGGCTTGAACGGCAGCCCGTCGATGAACTGCACCACCGAGGCCACCGTCTCCTTGCCGCCCAGGTGCGCGATGTCGACGCCCTCGATCGTCCGCGGCGTCTGGGCAAGGTGCAGGACCTTGCGCAGCCCGGCGAGGCCCCGCTTCGGGTCGATCGGGAACACCTCGGGCTGGACGTGGGTATCGAGTTCGCCGCGCTGGTCGAGGGTCTCCAGGAGCTTGATTTCGTCGCGAAGCTCGGCGGCCTCCTCGTAGCGCATCGCCTCGGCCGCCGCGGTCATGTCGCGGCGCATCTCCGCGAGCAGCGACTCCTTGCGGCCATCGAGGAACCCCCGCAATCGCCGGATGCTCTTGCGGTAATCGTCCCGTGAGATCCGCCGGTTGCACGGCGCGGTACACTGGTTGATCGACGCCAACAGGCAAGGGCGGAACCACTGCCACCGCGGATCGTCCTCGCGGATGTCCAGGTTACAGATGCGAAACTTGAAGATTTTTTGGAGCACCTGTATCGCCCCCCGCAGCCCGCTCGAATTCGCAAACGGCCCGTAGAGCTTCGTGCCCCGGTCCTTCGGTTGCCGGGTGATGCGGACGCGGGGGAACTCTTCGCGGGAAGTGATTTCGAGGTAGGGGAAGGTCTTGTCGTCGCGGAGTTCTTTATTGTACTTAGGCAGGATGTCCTTGATGAGCCTGGCTTCGACCAGCAGGGCGTCGATCTCGCTTTCGGCTTCGAGGTACTCGATGTCGCGGATGTCGCGAACGAGGTTGGCGGTTCGCGGTTCCTCGGCGGCCGCCTTGAGGAAGTAGCTCCCGGCGCGACTGCGGAGATCCTTCGCCTTGCCGACGTAGATGACGCGGCCGGCGGCGTCCTTCATCAGGTACACGCCCGGCGCGTGCGGAAACGACCGAACCTTGTCGGCCGCGAGGGAGTTGTCGCCGGGGTTGGAAACGTCGGACATGAAGGTAATTATCCGTCAATCGTCGGACGCCGGCCATCCCCCTTCTTCCGGGCCTTCGACCGCGGACGGCGAGGAAGGGGACAGGTCCATGTTTTCGGCCGGCGCTTTCTCGCCAAACACGTCTTCTCGCCGAAAAATGGACCAGTCCCCAGCCCGTGCGTCGGGCCGGTCGCCGTTGTCGATCGCCAGGTCGGGCTCGATCACCCGCATGGTTCGCCAACGCCCCTGCAGAAATCGCGTCATGAACACCAACCCCAGCGCGACGACCCAGCCGGTCAGCACGACCCAGCACCAGATCAACCCCCAGTCGAAGAAGGCGACGCCCACCCAAGCGGCCAGCACGGGCGTCGGCGTTAGGATCAGGTTGGCCAGCAGGACGAATCGGGTGTCGCCGGCGCCTTTGATCGCGCTGACGAACATGAGGTTCAAGGCGTCAAACAGGCAGTAGGCGGCGACGAAACGCAGCAGAACCACCGTCTGGTCGCGCAGGACGACGAACTGCTCGGGCGCCACCCACGCGGCGTGGCCCATCAGGAACACGTCGGGCACGACCACGTAGAGCACGGCGAACGCGCCCATGTAGGCCATCGCCATCCAGAGGGCGGTCCAGGTGGCCCGGGCGGCCATGTTCGGCCGGTTGCGGCCGAGTTGCTGTCCGACGATGGTCGCCACGGCGACGCCCATCCCCAGCATCGGGACGAAGGCGACGCTGTTGACGTTGAACGCCAGCGTGGTGGCGGCCATGGCGCCGCTGCCGAGGCGTCCGACCAACAGCAAGAAAAGCGTGAAGCCGGAAACTTCAACCAGCATCTGCAAGCCGTTGGGACCCCCGTAGCGCAACAGCCGGGCGAACAGAGCCCGATCGAAACGCCGCCCGGCGCGCAACTGGTAGACCTCGCGGTACGCGGGCCGCTCCATGAGCCGCCAGTAGATCGCGGCGCCGCACCACTCGGCAACCGCCGTGGCGATGCCCGCGCCGGCGATGCCCATGGCCGGAAAGCCGAAGCGGCCGAAGATCCACGCGTAGTCCAGGACGACGTTCACCATCGCGGTGGTGCAACTGACGAGCATCACGACGCGGGTCTCGCCGCGTCCGGTGAAGAACGAGGACAGCGCGCCGGCGATGACGGCCCCACCGGCTCCGAACGCGACAGTCTGATAGTAGGTGGCCTCCAAGCCCGCCACGTCCGGCGAATGGCCCGCAAGGCGAAAGATCGCCGGTGCGAAGGGGATCGTGGCCAGAAAGACGGGAATCGCCATGACGCCGACCCAGACGCCCTGCCAGACGGCGGCGCCGATTCGCCCGGGCCGGTTCGCGCCTTGGTACTGCGCGACGAACGTGTTGACGTAGGCGGCCACGCCCAGTGGAAAGCAGAGGATGGTGAAGTGGAGCATGCCGGCCGGCAAGGTGGCGGCCATCGCCTCGGTCGAATACCAGCAGAGGAACATGCGGTCGATGAAGTTCATCATCGTCCAGGAGGCGGTCGAGACCACCAACGGCAGCGCGAGCCGCAAGACGTCCCGCCCCCCGCACCGCCGCCGCCACCAGGTTCTCGGACTGCACGCTCGCATGGTGTTGATCGAATGGCGGCGCGTTCCGTCGCCGCGGTGAATCCTACTCCCCCGTCCCCGGCTGGGAAACCAGTTATTCTCCCACGGGGACATGGACCACGCCAGGGGGGAGATGGTTCGCGCGGCGGCGCCACGGTTGAGCCGAGACCGGCCCGTTCGTGGGGACCGTGAACGCGGCGGCGCGGCTACGGCGCGCCTGCTTGGCGTGTTCCGAGAGCCGGGGCCGGCTCGGTCCGATCGTCCGCGAAGGACAGACCCACCCACGCATTCGCGGCGCTCACCGCGGCCATGACCAGGAACACGAAGTGAAAGCTGCCCAAGATCGCCTCCACGTGGGTCTGGGCGCCAAGCGTGAGATGCCCCGCGTCGAGCCTCCAGTCCAGAAGCAGGACCGAAAAACTGATCCCCAGGCTCATGGAAAACTGGAGGATCGTTCCCTGAAGACTGGTGGCTTTGCTCGTCTGCTCGGGGCTGACGTCGAGAAAGGGAACGGCGTTGACCATGTTCATGAAGACGGATTGGCCGCAGCCGAAGAGGAACAGCAGCGTCCCAAACTGCCATGGCGACGTATGACTTCCGGTACGGGATAGGAGCAGCAGGACCGCGGCGAGGCCCAGAGGATAGGCGGCGAGCACGGCGCGAGTGCCGATCCTCTTGATGACGCGCGCGATCCAGGGCTTGATGGCAAGCGAGCCGACTGCCGAGCAGAACAAGACCACGCCCGATTGGAGCGGCGAGTAGCCAAGTTGGGACTGAAGAAGGATCGCGATCAACAGGGGCAGGCCACCGCAAGCCACCATTCCCACCAGCGCCTGCAACACCCCGACTCGAAAGGTGTTGGTCGCCAGCAACGACAGATCCAATACCCCGGCGGAGGATCGCAAACAGTGAACGACCGCAAGGATCAGCAGCAGCAATCCGGTGGCGAAGAGTCCGGCCACGGTCGCCGCCGAGAAGGAGTGACTGTCGAGCGACTCGATCGTATAGGTCAGAATGGCCAGCCCCAGGCCCACCGCCAGGAACCCCCAAACATCAAACCTGGCGCGGGACGGCGGTCGATGGTTCTCCGCCAGCACGGCAATGGCCGCGCACGCCGCGATTCCGACGGGCACGTTCACGAAGAACACCCAGGGCCACGAGTACCGCGTCGTAATGTAGCCGCCGAGCAACGGGCCGATGACCGGCCCCAGCACCATCGGCATGGCGACCAGGCCCGCGACGCGCACGAGATCCTCGCGGTCGAAGAGCCGCACGATCACGAGCCGGGCGACGGGCGTCATGAGGGCGCCGCCCACGCCCTGCGCCGCGCGGAACACGACGAGCGCCTCCAGACTCCGCGCCATCCCGCAAGCGGCGGAACTGACCGTGAAAACGGCAATGGCCGCGAGCAGCGTCGTCTTGGTTCCGAGACGATCGGCAATCCACCCGCTGATCGGAATGAATATCGCCAGGGTCACCAGGTAAGTCGTGATCGCCGCCTTGAGATCGATGACGGTGACCGCCAAAGACGTCGCCATGGCGGGCAGGGCCGTTGTGAGGACCGTGGCGTCGAGCAACTCCATGAACGTGACGCTGGCGACCACGAGGGCGACGACGGTATTACGAACGCGACGGTCCATATCCATCTCGCGGTGTCGCCGACCACGGATTACCGTGGCGCCGTCGCCATCGGCGGCGCTCGCCACGGCGACTTCCACCCAACCGGCGTGGCTGGGCCACATTCCCAAGGCCATCCAACCTGTCAGGTCAGGCTTGACCGACCACGGGAAGTCGTCCAGTGCCCGATCCTCCCCGTGGCCCTTGCGGTCACCGCGAACTCTACGTTGCCGCGGCGACCGCGGGGTGCTCGTCGTGGTTCTTGGCGCGGCTCGTGTCGATCGCCATCCGAAGCGTGACGGTCCAGCGGCCCCGGGCGTCGGGTCGGACGTGCCAGTGGGGCTGGACGACCACCGACTGGTGGACCAACTCGAAGCCGCTCTCCGATTGGCTCACCGTCCGGACGGGATACGTCCAGAAGTTCGTCAAGCAGGAAGCCTTCAGCGCGACGTCGATTCCCAGCCACTGGTCCACCAGGCCCAGGCCGTCGATGTTCGTCAGATCCAACCGCGTGCCGAGATCGCCGATCGCGTGGCCCTTGGCATCGCAGAAGTAGCGGTCCTCGATCCCGCCGGGCATGCCGGCGAAGTTCAACTCGACCGAGAAATGCGTCGAGCCGTCCCGCGGCAGACCGTCCAGAAGATAGACGATTTCCAGCGTCGAGCTGCCGGCATCGAGCGTCAGGCCCTTGGTGATCCGCAAGGGCTTGCCGTAGGCCCGGCCCGCGCGCGAAAGCTGAATTTGGACGCGGTCGGGGTTGCGCCGCACCCGGGCGTCGTACTGGCCGTCGACGAAATCGCCGTGCTGGGGCGCTTCACCCGAGGCGATGGCCTCGAGCGAAACCTCGTCGTCATGGAACCGGTCCAAGAGGCTCTTGCGCGGATGGGCGTCGTACTGGAGCATCCGGTCGAGGCCCTCCTGCTTGAAGACGACGCGATCGTGGATGCTGGCGACGTCGCTGCGGTCGCCGCCCGCCCCGGCCAGGACCTTGCCGTGATAGGCTTCCGGCCGGCGGGCGAGAGTGGCCAGCAGGTTGTGGCGGATCGCGCGAACGTCCAACTCGTAGAGTTGGCCGCCGCGGCTGGGGGCGACCATGGCGACGAGCTTGTCGTTGGCCAGGCAGATTTCCTGCCGGCCATCGAAATCGAAATCGTCGGCCACGGCCTCGATCCAGTGCTCCGGACGGCGCTCGAGCCGGTCCAGCAGATTGTCGGCGGCGATCAGGCGGTCGTAAACGGCGTTGCGGAGGTGGGGAAGGTAGATCCCGCCGAACGCGCCGTGCCAGTAGGCGCAGTTGCACTGGCCGCGGTAAAGCTCGGTCCTCGCGGCCTCCAGCAGTTGCTCGTCCAGCGGCTCGTCCCAGTCGGCGGCCTCGATTTGCTCGATCCGGCGGCTGAGGAGCATCATCCGCGAGTACATCTCGCTGGACTCGGGATACTTCACCTTGAAGTTGCGCCAGAAGCCGCCGCGGACAAACCCGCGCAGCCCCGGCCAACGGGGATCGTTCTCAATCTCGTGGACCAGCCGCTCGTACTCGGTCAACCGCTCGGCCGGCATCGCCCACTCGGTCATTTCGCGGTAACTGCCGTCGGGCAAATAGATCCTGCCCGCCGGCGCGACGTTGTCGACCGCGTCGGCCAGGGTCGTCGCGTGGAGCCAGTCCTGATTGGCCACCAGGGCGTCGAAGAACTTCGCGAGCCAGCCGTCGTCGTAGACGTGCTTGTGCGTGCCCGGCCACGTGCCGAATTTCTCCCCGTCGTCGCCAAAAACGACGACCGAATCGGGGTGCCGCTCGGAAATCCCGGCGAGGTGCTCGATCGTTTGCTCGGGCGACCCGAAGGGGATCAGGTAGCGGAGCCGCTCGCTGCCCGGGAAGATCGACATCACGCGGCCGTCGTCTTCGGTGAGGAAGTGGCCGGCCAATTGCGACTCGACCAGGCCGGCATTCTTGAAATGGAAGTCATCCAGGACGGTGTATTCGATGCCGGCTTCGACCAGGTCGCGGGTGTAGGTCTGCTCCCAGACGCGTTCGGGCGTCCACATGCCGCGAACCGCGGCCCCCAGGCGGTTCTCGAGCCAACTGGTGTAGCTGCGGATTTGTCCGACGCGGTCGCGGGAAGGGAGCATCGCCAGGATTGGCTCGTAGAACGGGCCGCCGATGATCTCGATCCGGCCCCGATCGACGAGTTTGGCGAGCCGGTCGACATACTCCGAATGACTGGTGTCGATCCACTCCATCAGGGATCCGCTGACGTGCAAGGTGATCTTCAGCGAATCGTAGCGGTCGAAGACGTCCAGGAAGGGGAGGTAGCTGTCCTGGTAGGCTTGCTCAAAGACGTGCTCGAAGTTGCCGACGGGCTGGTGGTTGTGCAGGACCAGGGCGAGGCGGATGGGATGGGGCATGTTGGGCAGTGTCTGGTTCGAGGGGGTCGGGGGTCCGCGCCGGGGCCGCCGGCGCGGGGGTCAGCGGTAGCTACCAACGTAATCGGCAATCACACCCCAGCTTATCCAGTTCGCCTGGGCGAAAAACTTTCCGTATCGCGCGCCCTCACCTCGACTTTACGCAAAAAGGCCGCCGCATCCTCGGGCGGAACGGGGTTAATGTAAAAACCGGTACCCCATTCGAAACCCGCAGCCTTGGTCAAGCTCGGCATAATCTCTATATGCCAGTGATAGTGCCCAAGTTCCTGTGTGTCAAAGGGGGCCGTGTGAATGATGTAATTATAGGCAGGCTGGTCCAGGGCCGACTCGATTTTGCCGATCACCTGCTTCATCACCCCCGCCAGTTCTTCCACCTCGTTCTTCTGAAGGTTCTCGTAGTGGCTGGCGTGAATCTTGGGCAGAATCCACGTCTCGAACGGAAAACGGCCCGCAAAGGGGCAGAAGGCGACAAAGCCCGGCGCATCCAGGACAATCCGTTTCTCGTGCGCCAGCTCCTGCTGGATCATGTCGCAATAGACGCACCGGCCCCGATAATTGTAGAACTCCAGCGAACCGGTCATTTCCTCCCAAACGTTAATCGGAACGATCGG
>JAPLNP010000003.1 GCA_026401055.1 Planctomycetia bacterium
CGACGTGTGCATCGGTAGAGCGGATGGTTCGGAGCATCGGACGCTGACAGACGGGATGGCGATGTGGTTTGCGGCGACGAATGCGCCGCAGAACGCGAGGGGAGGGGGGTCGAATCTGCCGGCGTGGACGGCGGACGGGAAGATCCTGTTTCCGCGGCGGATCCCAGACTCGAAAGTGCCATGGGAATACCGGGTGGGAGATCTGGATCATTTCAACCGGGACTACAAGCCTCAGGCTTCACGCGGCGGCGTGAGTATCTGTCGACTCGATCCGGAGACGAGGAAGATTACGGACCTGACTCCGGCACGTCCGGCAACGTGGGATTTTCGGGCGAGTGAATCATCAGATGGGAAAGAGGTGGTCTTCTGCCGCGCGCAGACGGGAGGAAGCCCCGCGATCTGGGTGATGGACGCCGACGGGAAGAATCCGCGTCAGATCACAAAAGGGATCTCCGATAAGGGGGCCGATCATCCGCGATGGCTGCCGGTGAAGAAGTGAAGAGAACGAGTCATACAAGAGTCCGAGTAGGCTCGGCGATTGCTCCGCCGAGCCCCCGCGGAATCCAGACCGGAGGCTTTCCCTCATGCGGTTCCTCGGTGCCGCACGTTTCCACACCATAAGGCCGTAGCCCGCGTCGCCATCCATAGCGGGGCACGCAATGACCATAGCGACAGATAGGAGCAGCGATGGAGCCTTCGTCCAACACCGGCAATGTCCCTTAACCTGGTACCAGCAGGAGAGCCTTGTTTTTGGCCTGCCTTCTCCTCGCAGCCGTGGCATGCCGTCCCGCGTCTGCCCAGTATCACGTCTTCTGGGGCGACGTCCATGGCCACACAAGTCACTCCGACGGCAAAGGCAGCCTTGACGACTACTTCACCTATGCCCGCGATGTCTCCAAGCTGGATTTCGTGATCGTCACCGACCACGATTTCGGCAACGTCGCCCCCTGGCGGATGCCGAAGGATACCTGGACGCTCACGCAGAACATGGCGGACAAATACACAGTCGACGGGAGCTTTGTCGCCATTGCCGGCTACGAATGGACGTCCCAACCGAAGTACTGGACCGAGGTCGGAAAGGACGCCGCGTCGGAACGGCTCTTTCCGGGACCGCCGAAATTCTACAACCACAAGAACGTCTACTTGCCCGGACGAATCGAGTACCTCGTAAGCGCCAAGGACCCGGCATCCATGAGCCCAAACCTGCTTGCCACGGCCGTCCTGAAGCACGGCGGGCTCATTCAAAACAACCATCCGACCGCAGGGTCGGAGGGCGCGGACCAATGGGGTTACGATCCCACCTATTGCTCGGTCATCACGAATACGGAGATCGATGCAGACACTCTGCTCTACGAAGGCAAAACGTACGAGGTCGGCGTCGAGCGGACCGTACGCGGTTTCCTCAGTCGGGGCGGCAAGACGGGTTTTGTCAAAGGGACGGATACGCACGAAGGAAAGCCGGCGGCTCGGACCGCGGTTTTGGCCAAGGAATTGACCCGCGAAGCCATCTTCGACGCTCTCCGCCACCGCCGCAACTACGCGGTGACGAACGCGCGTATCGTGCTGAGTTTCAAGATCGACGGGCACGAAATGGGTGAGGAGATCGAAACCGCAGGCAGGCCGAAGATTGACGTCGATATTCATGGCACGGACACAATCAGCGAGGTGGCGATTGTCCGCGACGGCGCCGTCCTTCATTCACTGAGTCCGGGGACTGAGCAAGTGAAGTTCACTTATGTGGATGAGTCCTTCCAACAAAACGGCTACTACTATCTCCGGGTAACCCAGGTCGACAAAGACAAACACGGTGACCTCTCCCGTGCCTGGTCCAGTCCGATCTGGGTGAAGAGCAAGGTATCGAGGCGTAGCTCTCCTTCGAGTATCGGACATCGGCAGGAGTAACCATTCGCGCCCGAACGACCGCGTGCTTGGCAGGACAGCGGTGACCAGAGCGTGGCTCGGGCCGTGATCAGGTAGCGAGTCGGTGTCGACGTTCGTCTCTCTGTCCCGGCAACTCATTGGCTTATTCGAGATGTGTCATTTATCCACCGTATTCTCGGGCGCGGTCCTGGCCCCCAAGACTACACCTCTTGGGGGAATTTGGGTGCCGGACGTCGGCTCAAACCACCCGAGCCAAATCGGTGGCGATCCGCCGCCCTGAGAATGGAAGGTATCTCGACACATGGCCCGGCCGCACGACCTTGGAAAAAAGGCGAGTTGCACGCGTTCTGGGAAACGAAGGTATCTTGACACCCGAAGCCCGGAACCACTGCCGCCGGTTCGGCGACCCGGCCAGCAAATCAAACCGATCCAAGTGCCCGAGGCGATCCAAGTGGCCGGATGTGCTGCCTGATTCTTGACCGCGATTGGCGTCCACGCTAAGATCAGGGGCGTTGCGTACGATCAACGTTTCTACCAGTTAGGTGGAGATTGGCGACTGTCCAAGTTCAGTCATCATCGAATACAGGAAGGTGAATCCTTGAGAACAAACACATTCACAGCATGCGCGGCCATGGCCGCTGTCCTCGGAGGAACACTGATATCAGTCGGTAGCGCTGCGGTCGGTTTGGACGCGGAAGTCTTATTCAACCGCCAGTGGGCAGAGCAAGCGTTCTCGGAGAAGCCCGCCGAGATCAAGCCGGCAAATTGCCTGATAATCGTCCACGAGGACATGGCCGGAGACACTAAACTGGGCCGGTGCGCAGCGGTCGGTGGCCCGCCTATGAGGCTTGGGGACAAGGTCTACGAGCACGGCATCGGGGTCAACTCTTTGAGCGTGATACGGATGAACTTAGAGAAGCCCGCGAAGAGCTTCACTTCCGTCATTGGGTTGGACCGGAACGTGGACAACACTGCAGCTTCGGTCAGGTTTCACGTGAGCATTGACGGCAAGGACGTGTTCGCGACCGATATCATCAAGGCGGGCACTGCTCCAAAGGCCATCGATGTGCCGCTGAGCGGCGCAACGTCGTTTGAACTCACCGTCGATGTCGGCGGCGATGATCGCGGCTGGGACCAGGCCGACTGGGCCGATGCGAAAGTCGTGCTGCAGGACGGCTCGGAGCTTTGGTTGGACGATATTGCGAGGCAGGCGACGCCAGTAGGGGGCCTGCCATTCTCGTTCGTCTATGGCGGGAAGCATTCATCAGAGTTCATCAACGACTGGAAACGTGAGGTCAAGGACGAGAAGGTCGGCGACACCAAGAGGCGCCGGGCCCTCACTCTGACCGACCCGAACACCGGACTTGAGGTCACGGCAGTCTGCACGATGTATCTGGACACGGCCGGCGTCGACTGGACCGTTTACTTTACGAACAAGGGAAGCAACGATAGCCCCATCGTTGAACAGGTCAGAGCGGTTGACGCCACCGTTGGCGTTGGGTTAGGGTCCAGCGTGGTGATCCACCGGCTCAACGGCGCTCCGTGCGCGACCGACGACTGGATGCCCTTCGACCAGGCTGTTCCCGCCGGGCAGAAGGTGGAGTTTTCGGCCACGAACGGCAGGTCGTCGAACGTCTCCCCCTGGTTCAATATCGACTGGGGCGGGGGAGGGGTCATCACGGCCATCGGTTGGTCGGGCCAATGGACGGCCTCCGTCGAACTTAGAGACGGCAATCTTCGCACCCAGGCCGGGATGCAGAACCTACACACGATTCTGCATTCGGGGGAAAGCATCCGCAGTCCGCGGATCATGCAGCTCTACTGGCAGAGCGGGGACCAGTATCGCGCCTACAACCTCTTCCGCCGCACCATGCTCGCTCATATAGTGCCGAGGATAGACGGCAAGGTCGTGGAGCCGCCGATTGTCCACCTCAGCACGTCGTTCTACGAGTTGAACGACTCGAACGAGCAGAACGTGCTCTCGCACTTGGACTCCCTTAAAGGCTTGGGGTTCGAGATGTTCTGGCTGGACGCGTATTGGACGGGGCCGAGCGGCTTCCCGAACAGCATGGGAAACTACGGATTCCCGATTGAGCGGGTGGAGCCCAAGGACCGCTTCCCGCATGGCATGAAGGCAATAGGCAACGCGGTGGAAAAGGCGGGACTGAAGTACTTGATGTGGTTCGAGCCGGAGAGAGTGGCTGGCGGAACATACATCGCAAAGGAGCATCCGGAGTGGGTCATCGGTGGGACAGGCGGCGGGCTGTACAATCTCGGCATTCCCGAGGCTCGCAAGTCTATGACCGACTACCTGAATGCCGCCATCCAAGAGTATAAACTGACCTGCCTGAGGATAGACTACAACATCGATCCGCTGGGGGCCTGGCAATCGATGGATGCAAAGGACCCGAACAGGGTCGGCATGACCGAGATGCGGTACGTCGAAGGAGTCTACCAGATGTGGGACGACATCTTGAAGGCAAACCCAAAGCTCTTCATCGACGACTGCGCGAGCGGTGGCCGGAGGGTTGACCTGGAGGCCGTTTCTCGTGCGCTCGTGCTCTGGCGAAGTGACAATACATGCGATATGCTCGACCACAATGCGAACACCGTCGCGTTCGCGGCTCTCAAGAACCAGTTGATGAGCGCGGGTCTGAACCGTTACCTCCCGTTCAGCACGGTCGGGCAGATGGGCGCGACGCCCTATCTGTTCCGAAGCGGCTTCAACGGCGGGATATCCTTCGGCGAGGACATCCGCGGCAAGAACTACCCTCGCGACCTCCTAAAGCAGGGCATTGCCGAAGGCAAGAGGATTCGGAAGTACTTCTACGGCAACTTCTACCCGCTTTCGGAGGTCAACGCGAACCCGCGAGATTGGTGCATAATGCAGTATCATCTACCTGACGAGCAGGATGGCATCGTCATGGCGTTCCGCCGCGACAAGTCGCCGTATGGCAGCTACAACTGCCATCTCCGAGAGATCGACCCGACGGCAACCTGTCAAGTCGCGATGTATCATACCTACGACCCCGAGACGCCCCTTACGATGAGAGGTTCCGATCTGGAGAAGCTGAATATCGAGATCGATGCGAGCCCGGGGTCGGTGATCGTTGAGTATAAGCAGTTGCAGTCAGTGGCCGATTGATGCTTCAGCAAGACGCGGGTCTTGCCCTCCGAGTCGTACATCTCCAGCGTGAACATGTCCTTCTGCGGGTTGCGGAAGACCATCGCGTGCTGGTCGCCGGCATGGATGCGGCGAAACTCTTGCACGGATGCTCCCCGCTTCCCTCCTCATGCGGCCTCCAGCAACTCTTCTTGTTGGCCTACTGCCCAGATGAATCCCGCCAACTCCCGGGCCACGGCGATCACCGCTTTCTGTGTGCTCTTGCCCGCGCGGATCAGGTGGTACAGCCGCTTCTGAGCCTCCCAGGCGATCCGTCGCACCTCGGGAGCGACCCCTTGGTTGCGACGGCGCAGTTCTTTACTCATCACGGGCGCGTGGCGGTAGTGCCAAGCGGCCTCCACCAGGAT
>JAPLNP010000404.1 GCA_026401055.1 Planctomycetia bacterium
CGGCAACACGCTCACGAGCCAGCCTCGCGATGGAATGATCCCCGATGGGGGCAGCTACATCGTGTGTCTCGATCTCACGGCCCAGGGACGCCTCGCGTGGAAGGTGGACTGCGACCGGGACGGCTGGGCGTTCGAGGGCTCGCCCGTGAGCGACGGCGCCCGGGTCTACGTTGCAATGCGACGCAGCGACATCCGGCCGCAAGCCCACGTCGCCTGTTACGACGCCGAGACCGGCCGGCTGTGTTGGCGGCGATTCGTCTCGGCCGCCGAGACGCCCGCCCGGGGCACGTTCGCCGAATGCACCCACAATCTGCTGACGCTCCGCGACGACACGCTCTACTACAACACCAACCTCGGCGCGGTCGCGGCCCTGGCCACCGACACCGGCGAGATCGAGTGGATCAGCCTTTATCCCCGGGCGAGGACCGGCGACCTGGCTCGGCCGGAGCCGCACGCCGGCCGCGACCTCAACCCCTGCCTCTACTACCGCGGAACGCTGCTCGTCGCGCCGGCGGACAGCGGCCGGATCTTCGCCCTGGACGCGGCGACCGGCCAGATCCTCTGGCAAACCGGCTCGCAGGTGGACGACGTGGTCCATCTGCTGGGCGTTTCGGGCGAACAGTTGATCGCCTCGGGCAGCCGCATCTACTGGATCGCCTTGGACCGCGAGCACCGCGGACAGATCCGGCACATGTGGCCCGAGGCGAACACGGGCCCCGGCCACGGACGCGGCGTGCTCGCCGGTGATCGCGCGTACTGGCCCGCGCGCGACAAGGTCTACGAGTTCGACCAGGCGACCGGCGAGTTGAAAAACACCATCGAGCTCGGCCCGAAAGGCGTCTCGGGCGGCAACCTGCTGGCGGCCGACGGCCACTTGCTCGTCGCCACCGAGAACGAACTCATCGCCTTCACGCGAACCACCCGCCCACCCGAGCCGACGCCCGGCTCGCAGGCCGCAAACCACTCTCGACCGGACGAGCGTGTCGCGGAAGCGAGAGCCGAGTAAGACCGAGCCGCGACCGTGAGGGAACGGCGTTCGCGGCGCCAACCATGCCGTGCCATGCCGCTTCCTGACGGGCGCGGCTCGGCTTGCGGTCCCGAATCGGCGACGGAGTCGCGTCCCACAACGTTCATCAATACTTCGCCGCCTTCTTCGCTTCCGCGCCGGGGGCGATCGCCTTCATCACGTCGCCGAGGCCGCGGTTCATCATCCAGAGGTCGCTGCCGATGGCGATGAATTGCATGCCTTGTTCGGCCCTCGCCCGGGCGTGGACCAACTCGAGGACGTGGATGCCGGTGGGCGTGCCCACCTTTTTGCCCGCGGCGATCACCCGCTGGATCATCGCCTCGTGCGCTTCGGCCGTGGGGAACCCGCCGCAGGGCGCACGCATGGTGAATCGCAGGTCGAAGGGGCCGACGAAGATGGCGTCGCAGCCGGGCAGGCTGTAGATGGCCTCGGCGTTGTCCACGCCCTTGGGGCTCTCGGTTTGCAGAACGACGAGGATTTCGTCGTTGGCCGCTTCGAAGTATTCGCCCCCGGCGGCGTCAAAGTTCATGGCGTGCATCCCGCCGCCGGCGCTGCGGTTGCCCTGGGGCGGGTACTTGGCCGCGGCAATGGCGACGCGAGCTTGCTCGACCGTGTCGACCATCGGCACGACGATGCCCCACGCGCCGGCGTCCAACGCCCGTTTGATGTAATGATGATTTCCCTCGGGCACGCGGCACAAGGGCACGCAGCCCGCGTCGGCCACCGCGCCGAAGATCATCGCCGCGGTGGACCAGTCGATCGCCGAGTGCTCCATGTCGAGCGTGAGCCAATCGAGTCCGCTCCGGGCCAACACCCGGGCGGATTGCAGGCTTTCCAACGACAGCCAGGAGCCAAACGACGGCTCGCCCCGGCGGAGTTTGCGCTTGACGGGATTGGTTTTCATGGCGATGGGCCCTCAAAGCAGTGGGAAGTCACGGCGTTCTTTGTGGTGCAGGCGTCTCGCCTGCCGTGGAAAACACGCAGGCGGGACGCCTGCACCACAAGGAGGAATCATCCAATAGTGTACTCCGGGGCGATCGACCTGCCTACCGCCCCCCGTTTGACATTCGCCGGCCGCGTTGTCACAATGGCGGTATCGGCGGCGCGAGGGGGACAGTCCTGTTTTCGCGGCAAAAACGCCCGTCGGCGGCATGGTGCCCGCCGCGCCGCGAAAATCGGGACAGTCCCCGGTGAACGACTACCCCCTTCCAAGGAGACCGGCGATGCGAAGGTTCCTGCCCTGTGGTTTGATGCTGTTTGCCGTGGTCGCGTGTCCGCTCGCCGTTCGGGCCGAGACGCCCAAGCAGGCCGAGCCCGCGAGCGTGCGGTGGTTCGAGGACGCGAAGTTCGGGCTGTTCGTCCACTGGGGCGTCTACAGCGTCCTGGGCGAGGGCGAATGGGCAATGAACAACAAGAAGATCACGGTCGAGGACTACGAGAAACTACCGCCGAAGTTCAACCCGACGAAGTTCGACTCGGCCCAGTGGGTCTCGACGGTAAAGCGGGCCGGCATGAAGTACATCACGATCACGTCGAAGCACCACGACGGCTTCGCCATGTTCGACTCGAAGGTGTCCGACTACGACATCGTCGATCGCACGCCGTACAAGAAGGACGTCCTGGCGATGTTGGCCGAGGAGTGCCAAAAGCAGGGCATCAAGCTCTTCTTCTACTACTCGCCGCTGGATTGGCACCATCCGGACTACTTCCCGCGCGGCGGCACGGGCAAGACGGCCGGCCGGGCCGAATCGGGCGACTGGAACAAGTACAAACAGTACTACATGGCCCAGGTCGACGAGCTTTGCGGCGGCCGTTACGGCAAGATCGGCGGCATCTGGTTCGACGGCATCTGGGACAAGCCCGACGCCGATTGGGGCCTCGCCGAGTGCTACGACCGGATCCACGCGGCCCAGCCGCAAGCGTTGGTGGGCAACAACCACCACGTGAAGCCCCTGCCTGGCGAAGATTTTCAGATGTTCGAGCAGGACTTGCCCGGCGGAAACTCGGCGGGCTTCAACAAGGCCGACGTCGCCTCGATGCCGCTGGAAACCTGCCTGACGATGAACGGCAGTTGGGGCTACAACGCGGGCGATCACAACTTCAAATCGACCACGCAGTGCCTGCACTACCTGATCGGTTCAGCCGGACGCGGTGCGAACCTGCTCTTGAACGTCGGTCCCCGGCCCGACGGCACGATTCAGCCCGAGGCCGTCGAGCGGCTGCTGGCCATGGGCAAGTGGCTCGAGAAGAACGGCGAGTCGATCTACGGCACCCGGCGCGGCCCCTACTCGCCGGCCGACTGGGGCGTGTCGACCATGAAGGGCGACGACACGGTTTATCTGCACGTCCTGAAGTTCCCCGCCGACGGCAAGCTCTCGCTGGCCGCCCCGCCCGACGGCGTCAAGAGCGTCACCGCCCTGGACGGCAGCAAGCTCAGCAAGCTCATCGGCGCCAAAGTGGTCGGCGACAAACTGGAGATCGCCATCCCCGCCGGCTTGAAGGACGACGTCGACTCGATTCTGGTGTTGAAGCTCAAATAGGGTTGGTCGATCTGTAAGGTACGGCAGACTGCGGGTGACGAAGACTGATAACCCTGAGCGGGTCTGTTATTGTCGCTATTCTGGGCCGAAGGTCCTCCGTTCCCCCAGCCCAGGGCAACGCCCTAATGGCACTTCCTGGGTTTCAAGTGGTTATCGTGAAACGTTTTCGGGCTTCAGCGCGGCGTTGCGTGAGAAGGGGGTAGTTCTTCTTGCGGCGTTTCTTTGCGCGGGGTTCGATGCGATT
>JAPLNP010000534.1 GCA_026401055.1 Planctomycetia bacterium
GTCTCGGCCGACGGCGGGCGCACGTGGGGGGACAAATACACGATTGTCGAGAACGACGGCAAGTGCAACGTGATGGTGGTCAATCTCCTGCGTCTGAAAAGCGGCGACATCGCGTTGTTCCACCTGCAGAAGAACGTCGAGACCGGAGGTAAAGGGACGCCGGACTGTCGCGTCATGCTGCGCACGTCCCGCGACGAGGGCAAGACGTTCGGCCCGGCCCGGCAACTCACCGGCGAGAACCGCTACGTCGAGACGGGACCGGGACGCGCGTTGCGTCTGAAGACCGGGCGGATACTCCTGGAATGTGACTGCGAAGAGAAGACGTTTTGCTTGATCTCGGACGACGATGGTGGATCGTGGCGCGAAGGGCAGCCCGTCAAGCCCGTTGGCGGCGGCTGCTGGGAGCCCGGGGCGGTGGAACTGAAGGACGGGCGGGTGCTGATATTCATGCGGACCCAACTCGGAGGGCAATACCAGGCGATCTCGAAGGACGGCGGCCAGACGTGGGCAGAGGCGACGCCCTCGCCGCTTCGCGGGACCGGATCGCCCGTCTGCATCAAACGCATCCCGGCCACCGGCGATCTGCTGGCGATCTGGAATCACGATCTCGGCGGCCCCCGCCCGCGCAACCCGCTCACCGCGGCCATCTCGCGCGACGACGGGCAGACGTGGGAGCACTTCCGAAACATCGCCGACGCGCCGGACGACGCCTTCGCGTACCCGTCGGTCGCCTTCGTCGGCGATAGGTCGCTCGTCACCTACTTCAATTACAGCGGCGGACTCTCGCTGCACCTTCAGGGGATTCCCGTGAAATGGTTCTATGAATGAGACCCATGGTCGTCGTTGTTCTTTCTTGAGGAGAGACTCGCATGATGGTTCGCATTTGCCTTTTCTGGGCGCTGACCGGTTTCGCGGCGGCGGGGGAGCCCTTCCAAGCGGTGGTGGCGCCGGTGGGACAGGCCAACCCACGCAACACCGAGGCGGCGATCATTCCGCTCAAGGACGGCTCGCTGCTGCTGGGATGGACCGAGTTCTATGCCGGAAGCGGGGACGATCACGGCCCGGCGCGGATCTCGGGCAAGCAGTCGCGTGATGGCGGACGCACCTGGGGCGACAAGGTCACTCTGGTCGAGAACGATGGCGGCTGCAACGTCATGGAGGTGAACTTCCTGCGTCTCAAGGACGGCCGCATTGTTCTGTTCTATTGCCAGAAGAACACAGAGAGCACGGATTGCCGCGTGATGATGCGCGTGTCGAGCGACGAGGGCCGGACGTTTGCCCAACCCAAGCAACTCAGCCCCGACGGCAAGTACACCGGCCTGACCAACGGCCGCTGCATCCGGCTGCGATCGGGCCGGATCCTGCTGGAGGCATGGGAAGGCGGCGACAGCTACTGCTACCTCTCGGATGACGACGGCCAGACGTGGCGCGAGTCGCAACGAATCAAGCCGGGCGACGGCTCGTGGGAGCCGGCCTGCATCGAGTTGAAGGACGGCAAAGTCCTCATGCTGACCCGCACCGGGTTAGGGGGACAGTACCAGAGCATCTCGGCCGACGGCGGCGCGACGTGGAGCAGCCCGACGCCGTCGCAACTCAAGGGCACGGCCGCGCCCGTGTCGATCAGCCGGGTGCCCACGACCGGCGATCTGTTGGCGATCTGGAACCATAACCCCGGCACCGCCGACGCCCAGAACCGCAATCGCAATCCGCTGACCGCCGCGATTTCGCGCGACGAGGGCAAGACGTGGGAACATTTCCGCAATATCGAAGATGCCCCGGACGATGCCTGGGCGTATCCCGCGGTTACGTGGGTGAATCAGGAGGCGCTGCTGACCTACTTCAACTACAAAGGCGGCCTTTCGCTGCACCTCAAAATCCTGCCGGCAACCTGGTTCTACGGCGAGAACTGACACCGCATCAGTACTCCCGTTTCGCGTTTACGCCCGGCATCGGGATCGGGTAGCTGCCGTCGGCGGCGGCCGGCAGCGGGGCGGGGCCGTCCATCGTCAGCTTGTCAACGTCCGGGGCAAACTCGTGCTCGCACTGGAGCATTTCGTCGAACGTGACGACTCGGCCGGTGTGCGAGGCCATGCGGCCCATCGACGTCACCAGGCTCGCTTCGGCGCCGCGCTTCACTTCGTTGTATGCCTTGTCCTGGCGAATGGCGTCCATCAGGTGGTCCCATTCAAGCTGGTAAGGGCTCGGCTCGGGCTGCGGGAATGCCCAGGCCAGGGCGTCCTTGGTCATGTTCTGGCCCTTGTAGATGCGGCACTTGGCCGGCGTGTGAACCGAGGTCGAGATCACGGCCGAGTTTTTCGTGCCGTGCGCGTAGCTGGCGAACTCGTCGTAGCAGCCGTTCATGTTCCGGCCATTGAGCAACAGCCGGGCGCCGTCGGGGAACGTGTATTCGACCGAGTAGACGTCGAAGTTCTGATCGACGTCGTTGCCGCGGTAGTGCCGCCCGCCGCATGCCTTGGCTTCGACGGGCCAGGCGTCCTTCATCCAGCAGCACTCGTCGATATTGTGGATCAAAAAGTCGCTGTAGATGCCGCCGCTCGCCCAGAGGAAGCTGTGGAACCGGCTGACCTGGTAGAGCAGATCGCTGAGGTTCTCCGGCCGGCGTCCGGCGTTTCCGGCTGCGCCGCCCATCCGATACGCCCGCATCAGCAGGATGTCGCCGATTTCCCCCGAGCGGATCCGGTCGAACAGTTCGGCCCGGGCGGCGCAGTGGCGGCACATGAGCCCGACGCCGACCTTGAGGTTCTTCTTGGCCGCCGCGTCGCCCAGGGCGAGCATCCGCCGCGTGCTCGGGCCGTCGACCGTGACCGGTTTCTCCATGAAGACGTTGAGCCCCTTTTCGACGGCGTAGGTGAAGTGGACCCAGCGGAAGGCCGGCGGCGTCGTCAGGATCACGACGTCGCCCGGCTTCAGGCAATCCATCGCCTTGCGGTAGGCGTCGAAGCCGATGAACCGCCGGTCCTCGGGCACGTCGATCTTGCCGCCGAACATGTTGCTCAGTTCCCCGTGGCTGCCCTTGAGACGATTGTCGAAGACGTCGGCCATGGCGACCAGCCGGGTCGGGCCGCTCTTAGTCGAAAGCGCGTTGGCCGCCGCGCCGGTACCCCGACCGCCGCAGCCGACCAGCGCGAGCCCGATGGTGTTGTCCTCCGCGGCATGAACGCCGGGCACGGCCGCTATCACGGTGGAAGCGGCGGCGATCCGACCGGTGTTCTTGAGAAACTCGCGACGCGACGATACTCTTGTGGTGATGGGACTCATGGCAAACCTTCTTGGATGGAGGTGGGTGGGTGGCACAGCCAAATCAGAGCCGTTCATAGCGGAGATATTCCCCGATTATGCCCGGCGGGCAGGTCATTCGCAAGCGGTCTTGGCCGGATGACTCGGCTTGCCCAACAGTGCCGCACAGTGGTAAGATGGGTGGCACGCCCTGAAAGGGCGTGGTTGATTTGTCGCAGACCTCTGCCACGCCCTTCGCCCGAGGCTCAGGGACGTGCCATTCGTCCCACGCAGTTTACGTCAATCAACTCATTCTCACGCGGGTCGTAGCCATGCGAGAAATCGTATCCGATGCCGAGCTAGTGGCGCATTGCGGACTGTATTGCGGAGCCTGCCGAGCGTATCTCAAAGAGCGTTGTCCGGGCTGTCACGAGAACCGCAAGGCCACGTGGTGCGGCGTGCGCTCCTGCTGCATGGAGCACAATTACGCCTCGTGCGCCGACTGCGCGGAGTTTGCCGACCCAAAGGACTGCAAGAAATTCAACAACTTCGTTGCGAAGTTCTTCGGTCTGCTGTTCCGCTCGAACCGCCCCGCGTGCATCGCCCAGATTCGAACGCTCGGGCTGCAAGGCCACGCGGACAACATGGCCGAGAACCGGCGACAGACGATCAAGCGGTAGGGTGCGAGCACGCCCCCTAGCCGGATTCCGGGCAAGAGAGAACATCGTGAACGCATTGGTCACCGGCGGCGGGGGGTTTCTGGGACGGTACCTCGTCGAACAGTTGGTCGCCCGGGGCGACCGCGTCCGCGTGCTCGGCCGCGGAAGCTATCCCGAACTGGATGCCTTGGGCGTCGAGACGGTCTGCGGGAACGTGGCCGACCGGCAAACGGCCGTCGAGGCGTGCCGGGGCGTGGACGTCGTGTTCCACGCCGCCGCGATCTCGGGCATTGGCGGGCCGTGGGATCTCTACTACCGGACGAACACGCAGGGAACGCGGCACGTCGTCGAGGGCTGCCTCGCCCACGGCGTCGGCCGGCTGGTCTACACGAGCAGCCCGAGCGTCACCTTCGATGGGACCGACCAGCGGGGCGTGGACGAGTCGGCCCCGTACCCGACACAATGGCTCGCCCACTACCCACACAGCAAGGCGTTGGCCGAGCAGCACGTCCTGGAGTCCAGCGGCCGGCAGGGGTTGCTCTGTTGCGCGTTGCGGCCGCATCTGATCTGGGGGCCGCGCGATCGGCACTTGATCCCTCGGCTGCTTGCCCGTGCCCGGTCGGGCCGCCTGCGCCGGGTGGGCGATGGGACGAATCTCATCGACATGGTCTACGTCGAGAACGCCGCCGCGGCCCACCTTCTGGCCGCCGACGCGCTCGTGCCCGGCTCGGTCGTCGCCGGCCGCGCCTACTTCATCAGCCAGGGCGAACCGGTCAACTGCTGGCAGTGGATCGACGCGATCCTCGCGTTGGCGGGCTTGCCGCCGGTGAAGCGAGCCATCTCGTTCTCGTCGGCGCGGCGCGTCGGCGCGGCGATGGAAACGGTCTATCGTCTTCTGCGATTGAAATCCGAACCACCGATGACCCGATTCCTCGCCGCGCAGTTGGCCACGTCGCACTATTTCGACATCACCCGGGCGAAAGAGGATTTCGGCTATCGCGTGGGCGTGTCAACCGAAGAAGGCATGCGCCGTCTCGGCGCCGCCTTGGCAAAGTAGGGTGGGGTCGAGGCCGCCGGAGGTGCGACGACGTCTTGCGAACCGACACGGCCACGGTCCCGTATGCGGCTAGAATCTCGTTGGATCGGCGGCCGAGGCCCACCAGGAGTCCTTCACGGCTCCAGAGCGAGGCTGTGCAGGTAGGCTCGCCGCTGCCGTTCGACGCCGAGCTTGTCGGTGATTTCTCGCCACCGCGTCGCCGCGTCGCGCAGGGCAGCCGCCGGAGCCTTCTCGCCCTTGACGGCCGCGCGGACGGCCTCGTCCAAAGCGGCCAGGTACTCCGCCCGGCCGGGAATCCGCAGGGCAAAGACGGCCTGCCGTCGCTCGAGGGTCGCCTTGGTCAAGTCCGCGTAGGCGCCCGCCGCCGCGGGACTCATCGGCGATTCGACCCAGATTTGGGGCTTCTTGAGGTGCGACTGCCGGAAGAGCGTCGTGGACATGCTCCGGGCACTGGGCGGGGAACCCAATTCCGTGCCCGAAAGCCACAACAGAAGTGCCGCCGCCCCTTGCGGATGCCGCGACTCGCGGGCAATGACCCCAATGCGACCCGCCGTTGCCAAGAGAGGCACCTCGCGCTCCTGGTCTTTGTCCCGGGCGACCCAGACTCGCTCGTCGATGTTGTAGACCTCGTCCGATCCGGGCAACTCGGCCACCGTGACGGCGAGCGACTTCTTGGCATCGTCGGGCAACTTGGCCGCGGCCGTCGGCCAACTCAGCGCCAGGGCGCACTCGCCGCGCCAGAAGGCTCCGCGGACCTCGGCCGGACCGTCGTGGAACTGTTCGGCCGGGCCGCCCTTGGTCGCCGCAACCAACTCGGCCAACGCCCGGAGCATCGGCGGCGAGTCGATCAAGGGCTCCATCGTCTCGATGTTGAAGAGCGTCGAGTAGTTGTCCGGATGTTTGGCCGCGGAGACCGCCCGGGCGAGGAACGTCAGCCCTGCCCAGCCGGGTCCCAGCGGTTCGCGCGTCGCGGCCCAGGGCGTCCCTTCGGGCGGAGCCAATTCGCCGAGCTTCGCGCGGTCCGAGAGCATCTCGACCAGTTTCTGGTACTCCGCCCAGGTCTTGGGCGGCTGCCGGCCGAGCTTCTCCAGGATGTCCGCCCGGCAGTAGCAGGCGAGAACCGGCGAGCCGAATGGCACGGCATACGTCGCGGAACCCCAGACGACCTCGCGCGATCGCTGGAGTTCGAAGATTTCGCCCCACTGGGCATCGTCATCGCGCAGGACGTCGTCGGGCATCGGCGCCACAAGCCCCCCTTCGGCCAACGGACCGAGCAGGTGCGAGGCAACGATGGCGGCGTCCGCGTCGAGCGACTTCGCCGCGAGCAACTCCTGCCCGGAGATCCGGGTCACCTCCAACTCCGAGCCGCTCTGCGCCTTCCACTCGCCCCGGAGTTTCTCGACCGCGACGGCCAACTCCGGGTCGTCCGCGACCGCCAAGCGGAGCGTCACCCCCTCCAACGGCCGCTCCTTGGCCGAAGCGTCCGTGGCGTCCGGCGGCTGCGTACACCCGGCGACCACCAGAACGAGGCAGCAGGCCAGCCGAAGGAGGTGTCCAGTGGCAGAGGTGAGAGGGTATTCTGGCCGCATACGGTTCTCTACGTTGATCTTGTGCAAAGGTTCACATTCCCGCATGTCGCGACAGCGCGGGACTGGTTGAGAACTCGCGACTCCCAGGATGCTCGTTCCTGTTCCTGTGCTGGGCCGATGGCCCTGCGTTCTCCCAGCCCAGGCAACGCCCCGGGCTGGGAGAACCAGGCCCCTTCGGGGCGCCGTCCGTGCCACGTGCCACGGCACAAAATCGAGGCGAGAACAAAGGGGCCGACAGTCCGTGTTCTTGTTATCCTTCGTTGAAACAAAGACTCCCGACCCCGCTGATTCTTCCCAGGCACCAAGCCGTCGGCGTCGTGGATCGGCCAACCCCCGGGCCGGCGAGAGACCCGCGCCCGACGACCAGACCCTCAGTCATTCGTGTCACGTTACCGGCGTCGCCACGCGGCCAAGCCGGCGACGAGAAGTCCCAAGAGCAACACGACGGTTGAAGGTTCTGGGACGACCTCGCGCGTGAATTGGCCCGACATGACCATCGTGCCAGTCGCGGCAATGTAGCCCAGCGGGTCCGGGGCGAATACGCCTGGATTCCAGACACAGAACGTCGAGTTGATCGGTATCGACACGTCGACGTCGTACGTGGCCACGCGGCCGGCAACGCTCGGCGTGCCCACGCTTACGGTCCCGCTGCCCGGCATCGGCTCGAAGTAATTCCACAGCTCCGAGTCCTCCAAGCTCCACGTGCATTCGAAGAGCCCCGACATGCTGAGAGAACCCTCGCTCAAGTAGAGCAGGAAGTCGCTTCTCTTCGGAGTTGTGCTCGTGTCCAAGAGGAACTGGCCGCTGCCGTTCACGGGGACGAAGGGAATCAGGTTGGGGTCCTGGTCGTTCTCCTGCCGCCCGGTCGAGTTCGATCCGCGCAGGCCCGTGGACCAAACGTCGAGCGTCACGACGGGATCATATGAGGTCGAGTGATCGAGCGTGAAGCTGACGTCGTCGAACTCGAGGGGACCCTCGCCGCCAGCACCGTCTCCGTAGAGAAACTTGATGCCGTTGACCGAGGTTGCCGCGTGGGTGTCCTCGTCGAACGTGCAGTCCAACTGGAATCGCGATGTGCCCGAGACCGTCGTCACGTCGCTGTCCGAGGCGGTCCGAGAACCGAGAAACGGGTCGTAGATTGCCAGTTCACATACCACGTCAAACGTATTCTGGCTGGACGTGGCCGGCGCGAGCGCGGCTTGGAACTGGACGATCTCGCTGGGATTCACCACCATTGCGGGGCATGACAGTGCCTCAACCAAGACAATAGCCATAGCAACTGCCAAGTACCTCATGACCGGTTCTCCCATGCTGCACGAAATACGTCAGGTACTGGAATTCAGTCGGCCGCCGAAGCCCGTGAGTACTACGTAATCGAAAGTACCTATTCGCCCTGTCTTATCAGTTTCGAAGGCAATGTCAAGCAGAAAATCGAGGGATTGAATGCGACCGATGGGCAGGTTCGCCAAATCTCGGGCTACAGGAGCGCCGGACCCACCGTATCGGACGGGTACATGGAACCGCGGGGGGACACGCGCTCGCTACGACCCCGGCGGCACGGTGCGGACCGGGTTCTCGTCTTCGGTCAGACGCAGTCGCACCGGGCCGGAGTGGGTGGCGACTTGGGAGCGGAATTGGCTCGGAGTGTGGACGGCGTGGCTGCCGACGTGGCTGATGAACATGCCGGGGCGGATGCCCGACTCCCACGCCGGAGAGTTCTTCTCGACCTCCGTGACGATCACCGCGTCCTCGAAATACGCCGGCGCTCGTGGGGAGCGGAACTCCTCGGCGACCAGGACGGTCGGATAGTCCACCCGGAGGCCGCGCCACGGCTCGGGCCGAACCGTGATGATCGGCCGGCCGCGGACCGGGTACTTGCCCAGGGTGACGTCCAGGTCGAGATTACGGCCGTCGCGTAGCAGGCTCAGCCGGGCAGTCGCCTCGACCGGCAGCCGGCCGACTTCCAACACGAGGCCGTCGGCTTCATAAATCGGTTGGCCGTTCACGGCGGTGATGACGTCGCCGGGACGAATCGCGCCGCCGGCGGCGGGCGTGCCCGGCCCGGGCTGAACACGCTGCACGCGCATCCCGTGCAGCCCGTCGAGCACCTCGCCGGCCGCGAGGTTCGCCGGTTGGATGCCGAGGAATCCGTACTCGACCTCGCGGCCTTCTTTGAGCCGGTCGACCGCGCGGCGGAACATGGGATCGACGGGAATGGCGTAGCCCGCCTCGCGCTCGAAGCTGCCGGACGCCGGAAGCGAGGTGACCAGCCCGACCATCTGGCCGCCGAGGTCCACCAGCGGCCCGCCGCTGGTGCCGAGGTTCAACCTCGCGTCGGTCTGGATCAGCGTGCCGAAATGGTGCAGCGTGGTCTTGCCCGCCGTCTCGTAGTCGCCCGGCGTCAAGGGGGCTTTTCGGGCGAGATTGGCGACGATGCCCCAGGCGGCGCTGACTTGTCCATCCCGGGCGATGGCAT
>JAPLNP010000342.1 GCA_026401055.1 Planctomycetia bacterium
GGCGATCACGATCGAATCCTTGTGTACATCCAGACCGACATAAAGTACGCTTGCCATTGGACCAGTCCTCCCGTTGTGGCTCTGTCTGAAAGGGTTAACGCAATCCTTCCAGCATAACCCACGTTAGACGTGAGTGACTGGTCCAACCATTTTGTCTACATCGTTTGTGCGTCCAGACGCAACCTACTTCAAACGACGGTAACTCAAGACGACCGCGCCGGGCTGATCGGCGATGGTGATCAGAAGGCCCTTTTCCATCAACTCCTGGCCCGTGGCTTGTCGCGCCGGGCCGCCGTCGAGGTCGACGACTTCGTACCGGGCGTCGGGCACCAGGCCCGAGAGCTTCAGCCGCCCCGCCTCGAAAATGCACTTCTCGCGGCGGAACGCCTGGACCATCCCCTCGCCCGTGTCCGGCCGGTCGAACTGCCAGGCCATCCAGACGTCCTTACCGATGCTGTACGCGGTCAGCGGATAGTAATCGCCCAGATAGCAGTCGGCGACGCGGCGCCACTGCCCGACGAGCCGGCGGAGCAGTTCGTAGTCGAGCTTCTCGTTGCGGACGTCGAACAGGCAATTGGTGAACGGCACCATGTTGCTGCGGAAGATGTAGGCGTCGACGTCGGCGGCGCCGGTGCCGGAAAGCGGGATCCACAGCGAGATGCCGTAGCTGGCCGACTGCGTGCCGATCGGTTCGCAGCGCCAGTCGGTCCGCCAGAGCGGAATCGCGCGGCGCATCGTTTCGAGGTCGTTCCGCCGCCCGCCCGAGGCGCACGAGTCGATCCACATGCCGGGATGCCGCCGGAGCAGTTCGTCCCAGTAGGCAAGGTAGCCTTCGACGTGGCGGATTTCGGTGATGCCCTGCCGGTCCGTGGCGTCGGCGCCTCGCCAGTGCGCCAGCGGGTCCATGTTGAAGTCCTGGCGGTAAAGGTCTATTCCCTGGTCGGTCAGCAGCTTGTCGACGTGGTCGGTGAGCCACCGCTGGGCGTCGGGGTTGCCCAAGTTCAAGAGCCCGCCGCCGGCGCCGCCGAGGATCCATTCGGGATGGGTCTTCGTCAGCCACGTGTCGGGATGCACCCGCTCGGGCTCGAACCAGACGATCGTTTTGACGCCCTTGGTGTGGGCGTAATCGCTGATCGCCCGGAGGCCGCGGGGGAACCGCTCGGTATCGACTTCCCAGGTGCCGGTTTTGCCCCAGCCTTGCGGCAGGCACTTGTACCAGCCGGCGTCCATCCACCAGTGGCCGATCTTGATCCCTTCGGCCAGGTAGCGATCGATGCACATCTTCTGGTTCTCTTCGTTGGCCTCGACCATTTCGCCATAGAGGTGCGAGCTGCACCCAAACAATTCGGGCTCGGGCAGCTTGCCGCCCGGCCTGGGGACGTTGTGAGCCAACATCCAGCGCCGCCAGATGTTCTGGCCACGGATCCAGTCCTTGGTCCAAAACTGGAGCACGATCAAGGGCGTGCGGATTTCCTCTCCGGGGAGCAGCTTCAGGTGGGTCAACTCCTGGCCCGTGGCTTGTCGCGCCGGGCCGCCGTCGAGGTCGACGACTTCGTAC
>JAPLNP010000240.1 GCA_026401055.1 Planctomycetia bacterium
AGCCGAAGCCGACCAGCGCGACGAGTTCCAGGGCCAACGCCAGCGCCAGACCACGCTCCTTGGACAGGTCGGCCATGATCAGGAAGCTCAGCGGCGCGAGCAACATCCCGATCACCAATAACCCTCGGCTCGTGTTGGCCAGCTTCCAGCGATAGTGTGAATAGAGCCCCAGGAGGTACACGAGCACCGCGATGAACGCGAAGATGAGGAACTGGGAATAGGGGATCGCTTGCAGCTTGTCCTTGAGGCTGACGGCCAGGGCCACCCCGCCGCCGACGAACAGCAGCCCGCCGATCAACTCGCCCCAACGCATGTTCCGCTCTTCCATGAACGCTTCGAGCATCTCGCCCCAGGAGCGCCGGGGCTGCGCCGGCACGGCAGGCGCAGGTACCGGCTCGGGCCGGGGCTGCGGACGCGACTCAGGGCGAGGTTGAGGCGCCGGCTCAGGCTTGGGTGGCGCGACGGGACGCGGGGGCTCGGCAAGCGGCGCCGGGCGAGCCGGGCCAGACGCCGAGACCGCACGCTTGGGCTCCTCGATCAACTCCGCGACCGCGATTTCTTCGGGCAGTTTCGGCGTTGCAGGCGGTTGCGCCGCTGGAGGTGGCGGCGTGACGACGGGAGCCACGACCGGTTCCACGGCCGGCGGCTCGAGGAGTCGCTTGTGGTAGGTTTCCACTCGGGCCAACAGGCCGTTGGCCGTGACGTCGTTGATGCTGCCGGCGCGCTCGAGCCGCCTGACCTGGCGAACGAACGCCTCGATGTCGGCCAGTTCTTCCGCTGCCTGGTCGCGTGTGTGCCGTCCGCACCAGTCACAACGCCCAGCGTCGGCCGTGGTCAGTTGGCCGCAGTAGACGCATCGTTTCTTCAGCCCCGGATCAGGACCGCCGGAGACCGCCCGGACAATCGTGGCCACGAGGACCCAGATGCCATGGCCGATCAGGGTGACCAGGGTTAGGACAATGGAGAGTATGACCAGCGCCTGGACCATAAGGAATTCCCCCATCGCGTCAGCCGGGACAGCACGGTCGGGACCTTCCCCCGAACGGCATGATGGCGTGTTTCCGCCGCCGCGTAAAGCACGCAGCCACGAGGATTGCCGATCTGCCCCCTAAACTATAGGGCTCGATTGGCTCGCGGATGTAACGCCCGGCAAGAATCTGCCCGCATGGGGGGTATGGTGATACAGCCCGTCCGCTGTGGGAGGCGACTCTGTCGCCGATCCCGGTGGGCCTCGGCCGCCGGTCGAACGTAATTGGCGAGAACACGCCAAACCTCGGCGGCCTCGACCCACCCTACTTCAACGGTTCGAGAACCTCGAGGCGGACGCGGAGGATGCGGCGGCGCGTGGCTTCCAGAACCGTGATGCGGACGTGATCGCGCAACAATTCCTCGCCCACCAGCGGGACGTGACCCAATTCGCTGAACACCAGGCCGCCGATCGTGTCGTAGTCGGCGTCCTCGGGCAGATCGAGCGCGAGTCGCTCGTTGATCTCGTCAATGTGGACGTTGCCCAGGACCTCGGACACCCGCTCGTCGATCGCCTTGATCCCGTCGACCAGCGCCTTGTCGTATTCGTCGATGATCTCGCCGACGATCTCCTCGAGAACGTCCTCCATGGTCACGAGACCGGAGACCCCGCCGTACTCGTCCAGCACGACGGCCATGTGGTGCCGGCTCCGCTGGAACTCCTGCAGGAGCACGTCGATCGGCTTGGTTTCGGGCACGAAGTAGGCCTCGCGCAGCAGGGCGGTCCACGGCTGGCCCGAGCCCGCGGGACCCTTGGTCAACTCGGGCAGAAGGTCCTTCGTGTGGAGGATGCCGACGATGTCGTCGCGGTTCTTCTCGTGCGCCGGGATCCGCGTGTGGCCCTGGTTGATGACGAACTGGAGCATCTCGGGCCAGGCGAGCGAGACGGGGATCGAGATCATGTCGGTTCGCGGCGTCATGATCTCCGAAACGTCGAGGTCGCCGAGGTCCATGATCCCTTCGATCATTCCCCGGGCGTCTTCCTCCAACAGGCCCTCGCGGTGGCCCTCGGTCACGATCGTGCGAATCTCGTCCTCGAACGATTCTTCGTTGGGGATCTCGGGCACGCGACCGGCCAGCCGGTGCAGGATCGTGTCGACGAATCGCGCGCCGAGCATCAACGGCCACAGCGCCACCGCCGCCGCATGCCACAGCGGCCAGCTATGGTAGACGATCGGCGGGGCCCAGAGTTGGGCGACCGCCCAGGGTATCCATATCTCGACCGCCAAGAGCAACAGCACCCCGACGCCCATGCCCGGGCCAACGAGCGTCCAGTCGGGCGGGGCGGGAGCACGAGGGGATTCGAGCCAGACCCAATACCCGCCGGCCAGGATCACCACCGCCGTGCCGATCACTTGCGCCGTCTCGGCGGCAAGTCCCACTTGCTCGTAGCGCCGGAGGATCACGCCGAGCCGGGCCAGTCCGTTGCGGCGGCGGCAGATCTCCTCCAGATCGTGTCTGGAAAACGTCGCCAGCGACCGCGCCGCGATCGCCGCCGTGCACGTCGCCACCAAGCCGGCCGCGGCCAGCCAAAACACCATATTGGGACTCACGGGTCTCGGGTTCCTCCCCGCTCGGTTGAGTTCGATTTGGGGGTCTCGCTCCAGTGCGGCTCGAGGCCGAACCGTGCCAGCCACGCGCTTTCCCGGACGCGCATCTCGGCGCGCTCTGCCTCCGCCGCGTCGTCGCGGCCCACCAGGTGAAGCGTGCCGTGGATCACGTACAACAGCAGTTCGTCCGCCGCGGGCCATCCGAATCGTTCCGCCTCCGCGCGGGCCATGTCGGCGTTGACGACGACCTGGCCGAAGAGCCCTTCCGGCGACTGCTCCAACAGGAAGCTCAAGACGTCGGTCGGGTAGTCGTGGTCGAGGTAGCGCCGGTTCATCGCGTGCATCGCCCGGTCGTCGACCACCGCGACGCTGACTTCGGCTTCGCGGATCGACGCTTCTTCGAGGATCATCCGCGCCGCGCGCGCCAGCCGGTCCTCGTCGACCGGCAGCGTCGTTTGTTCGTTGGCGATGGGCACGCGGATCATGGCGTTTTCTGCGGCGTCTTCTGATCGGGGTACTTCACGCGGCCGTGATAGATCGCGGTGACGGACTTGATCATGCTGTTCTCGATCGTCCGCAGCTCGCGCAGCGTGAGGCCGCTGTCGTCGAACTGGCCGTCCTCCAGCCGCCGCTCGGCGATCTCGCGCACGAGGCTTTCGATCCGCGCCGGCGTCGGCCCGACCAGCGTCCGGCTGGCGCTCTCGACGGCGTCGGCCAGCATCAAGACCGCCGCTTCCTTCGTCTGCGGCTTGGGGCCGGGATAGCGGAACGTGCTCTCCTCGACCTCGCCCGCGTCGGGGTTCTGCCTGCTCTGCTGGCTGGCCCGCTCGAAAAAGTAGCCGACCAGCGTGGTGCCGTGATGCTGGAGGATGAAGTCGATGATGGGTTCGGGCAGGTGATGCTGCCGGGCGAGATTCGCGCCGTCCTTGATGTGGGCGATGATGACGAGGCTGCTCATGGTGGGCACGAGGGTCTCGTGGCGATTGGTTTCGTCGCCCTGGTTTTCGATGAAATAGCCGGGCTTGAGCATCTTGCCGATGTCGTGAAAATAGGCGCCGACGCGGAGCAGCAGTCCCCGGGCGCCGATGGCGTCGGCGGCCGCCTCGGCGATCGTGCCGACGGTGATCGAATGGTTGTACGTGCTCGGGGCCCGGCGGACCAGTTCCTGCAAGAGCGGGTGGGCGACGTCGCCCAGTTCCAGGAGGCTGATGTCGGTCAACACGCCGAAGAGCCGCTCGATCAGCGGCAGCAGGCCCGTCGTGAGGAAACCGGCGGCGAGCGTCAGCGCCCCGTTTCGCGCGGCGTCCGAAAGCGTGGTCCAACCCAGCGGTTGGTTGTCGATCACCGCCACGCCGATGGTCAGAAACACGGCGACCACTCCGCTGTTGAAGCCGACGTAGATCAGCTTGCCGCGGCTTCGGACGAATCCC
>JAPLNP010000237.1 GCA_026401055.1 Planctomycetia bacterium
CGGCGAACCGCAATTGCAGCTCTGCTGCGACTACCTGAGCGATACTACCCCCCTGACGGGCTTCTGGAAGCGTCGTGCCGCCAGGCAACAAGGCTTTCGCAAATCCCGTCCCTCAATCTAGCGAACCCTGTCCTGCACCCCTCTACTCGTACTTCAATGCAATCCCAGTAGGACACAAGCAAATTGTTGGGGGACGACTAAAGGGGTCGGGAGTCTCTATTCTCGCTCGGGCACTGTCTTCCACGGCCGACCGCGAGGACGCGGGGTGGACTGCAACCCCAATCGCTTCGCTGTTTGTTCCTGCCGCAACGCCTCGCCAAACGCCTCGCCGCGAACCACCGACGGCCGCAACGCCTCCAGTTCCGCGTCCGTCTTTGGGGATTGCACGTGCCCGCGCCAACGTCGCGGCAGCGGGCCGTCGTCCAATATCCCCCGCCGGCAATTCGCAATCGTCGTGGCATGGCCGGAAACAGCGACTTCTGTCCGGTCTTGTCGAGATAAAGACTCCCGACCCCTTTACTCGCTAGGCGGACTTGTCGAGGCTCGCCGCCTGGGCCTGGCCGAGCTTGTTGTACAACGTCTTCAGGCTGATGCCCAACTCTTCGGCCGCCCGGGGCTTGTTGTTGCCGTGGCGGTCCACGGCGTCCTGGATCGCGCCCAGCTCGATCTCGTTGAGCGTCTTCCCGGCATTGCCGCGCAGCCGACGCGCGGCGAATCGGCTGGGCAAGTGCGAGGGCAAGATCGGTCCGGCGTCGCACAGGATCAGCGCGTGCTCGATCACGTTGGCCAGTTCCCGGACGTTGCCCGGCCAGCAGTGCTCCCCCAACGCGGCGAGCGTTTCCGGGCTGAAGATCTGGTCGTCCGGCTTCAGACCGCCTCGGAACCGCGCGGCGAGCGATCGGGCCAACAGCGGAATGTCCTCGACCCGATCGCGAAGCGGCGGCAGGTGGATCTCGAACGTGTTGATGCGGAACCACAGGTCCTCGCGGAACTCGCCTTCGGCGACCATCGCGTCCAGGTTGCGATGCGTCGCCGTGACCACCCGAACGTCGCACGTGAACGACTCGTTCTCGCCCACCCGACGGATCTCGCCGCTTTCGAGAAACCGCAGCAGCTTCGCCTGGATGGCCTTGGGCAACTCGCCGATCTCGTCGAGAAACAGCGTGCCCCCGTTAGCCACCTCGAACAGGCCCTTGCGGTGCTCCTCGGCCCCGGTGAACGCGCCTTTGCGGTGGCCGAAAAGTTCGCTTTCGATCAGGTTTTCGGGCAGCGCCCCGCAATTGATGGCGACAAACGGCATTTCTGCCCGGGTGCTCTGGTTGTGGACCGCCCGGGCGGCGAGTTCCTTGCCGGTGCCGGTTTCGCCGAGGATGAGCACGGTCGAATCGGTGGGGGCCACTTTGGCGATGAGTTTGCGGACGGCCTCCATTTTCGGCGTCCGGCCGATCAGTTCGGCCGTCCCTTCGATCCGCTGGAGCCGGCGCGCGATCGCGCGGTACTTGTTGGCGAGATCGATTTTCTGGGCGACGCGACTCAGCAGCGCCTCGATTTCGACCAGGCGGCAGGGCTTGGTCAAGTAGTCGAACGCCCCGTAACGCAGGGCGGCAATGGCCGATTGCATCGACGATTTTCCGGTCAGCACGACCGCCTCGGCCTCGGGAGAGAGTTCTCGGGCCTTGGCGATAACCTCGATGCCGTTGTAGCCGGGCATGTCCAGATCGACCAGCAGGCAGTCGTAGCGGTTTCGCTCGAGCGCGGCCACGGCGGTGGTTCCGTCGGGGCAGACGGTCACTTCGTGTCCCATGCGCGGCAGTTCGAGGCGCATGAGTTCCTGGAGCGACTTTTCGTCGTCGGCGAACAGCAGTTTCAGACGTTTATGCGGCTTGGTGGCGATGTTGGCTCTCCTTTTCGGTTTCGCCCAGCGGCAGCCGGACGCGGAACGTGGAGCCCCGGTTCTTTCCGGCGCTGGTGGCGTGGACGTCGCCGCCGTGCTCGGCGACGATGCGATAGGTGATCGACAGCCCCAGCCCGGTGCCCTGCCCCGAGCGCCGGCGCGTGAAGAAGGGCTCGAAGATGTGGGCCAAGACGTCGGGCGTCATGCCGCACCCGTCGTCGGCGACCGTCAATTCGGCGAATCGGTCGCGCTGGGCCAGCACGACGCGGACGGTTCCCTCGCGATCGAAGCTGTCCAGGGCGTTGGTCAGCAAGTTGAGGACCACTTGCTTGATCTCCTGGCCGTTGACGTTGGCGACGACGGGCTCGGCGGCGGTGAACTGGATGTGCTTTTCCCGGTACTTGCCGAGGTGGCCGATCATGTCGATGACGCCTTGGATGAGTTCCCCCAACTCGACCCGCTGGCGTTGAACCTCGCCCAGCCGGGAGAAGTCCAGGAGTTTCTCGGTGATCTCCTTGCAGCGGAAGGCCTCGTCCTGGATCATCCGCAGATAGTCGCCGATGACCTTGTGGCCTTCATCGTTCTCGTCGAGCACGTCGCGCACCCGGCTTTCGAGCGATTCGGCGCACAGTGCGATCGACGCCAACGGATTGTTGATCTCGTGGGCGACTCCGGCGGCGAGAAAACCGACGCTGGCGAGTTGCTCGCCGCGGACGACCTGCCGGGTGCGCTCGCGGACCTGGTGGTCCAAGTCGTCGCGAATCGCGCGGAATCGCGCGGTCATGTCGTTCATCGCCGCGGCCAGTTCGGCCATCTCGTCGTCGGTTTCCAGGCGGATGCGGTAGTCGAACTCGCCGCCGGCCACGCGCCGCGAACCGTCGATCAACACCCCCAGCGGCCGAAACACCCACTGGTAGAAGAGCTTGACGAAGAGCGCCAGCACCAGCGCGGCGACGATGCTGGCGATCCACGTGCCGATGATCATGGCGCGATACTGCGTGCGGACCTCGCTGGCCAGACCTTGCAGCGTGTCGTGCAAGTGGCTGGGCAAGTCGGCGGCCAGCTCCTGCAAGTCGCTGAGCTCGTCCTCCAGCCGGCCGATCTTCACCAGGTCGAGCATCCAGTCGGCCTCGTTGTCGGCCGCGCGGACGCGAACCAGGGCTTGCTCGATCTGGTGGACCGTCTCCCATTCGGCCTGGTTGTCGGCCATCCGCGAGCCCTCGCGGAGCTTGCCCTCCAGCCGCGAGCGATACAACGCCAACGTATCCTCGACCCCGCGCAAACCGTCGCGGAACGCATCGCGACACAGCAAGACCTGTGACGCGTCGTTGCGGGGCGTGGAAGCATAGCCCGAGGCCCGCAGACCCCGCAACTGGCTCAGCGTCATCCGCAACTCGCCCACCTGGCGGCTGAGATCGGCGGCGACGGGCAGTTCGCCCACGCGCGTCCGCAGCGTCCGGACCAGGTTGCGATAGGCATAGCCGCTGTACAGCCCGCTGCCGAAGAGGATCCCCACGACCAGCAGCAAGAGCCCCAGCCCGATGAGCACCTTGACTCGAATCGGCCACTTCCCCAACAACGGCGACCTCCTTGTCGCTTGGCGCCCCAAGACTCCACACCGCGGTCAGCCCGACCCGGTCGCTCCACCACGACAGCCCGGGGAGTCTACCATGTTCGGCGAACCCGGGGCAAGAGAGTTGTGCCGGAGACCTGAAACGTCAGTTGGCAAGTGACCAATAGCCAAGCACCAATGACCAGAGGCAGGCTATCCCGAGTGCAGGCTATCCCGAGTCGGTCATTGGCGTTTGGTCATTGCTCATTCTGGGGATAATCTCCCACCCGCCTATGGTATGGCCCCGCGCAGACGTGTGTCCGTCATCTACTGCCGTGCCCGGAGCTGGGCCAGCATGAAACTCATGGCGTGGCAGTACAGGCGAACTGCCTTGGTGTGGCTCGACGTGAACGCCGCCTCGTCGGCTTGGGCACGAATCTCGTTGAAGTGATGCCAATCGACCAACCAATCATTCCGCGCCGCTTCGTCACGGAGCTGCTGGACAATCTGGGCAAGTCGCTCGACAAACTCGCCGTTGGGCGTGCAGCCGAAAGACCGGTACGGCCCCTTGCCCAGGGGCTGATCGCCGAACTCATATCGTGGGCGACCCCAGCCATGGCGACGGCCGAGCACCGCCAGCCCGGCGAACACGGTCCCAACGAGCGAGGCGACCGCCACCTCCCACGCCTCCAGAGCGATTGACCCGACCGTCGCCAGGGCGAGCAAGGCCAACAGCGACCAGAACAGAGGATGCACCGGTCGAATCGGGGGACGAGGCCTGGCATTCGGTTGGCCGTTCGGTTTGGCGACCTGGGGGCCGGTCACCCGGGCGACGATCACCGTGATGTTGTCGGGTCCCCCACGAAGGTTGGCCAGATCGACCAGCGACCGGACCGCGTCCTCCGGCGGCATGCAGCCGAGGATGGTTCCGATCTCGTCGTCCCGAACCTGCCCCGACAACCCGTCGCTGCACAACAAAAACGTGTCCCCCGTCTCCAGCGGGAACGGTCCCTCCAGATCGACCTCGACCTCGGCGTTCGGCCCGAGCGATCGGGTGATGATGTTTCTGGGGACGTACTCGGGCACTTGGTTATCTGGCATGTGTCCGGCGGCGGACATTTCCCAGACGAGGCTGTGATCGAACGTAATCTGCTCGAACCGCTGTCCGCGGAGCCGATAGACGCGGCTATCGCCGACGTGGCCTATAACCGCGCCCTGCGGAAGAATCACCAGCGAGCTGGCCGTCGTGCCCATTCCCCGGAAATCGTCGCTGGCTTGGCCACGGTCGTGGATCTGCTGATTGGCGTCGGAGATGGCGTGTCGCAGCGCGTCAGGGGGGGAAGCGTCGAGCATTTTCTGGTAGGTCAGCGGGACGCAGTCGACCGCCATCTTGCTGGCCAATTCGCCGGCGACGTGGGCCCCCATCCCGTCGGCCACCATGAACAAATGCCCCCGCTGCTGCCAGGCCGCTTGGCCCCCGGCGATCACCACCGCCAACGAGTCCTGATTATTTGCCCGCCGAAGCCCCAGGTCGCTCAGCGCGGCGTACTCGAGGCAGTGCTTCCACAAGTCGGCGTTCTGGTCCATGGCCGGTCGGCAGGATATAGACGGTCTGGGTGAAATGGGGCGACGAGGGAAAGCCGGTCTTCTCGTATTCTAACCATTCGTGTCGGGTGGGTCGAGGTGGCCGAATCCTTGGTGGGCCTCACAAACCGGCTGCTGGTCAGGCCACCTTTGGTCACACCAACCACGTTCGACCGGTGCCCGAGACCCGTCAGAGTCACGGTTTGCTCGACCCACCCTACAGAGGCACTCGGTGAATTCGATCTGGCGACCGTCCGCTGCCGTTAGTATACTCCCCCACCCTCTGTCCGTCTCCCGCCGGGAACGTTTCGCCATGGCCAGAAATCTGTCCGAGCCGTCTTTTCCACTCCGCGGGCTTCGGCCCGGCTGGATCGTTTTGGCCGCGTTGCTCTCGGTCGGGCTGGGCGGCTGCGTCCAGCGGCGGATGATGATCCGCACCAACGTGGACCAGCCGACCGGGGCGCTGGTCTACGTTGACGACTACGAGATCGGCACGACGCCGATTTCGCACAGCTTCACGTACTATGGGACGCGGAAGATCCGGCTGGTCAAGGACGGTTACGAGACGCTGACGGTAATGCAGCCGATTCCGCCGCCCTGGTACGAGATTCCTCCGTTGGACTTCTTCTTCGAGAACCTGCTGCCCGGCGAGTTGCGCGACCACCGGACGCTCACATACCAATTGCGGCCTCAGATGGCGGTCCCGCCGGACGAATTGCTCGGTCGTGCCGAGGCGCTTCGCGGGCGTGCCCAGGCGTCGAGCGTGCCGGCGATTCCCGCCGGGGCGGTTCCTTCAGCTCCCGGATTTGTGCCCCCGGCGACGCCCACTCCGGGTCCGATCACGCCGCAGCCGCCGTTGCCCGCCGGCACGGGCGGGATTATCGATGCGTGGTGAACGCAAGGGGGCCTACTTCGGCTCCGCCTCGGGGCCTTCCTGGAGCCGTTCGCGAAAGGGCTTCTTGGCCTCGTAGCCTTGGAGTTCCTTGGTCAGCGACTCCTGGACTTCGGGTTCGGCATCGTCCTTGCCCAATTCGACCGCCTTCTTCGACCACTTGACGGCCGTTTCGAAGTCGCCCGTCTCGGCGTATGCGGCGGCCAGCGTGCTGAGGATGTGCGCGGCCTTGTACTCGGTCAGCTCGCAGGCCTTCGTGGCCAGTTCGATCGCTCGCTTGCCGTCGCGGAGCTTGTCGTCGGGCGAGGTGGCCAGGACCCAGGCGAGATTGTTGAGCATGCCGGAGTCGTCGGGTTCGAGCTTCAGCGCCTTGTCGTAATCGGCGATCGCCTCGGCGTGTTTGCCCATGCCCAGCAGCGCGTTGGCCCGGCCGCTGAGGGCCTCGACCTCGTCGGGCTTCTGGGCCAAGATGGCCGTGTAGAGTTCGGCGGTCTTCTTGGGATTCTTCTGGACCGTGTAGAGCATGGCCAATTGGGCTTGAAGCTTGACGTCCTTGGGCGACTTGGCAAGGAGCGTTTCCAACTCCTTGATAACCTGGTCAAGCTTGCCGGCCTTGGCCAACACCGCCGCCCGAAGACGCCGCGCCCGGTCGTAATCCGGCTGCAACTCCAGCGCCCGGTCCACGTCGGCCAGGGCCGCGTCCGGCTTGTCCATTTCGAGGTAGAGGCTAGATCGCAACAAGAGCACGGCGACGTTCTCCGGCTGGCGCGAGAGGGCCTGATTCAGATCGTGCAGGGCCGCCTCGAGGTTCTTCTGCTGCGCGTGAATCTGCGCGCGGATTTGCAGCGGCGAAACCGAACCCGGCAGAATCTCTTGCGCCTTGTCCAAGCTCACCAGCGCCTCGTCGTACCTCTTCAACTGCGCCAGGAGCAAGGCCTGAGCCTGGTAAGTGGCGGCGTTGTCCGGCTCGAGCTCGATCGCCTTGGCGAGATCGGCCAGGGCCTTGTCGGGCTGTTTCAGGTCGGCGTAGACGAGTCCCCGGGCGCGGATCGGATCGGCGTCCTTCGGCGCGAGGCGAATGGCCTCGTCCAAGAACGCCAGCCGCTTCTTGTCGTCCTTCTCGACGCCCGAGCGAAGCGTCAACAAACTCACCCGAACCTCCGCCTCGGGAATCTCCAGCGCCAGGGCCTGGTCCAGCGCCTCGGCGGCGCGTTTGGAGTCGCCGTCGGGCAGGACGTTGAGCCGGGCGATCAGCAGCAGGGCTTGGGGCTGATCGGGGGCAAGCTTGACGGATTTCTCGAGGTCGTCCAGCGCGAGCTTGCGGAACTTCGACCACTGGGGATCGACCGACGTCTGGCGGAAGATGGCGCCGCCGAGAAGCGTGCCCCGCTGAGCAAGCGCCGAGGCCTCGAGATTCTTGGCGAAGGCCGTGTTCTCCTTGTCGAGCCCCTTCGCTAGCGCGCTCTCGCAGAGCTTGATGACCTCGGACAGGTCGGCCACTTTCTCGGCGGACAGCTTGATCTCGGTTGCCCGATCCAAGTCCGCCTGACCCTCGTTTTCGGCCCAAACCGGGCAGGCGAAAATCGAACCGAGCACGAGCAACGCGAACAGGGAAAATCGGACCATGCGTGACATGACACAACTCCTTTCAAGTTCAATGGCATCCGGGGGGGTGGCCGGCCGTACATGTTCGGCCGGACGCCTTCCCCGGACATTATGCCCGGTTTGCCCGAGTATTGCTATGCCGCGGAATTCTGATCTACCACGAAGGTCACGAAGTACACGAAGACACGGGAGAAGGAAGAGGACTCAAGAGAACTCGGCGCCGAAGAAGGTTCGCTTCTTGCTTCGTGTACTTCGTGATCTTCGTGGTGCGATCGGAGTGTTCACGGAAGCCAGTGCGACAAAGTGAAGTAGGTTTGTCTCTCGACTTCCGGCCAACCGCGGGCTTCCGCCTCGCTGAGCACTCACTGCTTCTCCTTCTCCTTCTCCTTTTCTTCCACCTTTCCTTCCGCCTTCTTTTCCGCCTTTCCTTCCACCTTTCCTTCCACCTTCTTTTCCGCCTTCTCTTCCGCCTTCTCTTCCGCCTTCCCTTCCACCTTCCCTTCCACCTTTTCCTTTTTCTCCTCTTTTTCCTTCTCCTTCTGTGCCTCGCCCGAGTCGATCAGCATGTAGCCGGC
>JAPLNP010000370.1 GCA_026401055.1 Planctomycetia bacterium
TGCTGGACGAGCTCGCTCAGGCCGCCGCAATGGTCGAGGTGGCCGTGCGTGAGCAGGATCCGCCGGACGTCGCCCGGCTTGAACGACTCGCCAAACTCGGAGCGAACGGCCTCCAGGCCGTCGAGGATGTTCCGCGTCGACTCGCCCTCCCCGCTGCCCGCGTCGACCAGCGTCGCCGGTCCGGCGCCCAAGAGCAGGTAAACCCGGGCGGTCAAGTGGTCGAACACCTTGCACGGGATCCGGTAGATCCGCGCGCCGGTGTCGGACACGAAACGCGTGACGGCAGACAAACGTGACATGAGGGCGACTCAATCCCAATCGACTTCGGGGTGTAGGATCGCGGCGACCTTCTCGACCAGGAGGATGAACCGCGGGCCGGGAACCGAGGCGAAGTCGTCGTCCAGGGCGTACACGCGATCGTGCTTCACCGCGTCGAGCTCGGGAATCTGCCGCCAGTCGGCCAACAACGACTCGACGTCGCGGCCGTCGGACGACACGAGCGGAACCAGGTCGATGATCACTTCGGGATTGGCGTGCAGGATGCCTTCGGTCGAGACGACGGGGAAGACGGCCGTTTCGGCTGCGAACACGTTCTCGGCGCCCGCCATCTTCACGATGCTCGCGAAATAGGGGCTTCCGCCGGCGACGTAGACGTCCTCGGGCCGCCCGGCGCCGGGAGCGCGGCTGATCGAAAAGAGCACCCGGGGCCGCGGCAATCCGGCGGTCTTCTTCGCCACCCGATCGATCCTCGCCCGCAAGTCGGCCACCATCGTTTCGGCCCGGGCCTCCGCGCCGCAGACGCGGCCGACGGCGGTGATCGAGTCCAAGGTGCCCTCGACCGTGCGATGGTCGACGACGAGCATCCGGACGTTGAGGTCCTCGAAAGCGGGCTGCGACGCCTGGTTCTCGACCAGCATCACCAGCAGGTCCGGCTTCAGGGCGACGATGGCCTCGATGTTGGGGTCGAGGAACCCGCCGATCCGGGCTTTGGTTTTGACTTCCGGCGGGTAGTTGCAGAATCGGGTGACGCCGACCACGCGGTCGCCGAGCCCCAGCGCGAAGAGCGTCTCGGTCACGCTCGGCGCCAACGAGATGATTCGCGTCGCCGGCGGCGCGTCGGACGCCGGATCGGCCGGGGGTCGCGTCGGCAAGCCTTTCAGCAGAAAGGCGCCGACGAAGACCGCCACGATCGACGCCGTCAACAGAAGCTTGCCGAGCATGAATCGCTACCTTCGCGCTTGAACCACCCGCGGCAATCGGGCGAGGTCGCGGATCGTCGCGCCCGGCGTGAAATCGGGCGACGACTCCAGCAGGGCGAGCACCGCTTCGTGAATCATCGGGCTGACCTCGATCAACAGGTGCCCCCCGGCGCGAAGGTGCGCCGCGGCCTGGGGCAACAGACGCTCGATCACCTCGGTGCCGCGCGGACCGCCCAACAACGCCGCCGCCGGCTCGTAATCTCGGATCTCCGCCGGAAGCGATTGCATCTCGGCGGCGCTGACGTACGGCGGGTTGCTCACCACGAAATCGAACTGCCGATCCGCCGGCAACTCGGCCAGCAGGTCGCTCTGGAGAAACTCGATCCGGTCCGACACGCCGTGGGCCTTGGCGTTCGCGCGCGCCACGTCCAGCGCCGCCGGGCTGAGGTCGATCGCCGTGACGCGGCCGCGGGCAAGGTGCTTCGCCGCCGCGACCGCGATGATCCCGCTGCCCGTCCCAACGTCGCAAATCGACGGCTCGGCCAAGCCGTCGGCCTTGGCCAAGTCCAAGAGGGCGACGACGAGGTGCTCGGTCTCGGGCCGGGGGATCAACACGTCGGGCGTGACGCGGAAGGAGAGCGAGTAGAATTCCTTGCGGCCAACCAGATAGGCTACCGGCGTGCCTTCGGCCCGACGGCGGACCAAGTCGCGGAACGCCGCGCGAGGTTCATCGGCGGGCAACTCGTCGAAGGTGGTGTAGAGTTCGATGCGTTGACGGCTCAAGGCGTGCGCCAGCAGCACTTCGGCATCGAGTCGAGGACTCTCCGACCCGTGACCCTTCAGATAATCCGTCGTCCACGTAAGCAGGCGGCCG
>JAPLNP010000579.1 GCA_026401055.1 Planctomycetia bacterium
GTCGTGTGGCGGCCGCGCGGGACGGGACACTGCAGTGAGAATCCCTCGGTCTGATCGCTGCTCATGGTTGTCCTTTGCGAAAGCACGGTAGGGTGGGCATCGCCCTTATGTTTGCCCACATCTATACGTGTTAATTTTACAAAATGTGCGAAGCGGAACAGGGGTGGCGATTTCTTCAAACGCTTGCGGGCGTTTCCGTTAGGAAGAAATGGTCCCTTTTGAAAGATTTACGGCGGCGAGCCGGCGTGTAGGCAGGTGCGTATAGAGTGCAGAACCTATCCTACCACGCTCTTCAAAAGGACGGAACCGCCGATGTCTAGTCAGTACGAAACGGAAGTCAGTTTGGGTTGGGCCATGTTCGCTCACGCGCAACTGGGAGACCGGCGACGAAGCCATCGGGCGGCGTTGGCGTTTGATCAAGCGTGCCGTCATCCTGGGGGGACGCTGCCGGAGAAATTTACCTCCCCGGCCGACCTCAAGGGCCTGTACCGCCTTTGCGATTGTGACGAAGTGACTCATGCCGACTTGCTGGCGGCCGTGCGCGAGCACACTTTCCAGCGGATCGCCGAGGAGGAAGAACCGGTCCTTCTGCTGCACGACGCCACCGAACTGGACTATTCCACCTTGACTTCGATCCAAGACGATTTGGGGCAGATCGGCAAGGGAACCCATCGCGGTTATATCTGTCACAACGTGCTGGCCGTGGCGGCCGACCGCGGCGAACTCCTGGGCCTGGTGGACCAACTCCTGCACTGCCGAGACGAAGTTCCCGAGAAGGAAACGATGGCCGAGCATCGCGCTCGCGAAACGCGCGAGAGCCTGTTGTGGCTGAAGGGAACCACCCATCTTCCACGCGACGCTCGACTGATCGACGTCGCCGACCAAGGGGCCAGTACGTTCGAATTCCTGGAACATGAATGCAAGAGCGGCAGACGATTCGTGATCCGCAACGGCAAGGAGCGCAAGGTTTACGCGGGTCACCAACCCGTGGGGCCAAAGCATGACTTGAAAGAGTACGTCAGCGGTCTGGCTGAGTTGGGCCGCTTTGTCATGGACGTTCAAGGGCAACGCGACCGCAAGGCTCGCAAGGAGGCGGAATTCGTCGTGCGGGCGGCGTCCGTGTTGGTATGTCCGCCGCACGCGAAGTACGGCAATCATGGCAACGACCCGCTCCCGTTGTGCGTCGTCGAGGTGCGTGAACTGGCTCCTCCCGCGGGTGAAAAGCCCGTCGAATGGATCCTGCTGACCAACGAGCCGGTCCGGAGTTTCAAGGACGCCTGGCGCGTCATCGGATGGTATGAACGCCGATGGATCATCGAGGAATACCACAAGGCGATGAAGACGGGCTGCCGCATTGAAGATCTGCAATTCACGGCGGTGGAGCGTTTGCAGCCGGCGATCGCCTTGCTCTCCGCCGTGGCGACGACGCTCTTGAACCTCCGTGACGCGAGCCGTCGCGCAGACGCCAAGACCCGGCGAGCCACCACGTTGCTTGCTCCCGACTACGTTGAAGTCCTGAGCTTGTGGCGTTATCATAAGATTCGCCTTACCATGACGATTCACGACTTCTGCTTCGCCCTGGCGCGTCTCGGCGGCCATCAAAACCGCAAACACGACCACGCCCCAGGGTGGCTCGTGTTGTGGCGAGGTTGGACAAAACTACAGTCCATGCTCGACGGCTACCTCGTCGCGCAGGCCAGAACATGTGGGTAAACATACGGTCTTGACGCACCACGGTGAAACTTCGTGT
>JAPLNP010000268.1 GCA_026401055.1 Planctomycetia bacterium
GCCGGATGGAGACCGACGACAGCAAGGAAGACGAAAGCGGCACCTACGCCCTGGCCACGCTCGGCGAGAACGAGACGATCGCCCGGCTCGCCACCGGCATCAAGCGGTTCCCCCTGCCCGACGAGTTCAACTACATCAAGATCTACCAGCGCATCGCGGCCGACCGCGAGACGCTCCAAGGCGTCGGTCTGGAGGCCCTTCAGCGTCTGACCGAGGTTTTCGAGAATCGCCGGCAGTATCCCCGGGCGGCGGAGTACTGCCGCCAGTGCGTCGAGATCTACCGCGAGGCGAAGAACACCGACGCGGCCAACGGTTGGCAATCGCGGCTCGATCAGATCGTCGGCAACTGGGGGCGGTTCGAAGCGGTCTCCGACCAGCCGGCCGGCAAGGGCGCCACGGTCGAGTACCGTTTCCGCAACGGCCGCGAGGTCAAGTTCACCGCCCACGAGGTCCTCATCGACAAGCTGCTGGCCGACGTGATGGCCTATCTGAAGGGCAACCCCGGCCAAGTCGACGGGCAGAAGTTGGACATCGGCAACTTCGGTTACCGGCTGGTCGAGCAGAACGAGAAGCAGTATCTCGGTCGCGAGGTGGCCTCCTGGGAAATGGCCATGGAGCCCCGCGAGAAGCACTTCGACAAGCGAGTGACCGTCACGACGCCGCTATCGAAGGCCGGGGCGTATCTCTTGAAGGCGGTTATGACCGACGGTAACACCAGCCAGATCATCATCTGGCTCAACGACACGGCGATCGTCAAGAAGCCGCTGCCCGACAAGACCTACTATTTTGTGGCGGACGCCATCTCGGGCAAGCCGATCGAACGTGCCAACGTCGAGTTCTTCGGGTATCAGCAGAAACAGACCGCCAACAACCGGTTCCAGGTGGACGTCAGCCGGTTCGCCGAATACAGCGACGCCGACGGCCAGGTGATGACCGACCCTAAGCAGCAACCGGCCAACTTCGCGTGGCTCATCATCGCCCGGACAAAGCAGGGCCGGCTGGCCTATCTCGGCTTCACCGGGGCGTGGTACGGCCGTTACCACGACCAGGAGTACAACGCGACGAAGGTCTACGCGATCACGGACCGGCCGGTTTATCGGCCGAAGCAACCGGTACACTACAAGTTCTGGGTTCGCCACGCGAAGTACGACGCGCCCGACGTTTCCACCTTCGCCGGCCGGGAGTTCACCGTCGAGATCCACAACCCCAAGGGCGAGAAGATCGTCGAGAAGTCGCTCAAGGCGGACGAGTACGGCGGCATGGAGGACACGCTCGAACTGCCGGAGGACGCCGCGCTGGGTGTGTACCAACTGGTGGTCACGCGGGGCAAGACCGGCCTGGGCGGCGGATCCTTCCGCGTCGAGGAGTACAAGAAGCCCGAGTTCGAGGTGACGGTCGACGCTCCGACCGAACCGGTCATGCTCGGCGAGAAGATCGAGGCGGTCATCAAGGCGAAGTATTACTTCGGCTCGCCGGTCACCAGCGCCAAGGTGAAGTACAAGGTCACGCGAACCAGCCACAGCCAGCCGTGGTTCCCGCCCTGCCCGTGGGACTGGCTCTACGGCCCGGGCTATTGGTGGTTTGCGTATGACTACGACTGGTACCCCGGCTGGCGCGGTTGGGGGTGCAGCCGCCCGATGCCGTTCTGGTGGCCTCGCGGCCACGTGCCGCCGGAGGTGGTCGCCGAGCGCGAGGTCGAGATCGGCGCGGACGGCACGGTCAAGGTCGAGATCGACACGGCCGTGGCCAAGGCGATCCATCCCGATCGGGACCACAGCTACACGGTCACCGCCGAGGTCGTCGATCAGTCGCGACGGACGATCGTCGGCTCGGGCAACGTCCTGGTCGCCCGAAAGCCGTTCAAGGTCTACGCCTGGGTCCATCAGGGATACTACCGCGTCGGCGAGGTGATCGACGCCGACTTCGCGGCCCGAACGCTCGACGGCAAGGGCGTCCAGGGCAAGGGCACGCTCGAACTCTTGAAGATCACCTACAAGGACAACAAGCCGGTGGAAACGCCGGTCCAGAAGTGGGACCTCTCGACCAACGACCAGGGTCGCTCCGAGATGAAGATCAAGGCGTCCCAGGCCGGGCAGTACCGGCTCTCGTACAAAGTGACCGACGCCAAGCAACACGCCATCGAGGGCGGCTACCTGTTCACCGTCATCGGCCAGGGCTTCGACGGCGCCGACTTCCGCTTCAACCACGTTGAGGTGATCCCCGACAAACGCGAGTACGCGCCGGGCGAGAAAGTCTCGCTCCAGATCAACACCGATCGCGTGGGCTCGACCGTGCTGTTGTTCGTCCGTCCGGCCAACGGCGTCTACCTGCCGCCGAGAATCCTCCACCTGGAAGGCAAGAGCACGACGCAGGAGATTGAAGTCGAGAAGAAGGACATGCCCAACTTCTTCATCGAGGCGGTCACGGTGGCCGACGGCCGCGTCTACAGCGAAACCCGCGAGATCGTCGTCCCGCCGGAAAGCCGCGTCCTCACGGTCGAGGTCAAGCCGTCGAGCGAGACGTACCGCCCGGGCGAAAAGGCCACGGTGGACGTGACGCTGCGCGACCTGGCGGGCAAGCCCTTCGTCGGCTCGACGGTAATTGCGATCTACGACAAGTCGGTCGAGTACATTTCCGGCGGCTCCAACGTGCCGGACATCAAGGAATTCTTCTGGAAGTGGCGACGCTCGCACCATCCGCGAACCGAGTCAAACCTCGGCCGCTGGTTCCAGAATCTCGTCATGCCGAACACGCCGGGGATGAACGACCTGGGCGTGTTTGGGGGGACGGTGGCCGAAGAGTTGAGTGATAGGGACGCGAACGGAGAAGGCGAGGCCCCCCAAGAGCTCTCCATGAGGCTGGGAATGCTTTCCGCTAGCGGCGCCATGCGCGGCGGCGGCATGGGCGGGCCGGGCGGCATGCCGATGGCGCGGCGGGCGATGGCCAAAGGGGCCGCGCCCGAAGCACCCATGGCCGCCGCGCCGATGGACGGACTCGCCGCAGTCGAGGAGAAGTCCTCCGAAGGCGCAGCGCCCGGCGGCGAGATGGTCGAGCCCACGGTGCGCACGAAATTCGCCGACACGGCGCTCTGGGTCGGAAAGCTCACGACCGAGGCCAACGGCACCGCGCAGGTCCAACTCGACATGCCCGAAAACCTGACCACCTGGCGGATCAAGGTCTGGGGCATGGGCCACGGCACCCGCGTGGGCCAAGGGCAAACCGACGTCGTCACCCGCAAGGACCTCATCATCCGGATGCAGGCCCCGCGGTTCTTCGTCCAGACCGACGAAGTCGTCCTGTCGGCCAACGTCCACAACTATCTGAAAGACAAGAAGTCGGTCCGTGTCGTTCTGGAATTGGATGGACCTTGCCTCGAATACACCGGAAAGGTCCGCTACGAGCGGCTCAACGAGAATACGGCGCGGAGAGTCCCTGATGCCCAATTGGTCGATATCGAACCCAACGGCGAAGCCCGCGTCGACTGGCTGGTCAAGGTTCTCAACGAGGGCGAGGCGGTCGTCCGCATGAAGGCCATCACCGATGAAGAGTCGGACGCGATGGAGATGCGATTCCCGTGCTACGTCCATGGGATGCTCAAGACCGAGTCCTTTTCCGGGGCGATCCGGCCGGACGAACCCGGCGGCAAGTTCACGATCACCGTGCCCAAGGACCGCCGGCCCGAGCAATCGCGGCTGGAGGTGCGTTACTCGCCGACCTTGGCTGGGGCGATGGTCGACGCGCTGCCGTACCTGGTCGAGTATCCCTACGGCTGCACCGAGCAGACGCTCAACCGCTTCCTGCCGACCGTGATCACGCAGAAGGTCCTCTTGGACATGAAGCTCGATCTGGACGCAATCCGCAAGAAGCGGACGAACCTCAACGCCCAGGAGATCGGCGACGACCAGAAGCGGGCCGAGGGCTGGAAGCGCTACAAGCGAAACCCCGTCTTCGACCAGGACGAAGTCCGGCGGATGGTCAAGGACGGCGTCAAAGCCCTGACCGAGATGCAAGTCTCCGACGGCGGCTGGGGTTGGTTCTCGGGCTACGGCGAACATTCGTACCCGCACACGACCGCCACGGTGGTCCACGGACTGCAGATCGCCCAGGCCAACGACGTGGCCCTGGTGCCCGGAGTCCTCGAACGCGGCGTCGAGTGGCTCAAGCGTTACCAGAACGAAGAGATCCAAAAGATCCAAAACGCCGTCGAGGACCCCAAGAACGAGAAGAAGAGACCGTGGAAGTTGCACGCCGACAACGTCGACGCACTCGTGTACATGGTGCTGATCGATGCGGGCGTGAAAAACGACGCGATGCGGGAGTTCCTCTACCGCGACCGGACCGAGTTGAGCGTCTATAGCCTGGCGATCTTCGGACTCGCCCTGGAGAAACAGGGCGACAAAGAGAAGCTGGACATGATCCTGCGCAACATCAGCCAGTACGTCGTCGAGGACAACGAGAACCAAACCGCCTGGCTCAAACTGCCCGAGGGCTGCTGGTGGTACTGGTACGGCAGCGACAACGAAGCCCAGGCGTACTACCTCAAGCTGCTTGCGCGGACCGATCCCAAGGGCCAACTCGCCTCGCGGCTGGTCAAGTATCTGTTGAACAACCGCAAGAACGCGACCTACTGGAATTCGACGCGGGACACGGCCGTCTGCGTCGAGGCGATGGCCGACTTCCTCCGCGCCAGCGGCGAGGACCGGCCCGAAATGACCGTCGAAGTCCGGATGGACGGCGAGCGCAAGACCGCCGTCGAAATCACGCCCGCCAACCTGTTCACGTTCGACAATGCGTTTGTCGTCGAGGGCAAGACACTGACCGATGGTCCGCACCAGGTCGAGATCAAGCGAACCGGCCGCGGTCCGCTCTATTTCAACGCCTACCAGACGAACTTCACCCTGGAGGACTTCATCACCCGCGCCGGGCTGGAGATCAAGGTGAACCGGAAGTACTATCGTCTCAAGCCGGTCGAAAAGACGATCAAGGCCGCCGGCTCCCGCGGCCAGGCGGTCGACCAGAAGGTCGAGAAATACGATCGCGAGGAGCTGCCGAACCTGGCGACGCTCAAGAGCGGCGACCTGGTCGAAATCGAGTTGGAGATCGACAGCAAGAACGACTACGAGTACCTCGTGTTCGAGGACATGAAGCCCGCCGGATTCGAGCCGGTCGACCTTCGTAGCGGCTACAACGGCAACGCCTTGGGCGCGTACATGGAGTTCCGCGACAACCGGGTGGTGTTCTTCGTCCAGCGGCTCGCCCGGGGCAAGCACAGCGTCGCCTATCGCATGAGGGCCGAGATCCCCGGCCGCTTCAGCGCGTTGCCGACCGCGGCCTCGGCGATGTACGCCCCCGAACTCAAGGCCAACTCGGACGAGATCAAGCTCGGGGTGGAGGACAAGTAGCATTGCGGCCGCTCACCGCCGATACACCGCCGCCAGGCCGACGACGCCGGGCTCGACCATCGGCATCAAGGTGAAGCAGCCGTCGGCGGCCTCGGTGCGGTCGATGCTCTCGCACGCCATGTACGCCATCCACCAGCCGACCAGCGCCTGCGAGAGGTAATGCCGGTCGTCGTTCACCCGGGACCACGCCGGCAGCGCCGACAGAAAATACCAGCAGGCCTTCGCCGGGCGGCCGTGCGACATTCTCGCGGCGGTGATGAAGGGGACCGCGCCGATGAAGGCGTGTCCGCTCGCGCCGTTGTTGTCCTGAAACGGCCGCCAGTACGAGGCGTCGTCCCGTTCGCCCGGCCGGGAACCGCCCAGGCAGACCTGCATGACGAGCATCGGCGGCACGCCCACCAGGTACGCGCGGCTCGTGCGATCGCCGAACTCGCCGACGGCGTCCCACGCGGGCACGTCAGAAAGCAGCTTCCCGGCCAGTGCCAACCCCAAGTAGGTTGGGACGAAGATGCGGCCGTCGCCCAGCGTCTTCGAGACCGCCGACAGCCGGTCCGTATCCCGGCCGCGGAGGTCGTCCTGGACCCAGTCTTGAAAGTCCTCATCGAGGGACGTGTTGGCCAGCACGCTTGCGCCGGCGATCCCCCACAGAAGGCCACGGGCAATCGGCCAAGAATAGGCGTGGCAATGGTCCGAGCGGATTTGTTCTCTTGCCTCCCCTCGTATCGCGGCCAGGCGGCAGCGGAGCGGAATCTCGCAACATGGCAAGTCCTCGGGCGGTTCCGGACGGCAGCAATCGTCGGTCAGCCACAACGCCACGGCTGGCTCGACGGCATCGGCCTCCCCAGTGTCGGCCCACGTTGCGCCGGCCGGGATGACGGGGTGCCACGGCTGGCTTGCCCGGCAGTGCGGGGTGGGTGCCACTGCCGGCTTGTCCAGCAGTGCCGTGGGTGCCACTGCTGGCTTGTCCAGCAGTGCCGTGGGTGCCACTACTGGCTTGTCCAGCAGTGCCGTGGGCGCCGCCGCCGGCTCGGGCACCAGCGCCGACGTGAGAGCGATCCGTCCGGGCGGGTCAAACGACCACCGCCGCGCGCACCCCCCGAATGCCAGCAAGAGGACGCACGCGCCCAGGGCGGCCAAGCGGTCTGCTCCGCGCATGGATGTCGCATCCCCTCGCCCCGGTACAAGCTGCCCAGTCGGAAAGACTCATCGGGATCCGCATCCTCGGAACATGAGCTACGACCCTCCCTATCGGCACAGCCAGCGTAACCGGCATATATTACCACTTGGCGGGGTCGCCCCCAAGGATTGGCGCGGAAGCGAGTGTCGCCTCTCGCTCCGCGAAAGAACGCCGCTTTCGCGGAGCGAAAGGCGACAATGCGACAGTGATTGATCCGCCGGTCCTAATCCGGCAACACAATCAGGTCGAACACCAGCGCCACGGCGCGGCTGGGATCCATTTTCCGCCAGGGGCCAAGGACAACCGTGCCGGCCTTCCCGGCCGCCTCGCGAGCCTGTTGCTCGGTTGCGTCGACGCCGGCGACCGCCGCCACGCGCCAGGTGCCATCGTCGGCCTTCGGAAGCCGAAGACGGCCGGTCTTGTCGACCGACAATACAATCGTCGGGCGCGGCTGATCGGAATTCGCCAGCAGCACGCGAGGTCCGTTGCCGAGCACCACGCCCCGATGGCGGGTCACTCGCGACGGATCGATTGCCAGCCGCCGCATTCTCCGGTCCTCGACGCGCGGAGCAAACAAGAAGCTCACGGTGAGTTCGCCCTCCGGACCGGGCCTTGCCGGCAGACACAGGTATCCCGCCTCGCACGGGGCCTCGACCGCGCGACCGTTGGCGTCGGTGACTTGTACGTCTTCCGCCCAGTTCGGACGCCGCACAAATAGCTTGGGCGGCCCGACGGCGTCGTCCCGCGGACCATCCACGCGAATGCGACAGACGACGGCGCCGTCCGAGTCGGGCTGCCGGCGGACAGTCACGTTGCGGACGCCGTCGCGGCACCGGACCGGCGCCGAGGCGTCGAACGGGAAGTTGACGAACACGCCGCGATCGGACCCGACCACGACGTGGCTCGCGAGCGTCCGCATGCCCAACAGGCCGTGGAACGTGCAGCACCAGACCGCCTAGACAAACCGCGGCTGCATGAGGAGCGGTCCCTCGGCGTCGCAGACGAAGTTGTGATGTCCGTATCCGCCGTTGGCCGTGCGGTTCATCTCGTAGTGGTTGCAGACGAGGCGTTCCGCCGCGTCGAGGAACCGGGTTTCGCCGGTGGCGCGCCAAAGGTCGAGGTTCGGCCGCAGCCAGTCCGCCTCCGAGCATCCTTCGTCGGTCTCGCAACGGACGTGAAACCGCTCTCCGACGCCTCCGGTGGACCAGACGTATCCGCCTTCGGTGGCTTCCTTCCAACGGTCGACCGACCGCGCGAGGTACTCCCTTTTGCCCGTGGTCTCGTAAAGAAGCATCAGCCCGTGATAAGCGATCAGGTTGCCGTGGCTGTGGTCGATGGGCAGCCGGTCGAATCGCTTGAAGAACTCCGCCATGCGTTCGGCCTGGCGCAGGTAGCGATCGTCGCGGGTGACCTGGTAAAGCCGCGTCAGGCCCTCGATCGCGGGGAAATAGTCGGTGACGTACGCCGAGGAGTAGGAACCGGTCGACTTGAACAGCGATTCGCCGTTCGGATCCAGGTAAACGTCGGCGCCGTTGACGTAGAAGTCGCCGATTCCCTTGGCGGCCGGAAGCAGCTTCGGTTCGGCGAACGCCGCGTGGGCTTCGAGCAACCCCATCAACAATCGCGAGTTCCCCCAGAAAACGGGCGTTCGGATCGCCTTGCCGGCGTCGGTGTTGTCGGGCGGATCGTCGATCGGCTTGCTCCAGTCGATGTCGCGCCCAAAATGTCCGTCGGCCTTCTGGTAGTCGGCCACCGTTTTCAGGAGTTCGCCCAGCGCCGCCGGCTGCGGCTTGCCGGCGGGAGACGTCAGACTGGCAATCTCGAGAAACCGCCCGGAGACGTCGCCGCTGAAGTTCGTGAACCATCGCGGCATCTCGAACGTCAGATCGGACCGAAGAAAGACGACCGACCGGTACGGGTCCTCGCCGAGCCGCCGCACGCCTTGGCGAAAGGCGTCACCGAGCGAGCCGCCAAGTTCGACGTCTCGCGCGTCGGGCAACGTCCATTGCGGCGTGGCGTGGGAAGGCGCGCTCGCGCCGGCAATCTCGGCTTGGCCGGCCGGTTCGGCGGCGCACGCGGCGATCGCGGTCTGAAAAACCAACCAGAGCCAGGCGAACCGTAGTGGCCCGCGCGGGGCGCCATGGGCGGCCGGTCCGCCGATCGTGAAACGTCGAGCCCCCGAGGGGCGTGCGGACGCAAGGTGGCTTGGGCGTCGTTTGGTCTTGTGATTCGGTTGCATTTGTCGGAACCAGGTGCAAAGGGGCGGCGTCTGCCGTTCTACCGCGCGGCCGGTCGATCGTACTGAATCATTTTTCGCGATTGTGGAGCGCGGCCGTCTCGGCCGCTCCGTGCGGGTAGGGTCCCCACGCTCCGGGGTGTTCCATAATCGCGAAAGGTCATTCAGAACATTCCACCTCCCTGCCCGGCATCGCGGGCGGGCGATCCTTGGGTGCGGTCCGTCGGCTCGGGGTCGCCCGGCGCGGCACGGCGGGCGTCGCGCTCGCGACCCGCCGCGCGGTAGGCCGTTTCCAACGCCCGCGAGACATCCAAGCTCAACCCTTTTCCGTTTCGCAGCCGTGTTTCGGCGAACTCGATCACCCGACGCGGCTCGCCAGACGAATTCCACGCATAACAGGCCGCGTAAGCCAGATCATCGGACAGCCAGCCGAGCTTGTACACTTGCCAATAGGCCTCCGCCCGGCGCTTCGGGTCGATGTGCAGCCGGGCTTCGGCCAAGAGCAGCGACGCCTTGATTCTCGGGTCTTTTGCGGCGGCGGCGAGTTGCGCGGCCGCCTCCGCCTGGCTCGGGTCGACCAGTTCGGCGTCGATCGTGTCCAGGCACTGGTCGCGGGCGGGCGATTCGGCCGGCACGATTCGGGCCGCCTCGAGCAGGAGATCCCATCGCTGCCGCCCCTTCGCAACGGCGGCACGACGGCAGAGCAGTCCAAACCGCCGCTCGGGCGCGAGGTACTTGGCCCCCAAGGCGGCGACGAACAACTCTTCGGCGACCGGCTGGCGGCCGTGCCGGGCGAGCAATTCGGCCATCGTGGCTCGTTGCTCGGGCGTCGGATCGGAGGAGGCGGCCCAACGTCGCGCCGTCTCCTCCGCCTCGCCGGCTCGCTCCAATTTCAGCAACAGTCCCACCACGGCACGGTGACGTTCGAACCGGCGACCGCCCTTATCCCGCGACAAAGCGGCTTGCGCGTGCGCGAGCGCTTCGTCCAGTCGCCCGGCCTCGGCCGCCAGCCCAGATAGACGATCCCGGTCCGCCGCCGTCAACGTTTTGGCCGGCAGCGCCGAGAGGATCGCGTAGTGCTGGGCCGGCGAGAGCGATGGGAAGTTGCCCTCGTTGACTTCC
>JAPLNP010000527.1 GCA_026401055.1 Planctomycetia bacterium
ACGGCGACGGCAAGACCGACATCGGCATTTTCGGCAAGGCTTGGGTGGGCGACCCCCGGGCCGTGGTGGCCGACGCCGGCTTGCCCGACAGCCAGAACCAACCCACCGGCCGCTACAAGAACCTCCCGCCCGACCCCGAAGAAGCGCCCGCCGAGAAGCGGACGCTGAAGCGGACCTCCGAGGGCAACGTCCGGGCCGACGTGATCGACCACGTTTTCGTGTATGGCACGCCCGGCGATCGGGCAATCGCGGGCGACTGGAACGGCGACGGCGTGTCGACAATCGGCGTGTTCCGCAACGGCGCGTGGTTCCTCGACGTCGACGGCAACGGCCGCTGGAGCGACGGCGACGAGTACGTCGAATTCGGCCAACCCGGCGACCTGCCCGTCGTCGGCGACTTCAACGGCGACGGCGCCGACGACTTGGGCGTGTACCGTTCGGGCAAGTTCATACTGGACAGCGACGGCAACCGCGTGCTGGATGCCCACGACAAGGTGTACGAACTCGGCGGCCCGGGCGACCTGCCCGTCGTCGGCGACTTCAACGGCGACGGCACCGACGAGATCGGCATCCTCCGCACCGGCCCGGACCCCGACCGCCAGGCGTCGAGGTAGGACAGGGGAGGAAGGCAGTCAACGCCGCGATCCGAGAGGGCGAGCGGCCTATGTGTCGGATAGTGCGACCGCTCAGAGAATGTGAATCTATCGACGAAAAATCGCTCGTGTTGACGTAAGTCCTTATTTCACGGCTGAAATCGCGACGAGGAATAACGACTTACGACGACGATCTTGAAAGATTCACAGCCTCTCAGCGGTCAGAAACCCATGGAGTTTCGAGAATCAGTTTGATGCGGTAACGGTGGCGGAAACCGGAACGACAGTTTAACGGTTTAAGCATTGACAAGCATGCCCCGCGGGACGGTGCGACGCACAAACCGCTTCTCTGATGCTCCAACAGCAATTCTATCTAGGACCGCGGCACGACACGGCGCCAACATCTCGATCCCAAGAAGTTCGCCCCTCTTGTCGTAGTCCGCAAACAGGTCTCCTCCCGCATATTCTTTCGTAGTCTTCGTCTTGCCTTTGCGAATTTGGAAATACACAGCAACCACATCCCCCGTTTGGTTGTGTGTTTCAACAGTGACCTGAAACGAAAACTTGTTCTGACTCATTATTTCGCCACCATCGCAAGATTTGTCCTTGAGCCACCACTATTTTTCGGTTCCTTGGCCTGAGCAATCAAGCCGCCCCTCCGATAGTGGGGACAATGCCTTCTTTCCTTAGAGTCCCGATTCTTGCGCCAAACTGCACCACTGCCCCCACCCAGCCGCCTTTTCCACCAGGCCGTTCCCCTCTATACTACCGGTCTTGCGGCCGTACCGTGGCGGGCAGGAAGAAAGGGGGCCGAAATGCCGGAACTGATCATTAGCGTGTCGGGCCTAAGGGGCGTGCTGGGCGATACCCTTACGCCCGAGGTGGCCATCCGCTACGCCGCCGCTTTCGCCGCCTCTTCGGCCACGGGAGCCATGATCGTCGGACGCGACAGCCGGCCCTCGGGCAGGATGCTCGGCGAGGCGGTTCATGCCGGCTTGCAGGCCGTCGGCCGGCGGACGATCGACGCCGGCATCTGCGCCACGCCCACCGTCGGCGTGCTGGTGCGAAAACACCAAGCGGCCGGCGCCGTCCAGATCACCGCCAGCCACAACCCGATCGAGTACAACGGCCTGAAACTCTTCTCCAACGAAGGCCGCGTCATCCCCGCCGGCGCCGGCCAGAAAGTCCTGGACCGCTACCGCGCCGGGCGAATCGACTGGGTCCGCCACGACCGGATCGGCGCCGCCGAGATCTGCGAGAACGCACTTTCCGCCCATCTCGACGCCGTCCTGGCCACGGTCGACGTGGCTCGGATCCGGCGCCGGGCGTTCCGCGTCCTGTTGGACTCCAACCACGGCGTCGGAAGCCTTCTGGGACGGCGACTCCTCGAAGCCCTGGGCTGCGCCGTCACGCTGCTGGGCGAAGAGCCCGACGGGCGGTTCGAGCATCCGGCCGAGCCGACCGCCGAAAACCTTCGCGACGTCCGCACGGAGGTCCCCCGCGCCCGAGCGGAAATCGGCTTCTGCCAGGACCCCGACGCCGACCGGCTGGCGGTGATCGACGAATCGGGCCGCTACCTCGGCGAGGAGTACACCGTGGCGATGATCGCGGAGCACGTCCTGCGACAACGCAAGGGCCCGCTGGTGACCAATTGTTCGACCAGCCGAATGACCGAGGACTTGGCGGTCCGCCACGGCCAGCCGTTCTTTCGCTCCGCGGTGGGCGAGGCAAACGTGGTCGACATGATGTTGGCCAAGGACGCGATCTTCGGCGGCGAGGGCAACGGCGGTCCGATCGACCCCCGGGTGGGGCTCGTGCGCGACAGTTTCGTCGGCATGGCCCAGTTGCTCGACGCGATGGCCGCCCGGGAGCTGCCCATCAGCCGCCTGGCCGACGAGTTGCCGCGGTACGAGATCGTCAAGACGAAGGTGACCATGCCGCCGGAGAAGGTCGCGGCGGCGCTTCACGCTTTGGAGAAGCATTTTGACGACGCCAGGCCCGACCGGCTCGACGGTCTTCGGCTGGACTGGCCGCGCGCGTGGCTGCTGGTCCGTCCGAGCAACACCGAGCCGATCGTCCGCGTGGTGGCCGAGGCCCCGGCCGCGCGTGAGGCGATCCGTCTGTGCGACGAAGCGACCGCCGTGCTCACGCGGCTATAGAGTGGGTCGGGGCCGCCAAGGTCTGCCGGGTTCTGCAAACCCGTCTCCTGCCGAACCACGGGCGTGCGCAAGGATCACCGTGGCCTGGCCATGCCAGACGCGTCCATCCCATCTTGCCAATACTGGAGCTGTCCCGCTTTCGTCCCCCGCGCGCAGGGTACTATTCCGCCTTTGAGAACTAGTCCGCATGGTCGCGGGACATCGTTTCCATCGCACCCCGCGATCCACCGGGAACCTTGGACGGAAAGCCGTCTTGACCCGGTAATCCCCGCAAACTATAGTCCCCACTCCTTGGAGTCACCCTTCTTCTCGGAAAGGAGTCCGTGATGCGCGCGTGGATGGGTCCGTTGGCTGCAGGCTGTCTTCTCGCGGCGAGCTTGGGCGGGTGTAACCGCTCCGAGGGGCCCTCGCCGGCAAACCGACAAGCTCAGAACGTCCTTGGCGCGGTTGCCGTCATCGATCTCGACACAGTTGCCCAGAAGCTCGGCCGCGACAAGAAGATGTCCGAGTCGATCCAGCAGCACGAAGCCGCGCTCAACCAGCAGTTGGCCAACGTCAAGGTCTCCTATGAGAAGGAGATTTCCGATAAGCAGAGCCAGTTCGGCCAGGCCCCTTCGCAGGAGCAGGTCCAACTGCTCTCGAACATGGGCCGCCAGGCCACTGCCAGCCTCAACCAGGTTCAGCAGAAGGCCAAGTCCGACCTGAATCAGCATCGGGTCCAGATCGTCCAGCAGTTCCGAGACGAAGTCAAACCGATCGCCCGCCAGGTGGCGTCCGAAAAAGGCCTGTCGATCATCGTCACCCGCAACGAAACCGTCGTCTTCGATTTCACCTCCGCGGTGGATATCACCGAGGACGTGGTCCGCAAAATGCAGGAGCGGCCGACCACGAGCGGCGCCACCGTCGGGCAATGAGTCGCCGAAGCGTGAGTTGAAAAGGGGACTGGCTCCGAGCCGTCGCTGAGCCCGAACCGCACAAAGGATCTTGCCGGCTCGGTGCCTGTCCCCTTTCTCAACGGCCCGCCGCCACAGTCCGGAAAAGGGGACAGGCACCGTCGCCGTTGCGCGTGTCGGCCATATCGGAGCGTGTCGAGGCGACGGAGCCAGCCCCCTTTTCCTCGTTCATTCTCGCACGCGCTCGTAGCGAACGAGCAGGCTGGCCGCTTTCCGAGGGACGCTCAGTTCGATTCCCTCGGCGAGTTCGCGTCCGGATAGGGTTCGCGTTGTGACTTGCCGCGATTCGTCGACGAATTCGACGCGGTATTGCGTCGCCGGCTCGACGCCGCGAAGTCCGACTTGCATCGAGCCGTACGCGCTCTGGGCATGACGGAACGCCATCGCGACTCCCGCGTTCAGGTCCGCGCGGTGGAACTGCATCGCCGTCCAGCCGGCGGAATCCAGCGAGGCCTTCGCCAACGGGTAGAAATCGCCGTACCAAAACTTCCGGCACGCCCGGGCTTCCGCAATCGCCGCCTGGGCCTCCGGGAGTGAGAAGTCCTTGCCCAGGAAGTCGAATTGGCAAATCAACCCGCCCGACATGACGCTCCGCGTCGTGTAGGCGTCCGGCGTCCACGAGCAACCGGTGTAGAGTGGAACGTAGAGGGCCAGGCCCAGCGTTTGCCGCTGGTCCCATTCCGGGTGGCCGGGCCGGCAGCACGTGTCGCTCCGCCACAGCGGAACGCTGCGCATGCACGTCTCCAAGTCGATGCGGCGGCCGCCGCTGGCGCAATTGTCGATCCACAAGCCCGGATGCCGTGAGCGCAACTCGTCCCACATCGCGTAGTGCCCTTCGACGTAGCGAATCTCCGTGATCCCCTGCCGATCCGGCGGGTCGCTAGCGCGCCAGAAAGCGAGCGGATCCATGTTGAAGTCGTTGCGATAGACCGTCACGTGGAACTCGTCGATGAGCTTCGAAAGCGTCTCGGTCAGCGACTTTCGCGCCTCCGGGTCGTTGAGCTTGTACAGCCCGCCGCCGGCGCCGCCGAAAACGAATTGCGGCTGCTCGCGGGCAATCTTCGTATCGGGGGCGACTCGTTCGGGCTCGAACCAGAGGATGAATTGCATGTTCAGTTCTTTGCAGAGGTCGCCCATCGGCGCCATGCCGCGAGGAAACCGTTCGAGATCGGCGAACCAGTTGCCCACGCCGTTGGGAAACGCCTTGGGGAACCACGCCGCATCGTACCAATAGGCGTCGCAGCCCGCCTCGTGGATCAACCGGACGTACTGCAATTGCGTCGCTTCGGTCGTCCAGGTCGGAAGCGGCGTCATCGAGAAATAGCGGTCGAAGCACTGTCCGGCAATGGGCAAGCTCAGCGGCCGCCCGTCGGGCTGCTTCGGGATGAAATGGAAAAGCATCAGTCGGCGGAAGCGGTTGTGGGCCGCGATCCGGTCGCCCTTCCAGGGCACGATCAGGACCCGCGGGCCGCGAACGCGCTCGCCGGGATGCAGTAGAAAATGCGTCTTCTCCATGCCGGCCACGAGCCGCGTCGGACCGGTCGCCGCGCGGTCGAGCAAGGCCGACCACTGGCCCGACCAACCGACGGCCGTGATGATGCCTTCGTCGCCATACTGGAAGTTGAAGAAGGGGAACGTGCCGTTCGAGGACCGGCCGCCGGCCGGCGTCATGGCGATCGACTTGCCGGAGGCCAGCGGCGTTTCGATCGGCAGGTACGACTGTTCGTCGCACCGGTCGCCGATGATCTGGTGCAACACCGCCGGTTGCTTCGCGTTGTCGGTCCGAAGCGTGAGGTCCAGGGTTTTGATGTCTTCGAGAATCGGCGTATCCGTCGCGCCGCCGTTCTCAAAGTAGAGAACCCAGTCGACCGCCGGATATCGCTTGAAGACGCGCATCACGGCTTCCACCTTCAGGCCGGTCTTGGGATCCTTCCAGGTGTAGACGTGCGCGACGTGGTCCGGGGCCTCGCTGGTCGATTCCGTCTTCGCGGAGTTCTTCAACAACTCGGCCGACGCCGCGCCGCCGTAGCGAAACGAGAACGGCATTTGCGGCGCCAGCAGCGGCGGCCGCGACTGCTGCGCCGGGCGGGCGCCGGAGATCGATTCCGCCAGCCAATCGGCCACCGCGGCGACTTCGCCGGGCGAGGCCATCACGGCATCTTGGGGAGCGTCCATCGGGATGTCCAACGTCTCAACCGCCCACGCCGAACGCGCGAAGACGCACGCGGCCAGCCCAAGAGTGAACCACTTTGCGAGTCTCACTGCTATCTCCTTCTCCCCGTGTGGCACCGCCGCCCCCGGCGGTGATCTCTTTTCCGGACGCCCGAGCCTACCAATTGTCCCCCCGCGCGGTCAACAGCCCAGGCCGTTCGCCGTTCGGCTTCACGCTCCGGCGCCCCCTTTGACGAATTGGTCGCCAGGCCGTACAAATAGGACTCCGGCCTCGGAGCCTCGGTTTCCGACGAGGGGCCCCCGCAATGGGGAGCCGCGAACCTGGTCAGGGTCGAAAGACAGCAGCCATAAGCGGTCATTCTCATGTGTGGCGGGCCTCTCGTCGGACGCCGCCGACAAGCAGGCCGGGTCGTGACCCGGCTCCGTGAAGGACGCGGGTGCCTGTGCAGAACGCGGGTGCCATGGGCGGCTTATCCGCCCTTGTCCGAACAGGGGCAGGCAAGCTGCTCCGAATACCCGTCCATTGTCTACGCAGGGCTCAACAGAATGTGTCAAGCCCCAGAACGCGAACGCAGGAGGGCTTCCCTTGTGCGACAAGGTCACGATCGAGATTGACGCGAAGTGGGCGCGTTGGATCAATTCACCTTGGTGCTGGCCGATGGCGGCGCTGACGGGCGTTTCGATCACGTTTGCCCCGTTGTACTTGTACTGGCAGGGTCAGACCGCCGAGACCTGGAAAGTGGCCGTCTGCTTCGCCGTCATTTACCTCGTTCCATTGTTCTACATCAAGCTCAGCACCGAGGTGATCCGATCGCTACGGCGGCAGACCGGAAAGGAACGCGGCTGGTTCTATCCTCGGTAGCCCCGTAGGGCGGGTACGACCCGGCCTACGCGCCTACGCGCCTACTCGATTGCCGGAGCACGACCCGGCCCACCTTCATGGCTGATCCAACGCTCCAACCCCCCGACGCCAACCCAGGGCGGCCCAAAGAGTACGTCGTCGTCGCGCGGCGGTATCGGCCCCAGGTGTTCGAGGACCTCATCGGGCAAGAGCACGTCGCCCGGGCACTCTCGAACGCCATCACCACCCATCGCGTGGGCCACGCCTACCTGTTCACCGGGGCTCGCGGCGTGGGCAAGACGTCCGCCGCGCGGATCTTCGCCAAGGCCCTGAACTGCGAGACCGGGCCGGCGCCGGTGCCCTGCAATCACTGCGAAATCTGCCAGAGCATCAGTTCCGGCGACGACGTCGACATCCTTGAGATCGACGGCGCCAGCAACCGCGGGATCGACGAAATCCGCCAGCTTCGCCAGAACGTCAACGTCCGGCCCAGCCGCGCGCGGCTGAAAATCTACATCATCGACGAAGTCCACATGCTCACCCGCGAGGCCTTCAACGCCCTGTTGAAAACCCTCGAAGAACCGCCCGAACACGTCAAATTCATCTTCTGCACGACCGACCCGAACAAGATCCCCGTGACGATCCTGTCGCGGTGCCAGCGGTACGATTTTGCCGGAATCGAGACGGGCTCGATCGCCCGGCGGCTCGGCCAGATCGTCGCGTCCGAAGGGGTCGAGGCGGAGCCCGACGCGCTGGAAGTCCTCGCCCGGCGCGCCGCCGGCTCGATGCACGACGGCCAGTCGCTGTTGGAACAACTCCTCTCGTTCGCCCCCGAGCGAATCACGCTCGCCGACGTCCACGGCATGTTGGGCACCGCCGGCGACGAGCGACTCGGCGAATTGGTCGAACACCTCGTCGCCCGGGACGCCGCCGGCGCGCTGGCCGATCTGGACGGGGCACTGGGCCAGGGGGTCGACGTCGGGTTGCTCGTGGAGCAGCTTTTCGGGTATCTGCGTGATTGCATGGCCGCCGCGGTGGGCTGCCCGGCGGAGACGTTTCTTTATGCCTCGCCCGTCACTCGGGACCAGGTGATCGCCGCCGGCAAGCGGCTGGGATTGCACACGATCCTGGCGGCGATGCAGATCCTGGACCAGTCACTTTCCCGTCTTCGCCAGAGCACCCAATCTCGCCTGATTGCCGAACTTGCGATGGTGCGGATCTGTGCCCTGGAGGACTTGGACGAGTTGGGCGCGTTGGTGGCGGAGTTGAGGGCGGGGCTGCCTCCGGCGGAATCGGGCTCGGCGCCGGCGCAAAAAAAAACGGCTGACGCCCGGCTAGGCGGTCGACCGGCCGGTGATACGTCCGCCCGTCCGACGCCCCGTCGCGCCGATGAGCCCGGCGTGGCACAAGCACCCCAACCAGCGTCGGCCCCGCCGCCCACGGTGGCACTCACCGCGGCCAACGCGGCGGAGCTATGGAGCCGGGCGGTGGCCGGGTGTTCGGGCATGTTGGCGGAAAGCGCGAAGCAGGGCCAAGATGTAGCAATTATTGCGCCAAATCGACTGGTCGTCCGCTTCAAATCGGAGTATACTTTTGCGAAGTCGATGTGCGAGCGGCCCGACAGCACCGCCCGGTTGAAACAGGTGTTGGCCGAACTGACCGGCCAAGCGGTGGGAATCGACTTCCGGGTGATCGGTGGCGACGAGTCGGCGGCCGAGCGAACGGCCCCCGCGCGGCCGGCCTCGCCGCGACAACGGCTCATCGAAATCACCGAACACCCGATGGTCCGCCGTGCCCACGATCTGTTCGGCGCCGAACCGACCCGCGTCATCGATCCGCCGAAAGGGTGATGGGGGAGATGAACAAATGGGAAAACGGAAAGCGGAAGACGCAAACGACGAGCAATACAAGAAATCCACCCTTCAGGCGAGAACGGGGATCAAAGGCGAAGCGTTTTTTGAATCGCTCGTAGCCGACTACGCGCTGCCACATCACATAGTCGGCCCCAAGGACATTGGACTAGACTTCGTCTGCGAATGGGTATGCGGCGAGAAGCCGACCGGCATTCTATGGGCCGCCCAAGTGAAGACACGTTCGGACATAGTGCCAAGACCAGCCGAGGGGAGAGATAGAGCGGACGATTTGAACAGACTTGAGCAATTCACGATCCCCGTCAGCCGCCTGGGAATAGACGGCAAGACGCTACAGTATTGGAAGGGCCTGTGTCTGCCTACGTACCTCTTTGTCGTCATCTGTACAGAGGCGAGCGACCACAAAGGGGAGCGATTGGACTGCTATTACCGAAGATTCACTCCGGAACTGACGACAGGGAAGGAGGAGTATCCTAATGTGTTCTTTCGCGTCAGCGAGAGCTCGAGATTCCTAGCCTTTGCGAACGAAGAGCATAGGACCGGTGGTTTTGCACGCGACCTATTCATCGACTACTTGCGATGCATGTACTACAAGGGCAGCATCGCCTATCTCAATCCGCGCACGTTGGGGCTCGGGCAGTTTCCTGAGAAGGACAAGGGTGTTATCTTTGGCCCACTCTTCAACGACTACAGGGATCAGATCTGCGAAACATATGCCAGGACGAAGGGCTTCCTGGAGCAGCATTGTGGATGTTGAAGTGAAAGACCGACGCGATCGCCCGGCTGAGGGAATCACAGCAACGCGGTGTTCCTGGCTTAGGCACGACCATTTTTGGGCCGAAGGCCCTGCGTTCGCCCAGCCCAGGGCAACGCCCTAATGGCACTTCCTGGGTTTCAAGTGGTTATCGTGAAACGTTTTCGGGCTTCAGCGCGGCGTTGCGTGAGAAGGGGGTAGTTCTTCTTGCGGCGTTTCTTTGCGCGGGGTTCGATGCGATT
>JAPLNP010000598.1 GCA_026401055.1 Planctomycetia bacterium
ATCCCCGTCGCCAGCTTCGCCCAGGCCGTGGCGTTTCTGACCGGCGAGATCGACATCGAGCCGCAGCCCTCCCGGCTCGACGAACTGTTCCGCACGCTATCGAGTTACGAGGTCGATTTCGCCGACGTGCGCGGGCAGGAGATGGCCAAGCGGGCGCTGACCGTGGCGGCCAGCGGCGGGCATAACATTCTGATGATCGGCCCGCCAGGCTCCGGCAAGACAATGCTCGCCAAGCGGATGCCCACCATCCTGCCCGACCTGACGCCCAGCGAGTCGATCGAAACGACGCGGATTTACAGTGCCGTGGGCCGGCTCAGCCCGGGCCAGCCGCTCTTGGCCGTCCGGCCGTTTCGCTCGCCGCACCACACGATCAGCGACGCGGGCCTGGTCGGCGGCGGCTCGATCCCGTCGCCCGGCGAAATCAGCCTCGCCCACAACGGAGTCATCTTCCTCGACGAACTGCCCGAGTTCAACCGCCGCACGCTCGAAGTCCTCCGCCAGCCGCTGGAGGACGGCACGGTGACGATCAGCCGGGCGCTATCGAGCACGACATTTCCGGCCAATTTCATGCTGATCGTCGCGTTGAACCCCTGCCCGTGCGGTTATCGGGGCGACCCGCGACACCAGTGCCATTGTTCCGTGCCGGAGGTGGAGCGGTACATGTCGAAGATCAGCGGCCCGTTGTTGGACCGGATCGACATCCACATCGAGGTGCCGGCGGTGCCGTTTCGGGAGCTATCGGCCGGTCGGGACGGGACGTCGAGCCGGGCGATGCGCGACGAGGTAATCAGCGCCAGGCGGCGCCAGACGGAGCGTTTCGGCGAAGACTCAGCCACCAAGGGCGGCAAGGGCGGCCCAACCCGTTACAACGCCGACATGAGCCACCGCCAGACGCGGAAGTTCTGCCCGGTCGACGACGCCTGCCGCAACCTGCTCAAAGCGTCGATGGAGGAGTTGGGCTTGTCGGCCCGAGCGCACGACAAGATCCTCCGCGTCGCAAGAACCATCGCCGACCTTGACAACAGCGAGACAATCGAGGCGATGCACCTGAACGAAGCGATCAACTACCGGATGCTGGATCGGCATCTTTGGACGTGAGGAAGTACATTAAGGAGTCTGACAAATGACCGCATCCATTGTCACAGAATCCGCGATTGCCAAGCTGCATGCCGCCCTCGCTAGGGCGGAGCAGGACCAAGAGGTCAAGAAAATCATCGCCGCTAGAGACCAGGTGCTTGCCCGCTACCAGGCGGTCTTCGCGCCCGACCATCTGCCCCTGCTGACCGAGGAGGAGTTCAAGGGGTTCCTCCTTTTCGAGAACAACCGACACTGGACGGGGCTGGCGCGCAAGGGCTACTCGCTCTGTGGCGACATGTCACGATTGCGTGAGGCATTGACGATTCTGTTGGACGAGGGCCAGCCCATCCAGCAGCGGCTGGATCGGCTGGTCCCAAAGGCGTCTCCCCGCTTCTTGCGGAAGTTCGGCAAGGCGCTCATCACGGCGATCCTGCACGTCGCACACCCCGACAAGTACGGCGTCTATAACGGCACCTCCGAAGCGGGAATGAAGGCGGTCAGCGTTTTGCCGTCGTTCGAGCGAGGTGCGTCCTTTGGCGAGCGATACGTGGAAGTGAACAGAATTCTGCACGAGTTGGCATCCGGGCTGGAATCCGACCTTTGGACGCTGGACGCGCTCTGGTGGCTGATGAAGCCCAAACGTGCCAAGCAGACGCCCCCCAAACCTCGTCCTCCACGATGTATCCCGACGAAGCGGCTCGCGCTGTGCAAGGCAGTAAATGTCCGCCGCAACGTCAATCGGTTCATGGAGGGCAAGGGGGAGGACAAAGGCAGACATCCCGGCGAGCGCTACGCCTCCTTCGACTACTGCTACAACTACTTCCGATCTTTCCACGAGCAGAACCGGATAGGCGGCATCTGCTGCCCCGAGAACATCCACGAGAGCTGCCTCCAGCTTGCGTTCTATCTCGCGAGCTGGGGAATGTACCGGAATCGTGCCCTCTTGAAGAAGAGCGCCAGAATCTTCACGCCGCTGCTGGAGAAGATGGTGCAACTCGGCGGAAGACTCTGGGACGTGGACATGGACTCGTACACGGACGAGAACATGGATCTCCTCCTGGAGGCGGGAGGAGCCATCCGCGAAGCTCTTGGCAGTGAGATCAAGGCTTCCGACACCCTGGTGACCAAGATCATGCTGGGCGTGTGCGGCAACGTGCCTGCCTTCGACAGGTATGTCAAGAAGGGGCTGGAGGTGAAAGGGTTCTCACGAAAGAGCTTGAGGGTCGTTGCGGCGTTCTACGAGTGCCACAAGGACGCGATAGACCGCTTCCAACGGAAGATCCGCACCATCGACTTCCACACGGGCGAAGAGACCAATCGACACTACACGAAGGCGAAGATCGTGGACATGGCCGCGTTCATCGAGGGGCAGTCGTAGCGTGCATCGCGACGCACCAGCACCAAGAGTTCTCCGCGGTCGCCAGAGAAGACCGCACAGACCGTCTACGCGATTCATGGTAGGTAGTAGAGAAGTCGCGTGTCATGCGAGGTGCATTGTTGGCGGTTGTTGTCCCGTGCAGCGCGGCGCACTCCGCCCCGAAGGGGCTTGGTTCGCCCAGCCCAGGGCATCGCCCTAATGGCACTTCCTGGGTTTCAAGTGGTTATCGTGAAACGTTTTCGGGCTTCAGCGCGGCGTTGCGTGAGAAGGGGGTAGTTCTTCTTGCGGCGTTTCTTTGCGCGGGGTTCGATGCGATT
>JAPLNP010000166.1 GCA_026401055.1 Planctomycetia bacterium
CGCCGGCAGCGAGGGAAGCTTCAACGTCTCTTCGGGCCAGGCGAGGATGTGCAAATAAACCGTGTTGCCCTTGCGGGTGGAAACGACGTATTTGGCCGGCTTGAAGGGACCGCCGCGGGTGGCGTAGATGCCCTCGCCGTACTTCGCCAGCCACGCGCCCATCTCCTTGAGCCGCTCGACCTGCCGCGGCTCGATCCGGCCGTCGGGCATCGGGCCGACGTTCAACAGCAGATTGCCGTCGCCGCCGACCGTCTGAACGAGCGTCTCGATGCACTCCGGCAGCGACTTGAGCTTGTCGTCCGGCTTCCACGCCCATTGCTGGCAGATCGTCATGCACGTCTCCCACGGCTCTTGGCGGTTGAAGCCGCCGATCGTCTGCTCGGGCGTGCCGTAGTCGCCGACGCGATATTTGGCCGCGGGGCTTCCCGGGACCGGCTTGCCGTCCACGCGATTGTTGATGACGATGTCGTCCTGGAGCGAGCGGACGTAGTTGTACAGGTCCACGCCCCGGTCGTGGTTCCACGGCTCTTCCCACTGCCCGTCGAACCACATAATGCCCAAGGGACCGTAGTTCTCGATGATTTCGCGGAGCTGCCCTTTCAGGTACGTGACGTAGCGGTCCATGTCGGCGCCGGTCTTGGGGACGCTTCCGCCGGGGCTGTCGGTCGGGTAGTCCGGGTGGCGCCAGTCGAGGATCGAGTGGTACGTCGAGAAGCTGATCCCCTGCCGCTTGCACGCCGCCGAGAGTTCCTTGAGCACGTCCCGATGAAACGGCGTCGCCATGATGTCGTAGTCCGTCAGCTTCGAATCCCACAGGCAGAACCCGTCGTGGTGCTTCGACGTGATCACCAGGTATTTCATGCCCGCGGACTTGGCGACCGCGACCCACTCGTCCGCGTTGAACTGCGTGGGGTTGAACTTCTTATAGAGCCCGTCGTACTCGTCCTTGGGCACTTCCTTGCCGCGGGACCAGCCGATCTCGGTGCCCTTGAGGCTGATCGGCCCCCAATGGATGAACATGCCGAACCGCATGTCCTGCCACCGGCGCATCGCGTCGGCATTGGGGGCGGGCGGCTTGGCGGCCGGGCCGCTCTCGGCCAAGCCTTGGCAGGGCGGCTGCGCGCCGAGCACAGCCATGAAGATCACCAGCATGGCAACTCTTCTCATCGAAAGGTCCTCCAAGAAAGTGAAAACGACACGGACAACCACACCGTCAGCGTAGCCGGTGGGGCACGTGATTTCAATCCGGGCTATTGATGACCGGATGGGTCATTATTACATACACTGGCACTGCTGGGCAAGTCAGCAGCGTCGGTCGGGTGGCATGTCCCTGAGCGCAGCGAAGGGCGTGGTGGGCATCCGTGGCGACGCAGCCACGCCCTTTCAGGGCGTGCCACCCGGCGATTGCTCGCGGGCGAACAGTTTATTGGGCGGTCGAAGACCAGCGATGCGCGTTGGGGCACAGTTCTTCGCGCCGGCGGTTTTGCCGCGCGCGGCGGCACCACGTATTTCTCGTCGTCGGTATCGCTTGTCCGCGTTCGACTTAACGCCGCCCGGTGGGCCGACGCCGCGAGGACTGGCACGCGACGTGCATTTTCGGCCGGCCGAAAGTCGGCGACCACGCCGCCGCCGGAAACGTCCGTGCGGGGAGAAATGCGATGCGGCTACATGCGAAACCCAACGTGACGGTCGGCGTCGTCGATCCCGACCGGGACTCTTACGATCGCCTGTTGTCCTCGATCGCCCCGAGCACGGCGACGTTTCGCTTCTACGCCACCGGGCGGGAGGTCCTGCGGCTCCGCGGGGGCGACGGCGTCGCATTCTGGCTTCTCGGCGTTGAGTTGCCGGACATGCGAGGGCTGGATTTGTTGGAGATGCTTCGCGACAGCCTCGACGGCGCGGTGGCCTGCATCGTCGGCGCCGAGTACCGGATCGAGGACGAGATCGCCGCGTATCGCGCCGGGGCCACCCTGTACGCCTGCAAGCCGATCGAAGCGTCGTGGCTGCGGGAGTGCCTTCTTGGGCGCCGACGCGCCGGGCGCGTCGAGATGCTTCGCGCGACGCTGGTCCCGTCGGCCGCGCGTTCGCCGCCCGCGCGGCGGCGGGCATGAGGACGTGTTTGGAGTTCAAGAGATCGAAGGAACCGCGTGGGCAACCGTCCGGCCCTGAATCGAGTCCGTGACCGGCCGCCGCACGCGCGCAAAAAAAGAGGCGGCCGCCGAAGCAACCGCCCCCGAAGGAGGATCCAAGCTCACGCTCTCTGTCGATCGTTTACGAACAGCCCATGCTGTTGCCGCAGTTGTGGCACAGGTAGCAGTTGCCGTTGCGGACGGTGATCGCGCCGCAGTTGTCGCACGACGGCGCGTCGGTCTGGAAACTGGCGAACTGTTCGCCGCGGCCGGACGTCGCGACGGGAGCGTCGACTTCGGCCGAGCCGCCGAGCGGCCGCAAGACCGCGATGCTCGCCTTGGTCTTCACGCCCGAGCCGTTGGCCGAGCCGTTCGTCCGGCCGTTGGCCGCGATGGTGTTGGCGGCCGGTCCTTGACCCGTCGTCTGCCCACCGACCGTCGTGGCGGCGGGCATGGGCTCGGCTTCGGATCCGCCGGCGCCTCCATATTCGAATCCGGACGGCGCCGAGCCGTTGTTGGCCTCGCGATAGCCCGGCAAAAACGTCACGCCCAGCCAGCGGAAAATGTAATCGATGATGCTCTTGGCGAAGCGGACGTCCGGGTTTTTCGTGTGGCCCATCGGCTCGAACCGCGTGTGCGAAAACTTCTTCACGTACACTTCCAGCGGCACGCCGTACTGCAAGCTCATCGACACGGCGGTGCCGAAGCAGTCCATCATGCCGCCGATGGTGCTGCCCTCCTTGGCCATGGTGATGAACAGTTCGCCCGGCCGCCCGTCCGGATAAAGACCCACGGTAATGTAGCCCTCGTGGCCGGCCACGTTGAACTTGTGGGTGAGAGAATGCCGGGTGTCCGGCAGGCGTTCGCGTCGCGGGGCGGCGATCGACTTCTCGGCTTCCTCCTTCTTTTTCTTCTTGGTCGAAACCGGCTGCGCGCCCTTGGAGCCGTCGCGGTAAATGGCCAACGCCTTCAGGCCCAGCCGCCAGCCCTCCATGTACGCCTGGGCGACGTCGTCGACCGTGGCGTCCTTGGGCATGTTGACCGTCTTCGAGATCGCCCCGGACACAAACGGCTGCGCGGCCGCCATCATCCGGATGTGGGCCATCCACGCGATCGACCGCGAGCCGCCCGGCGCCTGGAACGCGCAGTCGAACACCGGCAGATGCTCGTCCTTGATCTCCGCCGCGCCTTCGATCGTGTCCTCGGCCTCGATGTGGCCGCAGATCGCCTTGATCTCGGCTTCGTCGTAGCCCAGGGTCCGCAGGCTTGGCGGCACCATCTGGTTGACCAGTTTCAACATGCCGCCGCCGGCCAATTGCTTGTACTTGACCAGGGCGATCTCCGGCTCGATGCCCGTCGTGTCGCAGTCCATCATGAAACTGATCGTGCCCGTCGGCGCCAGCACCGTGGCTTGGGCGTTGCGGAATCCGTGGCGGCGACCTTGGGCCACCACGTCGTCCCACAGTTCGGTGGCGGCCCGTTTGAGATAGGCCGGGCAGTGCTCGATCTCGCCGGCTTTCGCCCGGTGTTTCTCCATCACGCGGAGCATTGGCTCGCGGTTCTCGTCGTAGCCGTCGAACGTTCCCACGGTCGCGGCCAGCTCGGCGCTGGCGAGATTGCCCGAACCGTGCAACAACGCCGTGATCGCGCCGCAGAGTCCCCGGGCGTCGTCCGAATCGTAGGGCAATCCGCCGGCCATCAGCAGGCTGCCGAGGTTCGAGTAGCCCAAGCCCAGCGGCCGGAAACGATGGCTCGTGGCGGCGATTCGCTTCGTCGGATAGCTCGCATGATCGACCAGGATGTCTTGGGCGATGAACACGAGCCGACATGCCTGCTTGAATCGCTCGGCGTCGAAACGCCCGTCGTCCAGGCGGAACTTCATCAGGTTCATGCTCGCCAGGTTGCAGGCCGAATCGTCGAGGAACATGAACTCGCTGCACGGATTCGAGGCGTTGATCCGCCCCGAGTTCGGGCAGGTGTGCCAGCGGTTGATCGTCGTGTCGTACTGCACGCCCGGATCGCCGCAACTCCACGCCGCCTGGGCCAGCCGGTCCATCATTTCCTTGGCCGGATGGGTCGGGCCTTCTCGGGCCTCGTCGGTGACCCAGTGGGTCCGCCAGGGCTTGCCGGACTCGACCGCCTCCATGAAGTCGTCGGAGACGCGGACCGAAAGATTGGCGTTCTGGAAGAGGATCGAGCTGTAGGCCTCGTCCGGATCGTAGCCCTCCTCGATCAACACCAGCGCCTTCTTCTCCTCGTTGCACTTGCACTCGATGAATTCGAGGATGTCCGGATGCCAGTCCTTCAGCGACTGCATCTTGGCCGCCCGGCGTGTCTTGCCGCCGCTCTTAACCACGGCGGCGATCTGATCGTACACCCGCATGAACGACAGCGGTCCCGACGGCTTCCCGCCCCCGGCGAGCTTCTCGCGGTGCGACCGCAGCGTCGACAGATCGGTGCCCGTGCCCGAACCGAATTTGAAGAGCATGGCCTCGCTTCGGGCCAGCTCCATGATGTCCTCCATGTTGTCCTGGACGCTCTGGATGAAGCAGGCCGAGGCTTGGGGGAACTCGTAGGGATTCTCCGGCTGCACGACCCGATCGGTCTCGGGGTCCCAGTGCCAGTTGCACGACGTCCCTTGGACGCCGTACTGAGGGTAGAGACCCACATTGAACCAGACCGGCGAGTTGAACGAGGCGTGCTGGTGCAGGCACAGCCAAGTCAGATCGCGATAGAAACGCTCGCCGTCCTCGGCCGTGGCGAAATAGCCGTCCCCGATACCCCAGTCGGCGATGGTCCGGGTGACGCGATGGACCAACGCGCGAACGCTGCGTTCGCGCTCGCCGGTGCCGTTTTCTCCGTAGAAATACTTGCTCACGACCACGTTGGTCGCCAATTGGCTCCACGTGGCCGGGATTTCGCAGTCCTTCTGCTCGAAAACAACGTCCCCGCCTTCGCCCTTGATCGACGCGGTTCGCACGTCCCACTCGACCGTGTCGAACGGGCTGGCGACGCCCTTGGGGCAAAAAACAGACTCGATCTTGAGGCCAACTTGGGGCATCGAAGAGTACTCCCGATTGTCGGTCGCATTGGCCGTCGTGGCCGGCGTCTTGGCGGCGCTTGCCTCCAATTTTTCCATGACTTCGCTCCTTGCTAGGCTACGGATGGGCATCCGTACCGGGTACTATACATCTGTTCAATTCTACGCAGACTGCGTCGTCGTTGCTACCCCCCGGTTTTCACGGCGACACCATCGGAGACGACCTCGAAAAACACCTCCTATTAGGGGGTAAGAAAACTGGCTTCCCACCTATATATTGTAGCTCTGAGTTCACGAACCACAACATGCTGTATATGGCCCCGAGTTTATCCGGTTCCCGCAAGAGGTCAATGACTCTTTCAACAGAAGCCCGAAACTGTTGTCAGAAGGGACTTTGTGAGGATCCGGTTAAACGCCCGCACGCGGAGCCAACTGCGGCTGGATCTTCCGATCGCTCGGGTTTTCCCGGGGTTTTGGCGATTTCTCGCCCGTGGACGCTTGGGCAACCGCCGACCGCGGATTTTGGGAAAAAAATCCGGCCGATTTCGGCGTTCTGGCGTCAACTGGGTAAGCGAGAAAAGCTGCGGACACCTTCCCCCACGAGGTTTCGACCAGCGGCATCCGCCACACCCGCAGCCGACCCCCCAGTCCACGTACGCGAAATTGGGAGAAGACCGCAGGGTGGCACCCGGCAGACAGCCGAGGGTGGCTGTCCCGCAAGCGAGTATTGGGATAAGCTCTCAATACTGCGGCATGGCATCGCCATAAGGGCCGCCCCCCTGCGAATGACCGATGACCAAGCACCGATGACCAGTGACCTCCGCCTAAGTCCGGGCCCTCGAAACATACGACTTACCACCGGGGTCGAGGGGCTCGACGAACTCCTCGGCGGCGGACTCCTGCCCGGCACGCTCGCCGTCGTCGTCGGATCGACCGGAATCGGCAAGACCCAGTTCGGGCTCCAGTTCGCCCACGCCGGGCGGCGGCAAGAGGGCCGCCCGGGAATCCTCTTCGACATGAGTTCCCGCGGCGACGCCCAGAACCACGCCGCCTACGCCCGGCGGATGTTCGACTGGCGGCTTCGCGACGTCGCTGCCCTTGGGCACGCGACGCTCGACGACTTCTTCCAGCCCGGCCGCGTCGACGGCGACTACCTGCACGTGTTCGATTACTCCGGCCAGCGGGTGACGCGGGACGACCTCGACGCCAACGCCTGGCGCGATTGGCAGGCCGAGATCGCCCGAAAACTCGGCGCGTCGATCGCGTTCTTCTACGGCAACTTCATTCGGGGAGCCCGGCGGGCGGTGATCGACGGCGTCGAGCCGGTGGACCGGCCCAGCGATTCGATCCAGATCGAGATGTTCGAGTACGTGTACCATCAGATCCTCCGCAAGGACCCGGAATGGGTCGCCCGGGACCTCTTCCGCCAGGACTTCCGCCGCAACGCCGAGGCGGCGGCCGCGCACCGCTACGATCCGGCCGAGGTGGGCTGCATGTTGCTCTACACGACCCACGAGACGACGCTCGACGCGATGATCGAGCGGCCGTTGGACGAGGGCGACTTGCTGAGCAACGCCAACACGGTGATCCAGATGGGCAAGATCCGCGACGGCATGAAGTTCCGCCGCGCGCTCTACGTCGCCAAACATCGCGGCAGCCCTTGCACCGATGAGATCATCCCCTACCGCATCGACGACGGCGGCATACGGCTTGAGTAGACATGGCGAAAACCGAGCTGCGGATTGTGGTGCCAGTTCGATGAACAAAGCCTTCATCCGAGAACCCGACCGGACGGTGGACTATTGCCCGCGATGCGGCTCCAAGGGCGAGTCCGTCGGAGCGGAGACGCTGGCGGCGCATCTGACGGACGAGCAGCGGGGCAAGATCACGCAAACGGCCAACTTCTGCCCGTCGCCGCGGTGCGAGGTCGCGTACTTCGACGCCTTCGAGCGGGTCGTCCTGGCGGCCGAGCTACCCCGGCCCGTGTATCCCAAGGATGCCGCGGCGCCGATCTGCGCCTGTTTCGGGCTGACGCGAGAGGACATCGAGCGGGACGTCCGCGAGGGCGTCGTGACGCGGACGCGGGCGGCGATCGAGAAGGCCGGGTCCCCGGCGGCCCGGTGTGCCCAAAGGGCGGCCAACGGCCGGTCTTGCGTTCCCCACATTCAGAAGTGCTACATGCAATGCCGGCAGGCGGGGACGGACTGAGTTGCAGTGTCGCGCTTTCTTTGGGGGTTGATTTCGGGTCGAGAATGAGGCCGGCGTCCGAACGGACGCCACGGTTCGGTCTCATTTCTCTCGCGGAAGACCGCCGGGTCTTATTGAGCGCTGCGTTGCCAACGATCGTTTGGGTGCCAGGGGCGGCTTGTCCGCCCCTGCGATTCCAGATAGCTGCAGACACGCTGCCGCCGGCTCCCGGCGTCAGCAATTGTGATCGGCACCCGACTACTCCTCCGCCTGATTCGGTACATGTTCAACGTCGGGTGAGGAGCGTTTGCCGTCAACCGACGGGGGCACCGCTTCCTGAGCGTTGTCCTTCCCGCCGGCCACGGTAAACATCGCCCGAAGTTCGTCGGGAGGAGTGTTCGCTGGCACTCGCATACGAAGACCAGGCAGCGTCTGTGCCGGCAGCCCGTCCGAATAATTGCTCTGAATGCCGCCAGGAACATCTATCCCGACCAGAGCCTGTTCGAGCGGAATGTCACGCGGTTCCATCCAATTGATGTCGGAGTTTGCCGCCTCGACAAACCAGACAAGCGGATTCGATTCCCAATCTCTGCCACGGAGCAACTCGTCTCCTTCCACCGGCGTCGCTCCCCGCCACGGAGTATCCGTGCCAGCGATCCCAACGTATTGGGTTATCGTAGACGTGGAATCGAGAAATGGTGAACGGTATATCTCGGGCATTTCGGTCGCCAGAAGCCGATTGTGCGGCCCATTCCAGGGTTCGTCGAAACGGTATCGTTGGAACAACTCCTCGTAACCCAGGTATGGCAACACAAGCACTCGCCAACTGTGTGCGGGCCTCCCCCGCTGATCTGTCAGGTATTGTGGAGGATAACAACCATGCTCCCGGCGATAAAACTCCAATGCCACCTGGATGTACTGAAGCCGGGCGGCGGTCCTCGCGCTATAAATAGCCACCCGTACCGATCGGGTAACGACTACTGCCGCAAGAACCAGCGTGCCCGACAACTGCAGCAGCCACGCTTTCCGTGAAGGAGGCCACTTAAAAGTCATTGTTCAACGCTCCGTTCGCTGCTGAGACCGTACGCGGCGGTTGACGATTGTCGTGAGCCGGGGGCCATGCTTCTCTGCATTGGACTCCCGATGCGCTCAACGGTCAAGAGGATGCACTAGCGTTCTGTCGGCTGAAAGGGGGCCGTCGGATCGCGGCCGAGGCGAGCCACGCCCTTCGCCGGAGGCTCAGGGACGTGCCACCTATCGAGCGCCGGCCCCCGCTTTCCTCACGCTCCCTGCGCCTTCGACTTCGAGCCGGCCAGATACGTGTCGCCGTGGCGCCGCTGGAGCCACCAGCGTTTGAGCCGCAGGAGTTGGGCTTGGGGGGCGGCCGGCGCGAAATGGGTGTAGCGCCAACTGGTGACCAGGCCCGTCCACCAGTGATGCTTGCACTCCAGCGAGCCGGGGCCCATGTCGAAGTGGGTGTCGCCGCGCTGGAAGCTGTCCTCGAACATCATCCATTGCAGCACCCGCCCGGCTCCTACCTTGGCCCACTCGGGATCGAATCCCATCCGCAGCCCGTGCTTGGGGATAAGCAGCGGCTCGAAGCTGCCGTCGCGATCGCGGGGCGTGGTGCTCCTCAGCCGTCCTGAGTCACCTTGGACGGTCTTGGCCGAGGTTCCGTTGCGGCGATTGCGGCCGGGCCGTTTCGCCGTCGTCGGTTCTTCCGCCGCGGCCCGTTCCGGGACAGCCGCGGCTTCCGGTTCGACGGGCGTCATCTTGGCCCGGCGA
>JAPLNP010000540.1 GCA_026401055.1 Planctomycetia bacterium
GCCACGTTCGCGGAATTCCGTGCCGCGATTGACGATTGTCTCTCCCAGATCGGCAACATGCATCGCCCCGACCTCAAAACGCTGATGACCCACAAATTTCAGACCTTTGAGAATGTCTCACTCCTCGCCGGTTAACGTATAGTAGCGGCCTGACAGCTATCGGTCGTATTATTGAAAGGCATATCGCATGATCAGCCGGAAGCTACAGGGACGCGAGATTCCGCCGGAGGTGCTGAGCACCCGAAACGCGGTCGAGACGGCGATTGACCTGTCAAAGGCGGACAGAAAAGCCACCTGGGAGGGGGGTAGTGATCGCGCGCGATCGGCTATCAAGCCTTGGGAATCCGTGGTCCGCCCTGAAAAAAAAGCGGTCCCCAAAGAGTAGCCGAACGTCACCCCCCGCCGCGTTCCACGCACACCATTACATCGCTGCTTCGGCGAGCGTCTTCTCCGTGCTCGTCGGGTCGACCTGGCGGCAGATTTCGGTTAGCCGGGCGGCGACGTCGTCGAGGTCGGCGCGCCACTCGTCCGGCGATCCGTCGGGCGGCGAGAGTTGGGCGAACTCGGCGATCAGCAGAATCAGCCGCAAGAGGTGGCGGAAGACCATGCCCTCTTGCTTCTGAAGACTCTTGCTCGTGACGTACTTGTCGAAGTCGCCGAACTCGAGGACCTCGCCGGCCGCCCAGACCGGCGTGGTCCGCAGATCGTGTACGTCGGGGAACTCGAAGTCGAATAGCCGCCACAGCTTCTCGGCCAGCGTGAGCACCCATTTTGGCTCGTCGTCGAACGAGCGAAACCGGTTCGGGTCGCGCTCTTCCTGACTGGGCACCAACTCGTCGGGCGTCGCCAGGCCGCGTTGCAGCAGTTGCTCATCCAGGCGGGTCTTGGCCAGCGGCCCGGGCGGAAGTTGGTCCTGACGCGGCACGCGGACGAAATGGGCCACCGAGCCGGGCAGCTCCAAAACGCTCTCCAGCGCCTGGATCCGCTCCGCCCGATCGGCAATGCCCAACTGCTCGACCAGAAACACGCCGTAAAGCGGGTTCACGCCGCGAAAGAGTGACAGCAGGGCCAGTTTCTCCGTCGGTCGAGCGAGCATCGGCTTGTACGGCGGCGGGCCCTGCGGCTTCTCGGGCTCCGCCTTGCCCGATGCACGCGCCACCTCCAACAGCAGCTTCGACGTCTTCGACTCCATTGCTTTCGCCGCTTCCTTCGCCTCGGCTTGGGCCTGGGCAATCTCCTCCTTGGTCGGCGGCTCGGGCTCCAGCGTGACGTAGCCGGCGCGGTGCAGCGTCAACAGCATCCGGTCGAGCATCTTCTGGCCCATCTCCAGATGCTTCGGGTCCATCAATCGCCGGCCAACCAGGTCGCGGATTAGGTCTACCTCGGGCGAGGCGTCGAGCATGTAGGCCAATAGCCGCCACGGCAACTCCCCGCGACTGGCCAGATGGGCCGCCGGCGCCGCCTTGAGCTTCTCGTACTGCTCCTCGTTCCAATACTGCTCGGTCGTCCGCCGCTTGGGCATCTTCTTCTTCAGCCGCTTCTTCGCCTTCATCAAGCCCGGGTCTTTCGTGTCCTCGGGGATCTTGTCGTACTCGTCGCGCCAGCGGGCGATTCGCACGTCGTCCTCGTGGGCGAGGCAGTAGATGTAACCGTGGGTGTCGAACTGCGGGCGGCCCGCGCGGCCGAAAATCTGGTGGGCCGTGTTCGGATCCAAGAGCCGCTTCTTGCCCGGCGGGCCTTTCATCAGCTCGGGCACGACGACCGATCGGGCCGGCAGATTGATGCCCGCCGCAAGCGTCTCCGTACACGTGGTCACCGACAGGAGCTTGCGTTGGAACAACTCCTCGACGATCCGCCGGTACTTGGGCAACACGCCGGCATGATGGACGCCGACGCCGCGCTGGAGGACTTGCCGCAGCTTGGGGCCGGCGCCGCGGGACCAATCGTGGTGGCTCAGCGCCTCGTTGAGCCGTGCCTGCTGGTCGCCGCTGAGGACCTTCTTGCCCTTGAGCTGCTCGGCCACCGTCCAGCACTGCTCGCGGTTGAAGCAGAAGACCAGGGCGGGCGTCATCCGCGATTCGTCATCGCCTTGGGCCATGCCTTCAAGCTGCTCGGTGAGCAGTTTGTCCGGCACCCACTGGAACGTCAGCGGCACGCGGCGTTCGTCGCCCTGGACCAGTTCGAGTTTTCGGTTATGGCTGCGGCGGAGCCAGTTGATGAACGCCACGGAATTGCCGACGGTCGCCGACAAGAGCAGCATGCGGACGTGCGGCGGCAAGAGGCCCAGCGACAGTTCCCAGACGATGCCGCGTTCGTAGTCGTTGAAGCTGTGGAATTCGTCCATCACGACGGCCGAGACGTCGGTGAAATCGAACGCCTCGCGGTGCAGCAGCCGGTTGAAGAGGATTTCGGCGACGACGACCAGCACCGGGGTTGCCGGTCACGAGTCCAACATCGTCGGGCATGAAGCCCCACTTCACCGCCAGCGACTGCATCTCGCGGAATTTCTGCTCGGTCAGGGCGATCAAGGGCGTGGTGTAGTAAGCCTGCCGCCGCGTGTGCAGCGCCTCGAACATCGCCGCCTCGGCGATCACCGTCTTGCCCATGCCCGTCGGGGCGCAAACCAACACCCCCTGCTCGGCCGAGAACCACGCCAACAGCGCCTCCTCCTGCACCGGGTAGGGATCGAACGGCAGTTGATCGAGGTACCGAACGGCGAGTTCGTCGCGGGTTGGGACGGGAGAGGTCATGGGGATCGCAAGTGGTCAGTGATCAGTTTTCTCTAGCCCAGGCGTTTACGCCTGGGACCCGGAAAACGGCGTGTCTTTTCAGTCTTGGCCCCTTTAGGGGCATTGGCGATGCCGCGTTAGCCCCTGAAGGGGCTGATAGGAATTGGAAGGGCGCCTCCATTTCCCAGGCGTAAACGCCTGGGCTAGAAAAAACGAAATTCCCACGAAAAAAACCGTGGCAATCAGCACTTGCGCGCAAAGCATTTTACTGACTCAGTGCCAACGGCCACTACTCACTTCCCCGCAAGCTGCCGATAGTAGTCGATCGACCGTCGCAGGCCCTCTTCAAAATGGACTTGGGTCTCGTAGCCGAGCCATCTTCTCGCCTGGGTGACGTCGGCCATGCTCTCGCGGACGTCGCCGACGCGGGGATCGGCGTGGACGGGCTGGACGTCCGTGCCCAGTAGATCGTTCAGGATGCGAACCAGTGTCAACAGGTCGGTCGTCCGTCCGTTGGCGCAGTTGAACAACCGCCCGCTGACGTTCGGGGCGTCGGCGGCCAGGAGATTCGCGTGGACCACGTTGGCCACGAACGTGAAATCGCGCGACTGGAGCCCGTCGCCGTAAATCGTCGGCCGCCGGCCGTGGAGCATCGCCGTGATAAACAGCGGAATCACCGCCGAGTAGGGGCTCTCCGGGTCCTGGCGCGGGCCGAAAACGTTGAAATACCGCAGACGCACCGTCTCCAGGGCGTACGTCGCGCTGAACGCCCGGCAGTAATACTCCGCGGCCAGTTTGGCGGCGCCGTAGGGCGAGATCGGGTCCGGCAGATCGGTCTCGCGTTTGCTGCTGTTGGGCTGATCGCCGTAGGCGCTGCTGGAGGCGGCGTAGACCAGCCGCCGAACGCCCGAGCGACGCGCGGCATCCAACAGCGTGACGGTGGCCGTGACGCAATGGGCGTGGGTGTCCAGCGGGAACTGGACGCTTCGGGGCACCGAGGCCAGCGCGGCTTCGTGGAAGATGCAGTCGACGCCGTCGACCGCCGCGGCCACCGTGTCGGCGTCGCGAAGATCGCCTTCGACGAACTCGACCTTGTCGCGGAATGCGTCGAGGTTCTCGATATGGCCGGTGCTGAGGTTGTCGATCACGCGGACGCGGTCGCCGCGGCGGACCAGGGCCTCGGCGATGTGCGAGCCGATGAAGCCCGCCCCCCCGGTTACCAGAAAACTACGCATCGGTGGCCTTTCGTCAAGGGTGTGGATGGAATAGTCGTAGGGCGGACTTCAGTCCGCCTGGAAGAGACGCGGCGGACTAAAGTCCGCCCTACCATCATTGGCCAAGCTATTCTCTTGCGGCTCCTCACTTCAACATCTTCGCCGCGTCGTTGATTGTCCCAATGTAGAACATGGCCAACCGGAAGATGATCGCGATGATCACCGCGGCGACCAGGCACCAGACGGCCAGGCCGGCCAGCACCATGAGCGTGGCCAGGGCCACTTTCGCCCGATCCTCGTACTGCCGGGATAGGTGCTCCATCGCCTCGACCAGCTTGCCGGTTTCCTCGCCGATGTGCATCGCATCGAGGAAATCGGCCGGGTAGCCGCCGGCGTCGGCGAATGCCTCGTGGAGCGACGAGCCGGCGGCAATCGCGTCGTCAATCCGCCGGATTTGATCGGTGAATCGGGCGTTTTGGGTGCTTCGCAGGCTGAGTCGAATCGCCCGGCGGACGTCCATGCCCGTGTTGAGCGTCAGGTGCAACGACCACGCCAAACGAGCCAGCGCCAGCGTCTCGAGCACGCGGCCGAGCACGGGCACCTTGAGCAGGCCGCGCTGGATCGGCCGCGTCCACAGGAGTCCTCGCCCCAGGGCATAGATCAGCAGCACGACGACGATGCCGACGCCCGAGACGATCGCCACGTAGACGGCCAGCCCCGAGGTCCCCATCAGGCCGAACCCGAGGATGTCGATCTTGCCGATGACGCCCAGAATCCAGATCAGGAATCCGACGATCACGACGGCCGCGGCCAGTTCGATCATGGGCCAGGCGATGGCGGCCAGGAAAATGCGACGGCGTTTGACCGCCGCGTCGTAGTGGTTGGCCAATCGCAGGAACACCTCGCCGAGGCGTCCGGACTCGTCGCCGACGTCGGTCAGTTCGCGAAACAGCGGCGGGAAGAAGTCGCCCGTGGCGGCCAGGGCGTCGGCCAGGCTTTGCCCCTCGGCCACGGCGTCGCGAACCGCGCGGCAGCGGCGCGTGAGGGCTCCGCGGCCCGCCCCGGCGGCCTCTCGCTTCCACACGGCGCGCATGTCGATGCCCGCCTCGAGCGAGACGCCCAGCCGCCGGCACAGCCCGGCGAGTTCCCTGGTTCTGATTCGCGTGGAGAAAAGCATGGTGATCCAGTCCCCTTACGCGCTCTCCGGCAGAAACGTCGGCATCACCACGCCCTCTTGCGGATGATCCTGTCCGCGAACCTGGCCGAAATGAAGTTCGCAGTTCGCCGCGCCCCATTGATAGAGCTGCGCGACGAGCCCGGGGTATCGAACCGGCACGAGCATCACCGGGCGGCGGCCTCGGTGCCGGTCCAGTTCGGCGGCGACCAGGGCGGCTGCTTGCTCGGGCGTTCGCGCCACTCCCGGACCGATCATGTTGCACCCCCGATGGCCCGAGGACGCCATGAAACCCTGCAAACGCCCTTGGCCGTCCTCATAGACCGAGACGTGCCAGAAGCCCTCCTTGTTTTCGAGGAAATAGCGGAAATCCTTGTCGCGTTGGATGCCCACCAGATCCATTTCCAGCACGGCCATCCGTTGGGCGTCGGCGGCCGTCGCCTCGCGGACGCACTCGGCGCCGTCGGGCCGATGGGCGAATCCCGCCTCGGGCACTGAGACGATCATGTCCTGATACAGCACCCTGGGCACGAACCCCGCCCGATTGTACAGCGAATACGAATCCAGGTTCATCGCGCTGGAGACCAGCCGCAAGGGCTTCTCCTCGCGGTCGGCATAGTCGCAGATGTGCCGCAAGAGCGCCCGAGCCACGCCGTTGCCGAAATAGTTCGGGTGGACGTTCATGATGCCCAACGAGACGTGGGTCGGCCGCTGGCGAAAGAAGCACGAGCCCATCAGCCGGCCGGTCCGCTCGTTCTCGGCAACCACGCCATGGCCCGGGTCGAGCGACTCGTAGACGTCGAAGAACACCTCGGCCGCGGCGGGGTCGGCGAAGATGGGCCCGGCGCCGCGCTTCTGGTACCAGGCGTTCGTGGAGACGCAAATCAACTCGGCGACCTCCGCGCGGTCCGCCGGTTGCATCGGCCGCAGTTGCATGTTGTGCAAGGGAGAGATCCTCGGGGGTTGGGTGGGGACAGGTCCATTTTTCGGCGGGAAGACGTGTTTTGCGCGAGAACGTCGGCCGAAAAATGGACCTGTCCCCTTCCGCGTCGCGTCGCCGCGAAGGGGACAGTCCCTCATCGTACCGGCATCGCTACCCGAGTTGAACCCCCCACAACGCCGACAACACCCTGCCCAGGCAGAGCAACAGCAGCAACACGCCGCAGGCGGCCAGGATCCAGCCGTCTCGGCGGCGGCGAGAGCGAGGCATCCCGGTCGAACGGTCCGCCGGCGGCACCGTGCCGACGACCTGCACCGGCAACACCCTCCTGGCCTGGGCTTCCGTATTGAGGATCGGCTCGCCGCCCACGCCCATCGACAGCATCACCATGCCCATCGCTCCGGCCAAGCCCACCAGCGACGAGATGAACAAGAGGCTCGGCTGGGCCTTGGGCGGCTCCTTGGGCTTCGCCGGCCGGGCAAGCTCGACCTCGATTTGTGGTAGCCGGTACCGCATCTCCCAGTTCTCGCGCTCGACGGCGGCTCGCTTCTCGTACTCCTCGCGGGCGTGGACCAGCTTATCTCGCCTCTGGGTGTAGGTCTTGACCGTCTCGGGCCGTAGGACGGGGGGTCGGGCCAACTCATTGGGCTCGGAGGCCGGCTCCGGGGTCGGCTGCGGATCCACCGGACCCGGCGGCACCGGCGGAAGGTCCAGCATCGGCTTGAGCTCCTCGGACAAGTCCCCCGGGGCGGGTACCAACTCGTGCGGAATCGCCGCCAGTCGCTTCTCCAACTCGACAATCTCCTCGTCCGCCGAACGAACCGACGGGTGCATCGGCGTCCGATCTGCCAACAGCCGCTCGCGATGTCGACGCAGGTCGTCCAGTTGCCGTTGTGTCTTGACCCACTCGGGATTCTCCGCCTTCTTCGCCGGCGCGGCCCCGCCGGCCTTGGCATCGGGGCCCGATTTGGCTTGGGCCGTGTTCTTGGCCGGCAAGTTCTGACGTTCGCCACCGTCGCGGAAGTAATTGTCCAAAAACGCGTCGAATTGGGCCTGGGCCTCGAACAGCTTCTTCTGGGCGGAATCGGCCGCCCGCCGGGCTTCGTCGTGAGACTTCCCGGCGGCCGCCACGAGACGGGCTCGCTGGTCCTGGGCATATTGTCTGGCCAGCTCGTTGACCAGCCGCGCGCCGCGCTCGGCGTCCTCGGGAGCCGAGTAGGTGATGGCCACTTGCAGCACCGGCGGCCGGTCCACCCTCTTGACGGTCGTCACCGAGACGTCGAGCCGTTCTCGAACCTGCCGGACGGCTTCACCCGACTCGGGGGCATCGTTTTCCGAAAGCCCGCTCACCTTGCGGATCGCCCGGTCGAGGTTTTCCGACGTCAGAATGTCGCGTTTCGCCGAGATCTTGTCGGCCACGGACAGCGGGATACGCACCTTTGCGGCGAATGTCGCTTCCTCGGAGGGGCTTTCCGGTCGTTGCCCCCACAGATAGACGGGCACGCCCATGCACGCGAAAAGCAACACCAGCAGGTACGTCACGATGCGTCCCGAACGCCGGCTGCCGGGGCCGGCGTGGCCAGTGGAATCGTGTTTCATCGTCGTCCTCACTGTGTCAGGCCCGCTCGGGATAGCCCTTCGGGGCAGAGCCGTTCAATTATCCTCCCTCTCCCTCCGGGAGAGGGCTGGGGTGAGGGTGGTTGGGTCGACTCGTAAAGGCAAATCCCTCACCCTCACCCTCTCCCAGAGGGTGAGGGGACTTGTTTCGCCGCCTTGCGCAAACGGTATTCGCCCTTCGGGGCAGACTGCTTCCTGGATTCGACATCGACAAGTCACAGCCTTCAGCTTGGCACGGAAAGCCCCGTATACGACGCAATTTACCTAGAGCCGTCCCGACATTTCCCGATACAGCGAACGAAAGGGGGGTGCCAATCCAGCTACGGAAGGTTATTGCCCGCCGAAGACGCACCCGAGAGGATAGGGGCGTCGGGCCTCTCCAACACCGCTTCCTCGCGTCTCTATCCGTGTTCACCCATGTCCATCCGTGGTTCCGCCCCGTCATACGACCATCGAGGCCCATCATGTTTCGCATCAAGATCTGTGGCATCACGAACACCGACGACGCGCGGGCCGTTGCCGAGGCGGGCGCGGACGCGGTGGGCTTGAACTTCTATCCCAAGAGTTCCCGCTACGTCAGCGCGGCCACCGGCCGGACGATCGCCGAGGTGCTTCCGGCGGGCGTCGTCAAGGTGGGGCTCTTCGTCAACGCCGACGTGGACGTCGTTCGTCAAACCGCGGAATGCGCAGGTCTCGATCTGATCCAACTCCACGGCGACGAGCCGCCTGAGTATCTCCGCGACCTGGCCGGAGCGGTTTCGCTACCGGTGATGCGGGCGTTTCGATGGGACTCGGCAGGGTTGACGCCAATCGTCGAGTACCTTGGGCGATGCCGGCGGCTGGGGTGTCTGCCGCGGTTGACGCTGATCGACTCGTACCAGCCGGGTGTCTACGGCGGCACGGGCACGACCGCCGACTGGGCGGCGGTGGCCGCATACACGACCGTGCCGGACGTCCCTCCATTGGTGCTGGCGGGCGGCCTGACGCCCGAGAACGTCGCCGATGCGATAGCGGCAGTTCGTCCGGCGGCGGTCGACACGGCCAGCGGCGTGGAGTGGGGCCCCGGGCGCAAGGACCCGGCGTTAGTCCGAGCCTTCGTTCGCGCGGCACAGGTCGCGATGGGCGCTATCTAGCTGCGAGGCCACGCTATTCCAAGGGGAATTCGCCGCGTCACCCCCCGCACGCAGTGCCGGGGCGTTTCTGGCCGTTCAGCACTGACAACGGACAACCGCCAACTGGCCACTGACAACTTTCCCGTCCCCTTCACAAATGGCGGCCTAGCCCGTATCATGCCGCTTGACCCTTGGGAACTTGCGTGCATGAAAGGGAGTAGCCGTGACACAGGTGGAAACAAAATTACCGTACAAGGTAGCTGATATTTCCTTGGCCGAGTGGGGCCGCAAGGAGATCACGCTGGCCGAGCGCGAAATGCCCGGGCTGATGGCACTGCGCAGGAAATACGGCAAGGCCAAGCCGCTTGCCGGCGCGCACGTCGCCGGGTGCCTGCACATGACCATCCAGACGGCGGTGTTGATCGAGACGCTGCGGGAGCTGGGCGCCGAGGTGACTTGGAGCAGTTGCAACAAGTTCTCGACCCAGGACCACGCCGCCGCCGCGATCGCAAAGACGGGGGTGCCCGTCTACGCCTGGAAGGGTGAGACCGACAAGGACTACGACTGGTGCATCGAGCAGACGTTGATCTTCCCAGACGGCAAGCAGCTTGAGCTGATCGTCGACGACGGCGGCGACCTGACCGCCATGGTCCACGGCAGCCAATACAAGCACCTGTTGCCGGGCCTCCGCGGGCTGTCCGAGGAGACGACCACCGGCGTCCACCGCCTCTACCAGATGCACGAACGCGGCACGCTCAAGGTCCCGGCGATCAACGTCAACGACTCCGTCACCAAGAGCAAGTTCGACAACCTCTACGGCTGCCGCGAGTCGCTGGCCGACGGCATCAAGCGGGCGACCGACGTCATGATCGCCGGCAAAGTGGTCGTCATCTGCGGCTACGGCGACGTCGGCAAGGGCTGCGCCGATTCGATGCGAAGCTACGGCGCCCGGGTGCTCGTGACCGAAATCGATCCGATCTGCGCCCTGCAAGCGGCGATGGAGGGCTTCGAGGTCACGACGATGGACGACGCCGCGGAGCGGGGCAACATCTTCGTCACCGCGACCGGCTGCCGCGACATCATCCGCGTCGAGCACCTCCCGCGGATGCCCAACGACGCGATCGTCTGCAACATCGGGCACTTCGACCTGGAGATCGACGTGGCCGGGCTGCTGGCGGTGCCCAAGATTAAGAGGGTCAACATCAAGCCGCTGGTGGACCACTACACCTTCCCCGACGGCCATGCGATCATCCTGCTGGCCGAGGGCCGGCTCGTGAACCTCGGCTGCGCCACGGGCCATCCGTCGTTCGTGATGTCCAACTCGTTCACCAACCAGGTGCTCGCGCAGATCGCGCTCTGGACGGAGCCGGACAACTACCCGATCGGCGTCCACGTCCTCCCCAAGGAGCTTGACGAGGAGGTCGCCCGGCTGCACCTTGGCCAGCTCGGCGTCAAGCTCACCAAGCTGACGCAATCGCAGGCCGACTACCTGGGCATTCCGGTCGAGGGCCCTTTCAAGCCGGACTACTATCGCTACTGAGAACCCCGCGGGGGACTGTCCCGATTTTTTGCGGCGCGAGGGACGCGGCCATGCGAGTCGATGTCGTCGCCGCAAAAAATGGGACTGTCCCCCTCCCGCACACCACGCCGCCATGCCCGAAATACAAGCGTTCCGCGCGATCCGATACGACCTGGGCCACGTCGGGTCGCTGGGCGACGTCATCGCCCCGCCCTACGACGTCATCTCGCCCGAGATGCAGACCGAGCTTTACCACAAGCACCCCTGTAACGTCGTCCGGCTGATCCTCAACCGCAAGGAGCCGGGCGACACGCCCGAAGACAACTGCTACCTTCGCGCTCGCGACTTCCTCAGGCACTGGCAGTCCGAGGGCGTGCTGTTCACCGAGGGCGACCCGGCGCTGTACGTCTACCATCAGCAGTTCACGTTCGCCGGTCGGACGTTTCTTCGCCGCGGTTTCATGTGCCGGCTGCGACTGTCGCCCTTTGGCGAGGGCCGCGTGTTCCCCCACGAAGAGACCCACTCGGCCCCCAAGGTCGATCGGCTGATGCTGATGACGACCACGAAGGCGAACCTCAGCCCGGTGTTCGGGCTGTACCCCGACGCGACGTGCGAGGCCCAAAATCTGCTCGAAGCGGCCGTCGCCGGTGAGACGCCCATCGAGGCGACCGACCATCTCGGCGTCCTGAGCCGGATGTGGCCGATGACCGACCCGGCGGTGATCTCGTCGGTCTCCGCCGTGATGGGCCCCAAGCCGATCTTCATCGCCGACGGCCATCACCGCTACGAGACGGCCTGCACGTACCGCGAGCAGATTCACGACATGGGCTTGCTCGCGCCGGAGCATCCGGCCCATTTCGTCCTGATGATGTGCGTCGCCATGGAGGACCCCGGCCTGGCGATCATGCCCACGCACCGGCTGTTCCGCGGCGTGCCGACGATGACCGCCGACGAGCTGGTTGCCAAGCTGGGCGATTGTTTTCAAACCCGAGTGGCCGGCCAGGGAGCTGACTTTGCCACGACCGCGTGGGAAGACCTCGAAACCGGCGCGGGCCGGGGCACGATCGCGCTCTGCCCCGGCGGGGACCAACGCTGGGTGATCGCGACCATCACCGCCGCGGGCCGGGCAAAGATGGCCGAAGTGGCCGCCGAGCACAACGAGGACTGGCGCGGCCTCGGCGTGAGCATCCTGCACCGGCTGGTAGTTGAAACACTCCTGGGCGCGACGGACCTGCCCAAGCCCGAATACGTGCACCTGGTCGACGAAGTGGCCGAGGGACTTCGCACCGGCGAGTACCCGCTGGCCGCGCTGGTGATGCCGGCCACGGTCGACGACGTTCGCCGCATCAGCATGACCGGCGAGCGAATGCCGGCGAAGAGCACGTATTTCTATCCGAAGCTCCTAAGCGGCCTCGTGATCAACCCGGTCGAGTAAGGATAGTCGCCTTTCGCTCCGCGAAAGTAGCGCTAGGAAATGCTGCCTTTCGCTCCGCGAAGAATCGCTACTTTCGCGGAGCGAAAGGCGACAATGCGACAGTCATCGATCCGCCGGTCCTAAGCTAGACTTTTCCTCGTTTGCGACCTGATTTTCGTCGTTAAGTGGCTTGGCTGCAAGGGGTTGCGTGCTTGGAATGAATTGCATTATGTAGCCACTAAAAGCGCACAGACGCCCCTTGACAAC
>JAPLNP010000373.1 GCA_026401055.1 Planctomycetia bacterium
GTGTCGGTCCAAGGCACCTCGGCCACGGCGACGTAGCCGAGCGCCGGCGAGCCGGGAAGACCCTCGAAACGCAGCCGAACCTGCTTGGGGCTGTCGGTGGCGTTGGTCAGGTTCAATGCCGCCGCGCGGTACTCGCCCCGCATGGCGTGAACTTCGATTTTGCCGGCCGCGCCGGCCGGAGGCGCCACGAAGAGAGGGACCGGGTCCCACGTATTCGGCACCCAAGCCGCCAGCGCCGGACGCCCCATCGCCTTCCACAACGCCGCTTGAATCGCGAACACCTCGGCGTGCAGGTCGCCATAGGGCAAAACGGCCCGAAACGTCGGTTCGGGTGCGATCGGACTCGATGCCAACTTTTTGCCCACTACGTCCGCCCGGGCCAACAGGTCCCGCTTCACCGGCTCTTCGACGCCCGGCGTCTCGGCGATCGCCCGGCGAAGGCCGGCCACGTCGGATGTGTAGCGGCGCCGGATGCCGCCGACGAGTTTCATTTCCACGACTCGCTCGGTGACGTCGCCGACCGGCTTTCCGCCCGGGTCGGCCTGGAGCAATGCGTCGGGGCCGCGAAACACCTCGACCTCGTCGGAGAAGACGAATCCGCCGCCGGCCGTAACGATGAGAAACTGCACGAACCGTCCCCGGCTGGCCAGGTCGCGGGTGAGCAGCCGCCGGACGGCGTACCCCTCGGGCCAAGCGCCCTGTTTGGCCATGTCCATCGCGACCAGATCGCCCAGGTCGCGGTACTGTTTGCCGTCATCGCTCACCGCGATGCGGATGGCCGCGGGCCAGGAGACGCCCGCCACGCCCGCCGCGGTCCGCAACGATACGCCCGAAATCGGTTCGACGCGGCCGAGGTCGACCGTGACGGCGGCGTACGGCGTGTGAGTCCAGACGACCGTGCCCTTCTGGACCCAGAAGTAGCCCTCGGTCAACTGTCCATCGGTCAGTTGAACGTCGTCGCCCGGGTCGGTGCAATGCTGGTACTCCGGTCGCGGCGAGAGCGTGTACGTCTTGCCCGAGGCGAGGTTCGTCTCGGCCGTGGCGTCGGCGCCCGTGGTGATAGCCCCGGCGCCGACCGAGAGCAAGAGCAGGGCAGGAAAAAGGACGCGGCAAGGGGTCACTGCAGAAGATGTGGACCTACGCATGGCGGGTTCTCCTGGGGGAGGGAGTGGGGAGCGGGTTCCATCGCCCCAACATAACATGCCCGGTCGCCTCTGTCACGCGCGGCGGCCTACCAACCCCCGCCCGGGTCAAGCCGGTTGCCGAGACAGGGGGTCGTCGGTATACTGTTCAAATGGCGTGTATCGGCGGAATGCGATCGCGTCGAAATGCAAACCGTCCGTCTGGCGTGCTGGAGAAACGCTCATGCAACGAAGGCCGGCTTGCGACCACGGCTTTGCGTTTGACGAATGAAACACACACCCAAAGGTCTTCGGCTCCATATCGGCCTGTTCGGACGCCGCAACGCCGGAAAGTCGTCGATTCTCAACGCGATGACCCGGCAACAAGTTTCCATCGTCTCCGAAGTGGCCGGAACCACCACCGACCCCGTCGAAAAGCCCATGGAACTGCTGCCCCTGGGTCCGGTCCTGTTTATCGACACCGCGGGCATCGACGACACGGGCGCCCTGGGCGAGAAGCGTGTCGGCAAGACCCGGCAGGTCTTCGACCGCGCCGACGTCGGTCTGGTGGTGGTCGACGCCGGGCAGTGGGGACCCTTCGAGGAAGCGATCCTGAGCGAACTTGCCGGCCGCGAAATCCCGCGCGTGGTGGTCTTCAACAAGTCGGACCTCGGCCGGCCCGACGAGGTACTTCTCGCCCGCTTCAAGGCGGCCAAAACGCCCTGGGTCGAAACGGTGGCCAGCGTCGCCGAGGGCGTCCTCGACCTGCGCGAAGCCCTCATCCGCGCCGTGCCCGAGGAGTTTCTCCACACGCCGCCGATCATCTCCGACCTGGTCGGACCGGGCGAGTTGGCC
>JAPLNP010000587.1 GCA_026401055.1 Planctomycetia bacterium
ATTCGGGAGGTCGTCAACACAATCCTGTACCTCAACCGCAGCGGTTGCCAGTGGGACATGCTCCCTCATGACCTGCTTCCCAAAAGCACCGTGTACGAGTATTTTGCCCAGTGGCGCGGCGACGGCACCTGGGCCAAGTTCGTCGATGCGTTGCGAGTCCAGGTTCGTACCCAGGAAGGCCGCGAGACCACTGGAGGTAGTCTTCGGCGACAACAAGTATCACAACCATGCGCTGGAGGCTTGGCTGAAAGAGGAACGCCCGAATTGGCGGATCGAGGTAAAGACGCGCCTGGAGGGGACGCGGGGATTCACGCCGTTGGAGAAGCGTTGGGTCGTGGAACGTACGAACGCCTGGAACGGCCGTTGTCGCCGCAACAGCAAGGACTACGAACGACGAACCGAATCGAGCACTGCGATGATCCAAATCAGCAACATCCACCTAATGCTCCGACGACTATCGCCCGGGAGCCGACCCGCGTTTCATTACCGAGCCGCCGCATAGAAACCCGCAAAACACCGAGAATACTTTTCGGATAGCCTCTTACTGGGCTCGCGGCCCCGGCGACGTACAATTGCCAAGGTCGGGGCACTGTTGGTTCCGGCCGCCAGCGGCTAAAATACTCCGTCTTTGACTGCCCAGTGGAAGTGATCGGAGCGTGCCATGCCTGCCCTGTCCCGCCCCCCGTTGACCGAGTCGAACATCCGCAAAGTCGCCATCCTGTTTTCCGGTGGGCCCGCGCCGGGCGCCAATGCCGTGATCTCGACCGCCTCCGTCTCGTTTCTGCGGAACAACATGTCGGTGATCGGCGTCTTGCACGGATACTCGCATCTGATGGAGTATGGGCCGGACCATCCGCTCCAGGAGGGACGCGACTACATCGAGATCACGCACAAGCACCTCAAACGCACCCGCAACAGCCAGGGCATCATGATCGGGACCGCCCGGGCGAACCCCGGCCGTGACGTCCGTGAACCGGCCCATCTGCGGGACCCCGAACGGACGGGGCCGCTGCGGACCGTCTACGAGGCGCTGCGATCGATCGGCGTCGATGCCTTGATCTCCATCGGCGGCGACGACACGCTCAAGACCGCCAACAAGTTCCAGCGGTTCCAGGATCAACTGCCCCCCGGCAGCCCGCGCATTCCCGTCGTCCATCTGCCCAAGACGATCGACAACGACTACATGGGCATCGACTTCACGTTCGGCTATTTCACGGCGGTCGAGACGCTGGCCAGCGAGATACGCAATCTGCTGGCCGACGCCGAGTCCGCGCGGAGCTACTTCGTCGCCGAGACGATGGGCCGCAGCGCCGGTTGGTTGGCCTATGGCGTGGCCATCGCCGGCGAGGCCAGCTTCGTCATCAGCGTCGAAGACATCACCGACAAGTACGAGGCCGTCGAAGAAATCACGGACAAGGACACCGGCGAAACGATCACGCGAAAGGTCATGAACGTCGACGAAGTGGTCAAGCGCGTGGTGGCGACAATGCGGGTGCGCGAGGAGGCCGAGGGCAAGGAGTACGGCGTGGTCGTCCTGGCCGAGGGACTGGCCGAATTCCTGCCCTACAAGGAGATCGAGGGCGTTCCCCGCGACGAGCACGGCCACATCGCCATCTCGAAGTTGAACCTCAGCCGGTTCTTCTCCGAACGGATCGCCGCGGAGTATAAGAAGCAGACCGGCCGCTCGCGCAAGATCACCGGCCTGACGCTCGGTTACGAGGCCCGATGTGCCCGGCCCCAGGCCTTCGACGTCATGCTGGGCAGCCAGTTGGGCGTGGGGGCGTATCGGGCGTTGGTCGAGAAGCGGCTCGACGGAGTGATGGTCTCCGCGTCCGGCCAGCTCGATCTGGAGTACGTGCCGTTTGAGAAGCTGGTCGATCCCGAGACCCTGGTCACCGTGGTCCGCTACATCGAGCAGGACTCCGACTTCCACCGGCTCGCCCGATTCCTCGAAACCTACGTCGATTGACGGCCATTCATGCCTCCACAACCTCGTCGAAAAACCCGCCCCGCCCCGCCTCCCCGCCCGAAGAGCCCCGACGCGGCCAAGGGCGAGCGTCTGCAAAAAGTCCTGGCCGCCGCCGGCATCGACAGCCGGCGGCAGTGCGAGGAATTGATCCGCGCCGGACGCGTCGAGGTCGACCGCCGCGTCGTCACCGAACTGGGCACCCGGGTCGACACGGACCGGCAGGAAATCCGCGTCGACGGAAGTCCCTTGCCGGACACCCGCCGGGTTTACTACGCCGTCAACAAGCCCGACGGCGTGATCTCGACCAACCGCGACCCTTCGGGCCGCCCCCGCGTGGTCGATCTGCTGCCGGACGGGCCCGCTCGGCTGTTTCCCGTCGGGCGGCTCGATCTGCACAGCGAAGGGCTGATCCTGGTGACCAACGACGGCGATCTGGCCAACCGGCTGGCGCACCCGCGTTACGGCGTCGAGAAGATCTACCGCGTGCTGGTCGCCGGCTCTCCGAGCCCGGCGACCCTGGCCGAGTTGCGACGGGGCGTCCGTCTGGCCGAGGCGATGGTTCGCATCGTCAAGATCACGGTCAAGTCTCGCCATAAGAAGAGCACCGCCCTGGAAATGGTTTTGGACGAGGGCCGCAACCGCGAGATCCGCCGCGCGCTGGCCAAAGTCGGCCACAAGGTCGAACAACTCGTCCGCATCGCCGTCGGCCCCGTCCGGCTCGGCACGTTGGAGCCCGGCCGTTGGCGCCCGTTGACCCACGCCGAGATCGAAGCCCTGCGCAAAGCCGTCGGACAGAAGCGGTAGACGGCAAGCGGAAAACGAAACCGTTCGCGGTTTGCCGCTCGCTTCAGTGCCACCGTTGCCCCCGGGGTGGCATTGAGATTAGCCCCGCCGTACAATCGAGCCGAGTGTCAGGAACGCCACTGCCCGAAAACATAGATAATTTAGCGAAAACAGCGCGGCTGCGGCAAGGTAATTGGCGGTGGATGTCTCTCCAGCCGGGCGTGCAACGCTGACCTTCGGGGACGCAAGGATGATCGAAATCACCAAGAGCTTTGTCCGGGACAAGGCTGGGGTTCTGAGCTACTACCGAAACCGGGCAGCAGAGTCCCTTCAAGAAGTATGCCGCCTCTATGCCGCCAGTCAGAAAGAGAGCCGCGCTGGGGCAATCAACAGGCAAATTGGCAAGACGGCTGAGAACCTGATTCAGGCAGCCGTTCAGAAGGCGACCGTCGAGAAATGGAGCAAGGACGAAACCTTACGCGCGGTCCTGATGCTGACGTACTCCAACTTCGTTGCCATGCTCGAATCGCGTAACGACGTTTGGCCCTACGAGTACATGGCGTTTTCCCGTCGAATTGGGGAGCTTTGGGAGCGGTTCTGCAAACTCTGTTTTGACTATCCCCTGAATAACCTCGAATACTTTGTGCCGCCTCTGTTCGCGGAGGTACAGAGGCAACTCCAGAACGAAATCGAGAACTATATCAGTCAACTGACGATCTCCGAAGCACAGAAGCGACAGCTCTTGCAGTACTACCGCAAGGCGTGGAGTCTGGTAACATCGGGAGAGGTCAAACTCGAACTTGACCTTCATTTCCGGCTGGACAACCGAAATTACGACGTCGATTTCAAAAGTGGCTTTGGCTCCAACGAAAAGGGTAATACCAACCGCCTGCTACTTGTTGCGACGATCTATAAGAACCTCGAAGACAACCATATCTGCGTGCTTCTCGTTCGATCCCAGGAGGACAGGAACAACCACTACTTCCAGACTCTCAAGAACTCATCGGTATGGGAAGCATATTGCGGGGCTGACGCTTACCGCAAGATTTGTGATTTCTCTGGCTTTGACATCCAAGCATGGATTCAAGAGAACATCGATTGGCGTCACGACCTGAAGCCAGAAACATTCAAGCACTTCTGCGACAACAATTTGGATCAATATCTATCCTGGTAATAGAAAATGGATTCCGTCTACCGCTCATTCTACACGAAGTCCAACGCGATTGTAGCGTACATGGTCTCTAAACTGGAATTGAATCCTGGAGATCATGTTCTTGAACCGTGCGCCGGTGACGGCGTATTCGTCGATGCAGTTCTGCAAGCACAACCGAATGTGACGTTTGACCTCTACGAACTGAACCCCCACGCCATCGTGGACCTGAATGCGAAGTATGGCAACGATACTCGCGTCGAGATACATCATGCCGATACCCTTACAGACCCCGACCTTTCCCTGAAAGCAAACTTCTCTACTGGCTATGACCGTATCATAGGGAATCCGCCTTACGGGGGTTGGCTGGAGTACGAGCAGCGTGACTTTCTGAAGAGGCTCTTCCCAGGAATGTACGTCCGTGAGACGTACAGCTTGTTCCTTTTTCGATGCGTGGACTTGCTGCAAATCGGCGGGAAGCTGGTCTTCATCCTCCCGGACACTTTCTTGAATCTGCATCTGCACAAACCTTTGCGGAAGCGACTGCTCTCGAAGTGTCACATCGAAGAGGTGGCGATCTTCCCTTCGTCCTTCTTTCCGGGAGTGAGGTATGGCTATTCCAAAATGTGCATCATTACGCTTCGGAGAGTCAGGGAGTCTGCAAGCAGGTCAGCCGAGTCGATCCGAATCATCGATAACCTACAGAACGCTCATGCGCTCCTGAATGGTGAGGGTCTCAAACGGCGGGTGACTATGGTAAGCCAACAAGTCATGGCGGATACCGTGGATCATGCGCTTTTCGTCTCCGAAAAACCCCGAGTGGATAAACTTATCAATGAGTGTAAGAACCGGCTAGGCGACATAGCTGATTGTGTCACGGGGTTGTACACGGGAAAGGACCCGGATTTCCTACGCCCGCTACACGATGCTATTCGGTCGGCGGCTCGTTATCGCACCGTCGACGAATCCGAAATATGCCGCGACTACGTTGACCGGTCTGGGCTGCTGAATGGACTCAACGGAAAACGCAGGTTTATTCCGATTATGAAGGGCGGTAGAAAGCGCTACTACAAACCAGATGAGTGGTATGTAGACTGGAGTGTTGAGGCCATAAGGGCATATCGGACACACCCTAAAGCAAGATTCCAAAACTCAGAGTTTTATTTTCGTCGCGGTATCGGAGTGCCGATGGTCTCATCATCGTCCATTTCGGCAGCGGTCCTAGAAGATCGGGTATTCGATCAATCTATAGTTGGCATATTCCCAAGAGACGAGAAATGGCTTCATTACCTGCTCGGCTTCTTTAACACGGAAACGTGTAATACGCTCATCAGAACGATCAACCCGAGTGCCAATAACTCAGCCAACTACATCAAGAAGATCCCTTTCGTTGTCCCCGCCGAGAGTACCTTGCGGGCGATCAGCACAAGGGTCAAGAAGATCGTGACCAACGTTAAGGAAGAGGGCGAAGTGGATGCCAGTCTTCACAAAACCATTGAGGCGATGATCGCTGAGGTTTACGGTGTCTAGACGCGGTTGAGCCCGTCCCGGCACCTCACCGGAAACCGGAAAGCGGAAATTGCAGAACGGAAAGCGGAGGTTGAAAAACGGTCTCTCGGCGCCGACCGCGAGCTTCCGCCTCGCCGCTATCGTTTCCCCAATCCCTAATTCCCGACCCCTGATGACAACCGCATACGCCGATCGGGCCTGGCAGGGCACGGTCGTGATTGCCGAAAACGTCGAGATCGCCCGGGACACGTACCGGGTGAGACTCGAGTGTCCCCGGATCGCCGCCGCGGCGCTGCCCGGGCAGTTTGTCATGCTCCGTTTGCCCGGCTCGAACGACCCGCTGCTGGGCCGACCCATGGCCGTCTACGACGTGGTCTCGGATGCCGAGGGCAAGCCGGCGGCGGTGGACGTTGTGTACTTGGTGGTCGGGAAGATGACGGGCCGACTCGCCCGGCTGCGCGGCGGCACGCTCTTGGAGGTTTGGGGGCCACTGGGCAACGGTTTTGCGGCGCAGCAAACCGAGCACCTCGTGATGGTCGCCGGGGGCATCGGCCA
>JAPLNP010000062.1 GCA_026401055.1 Planctomycetia bacterium
CGAGCCGACGCCCCTGCAACAACACGTCTTCGATCTACTCGCCCTGCCGATCCCGCCGTAGCCAGAACCCGCGCAGCGACACGAGCCCCAAACCTCGTGCGCCACAAAGACTTCGGTTCAAAACCCAGGACAAAGTTCGGCTTAGATCGAAATAGAACGCCTGAGGTTCGATCGACTCGATCTGCCGCCATGCCTTGGGGCTTACGGCCACGAACGCCAGACCCGGCGGCACCATCAGGGCCTTTTGCGACCCCACCACCAAGAGGTCAATGCCCCATGCATCGGTGCGGCTCTCCATCACTCCGACGCCGCTGATGCCGTCGACCACAAGCAGGGCACCCGTCGGGTTCACCACCCGGCCGATCGCCTCGATATCGTGTCCCACGCCGGTGCTGCTCTCGGAAAGCGTCGCGTAAACGGCCACCGCGTCGGGATGCTCCGCCAACAGTCGGGCGACATCGGCGGCGTCGAACGCCTCGCCCCAGGGAATCTCATGGCGAACCACCTCGATGCCGAACCGCTCGCAGAGCTTTCGCCACCGCTGGGAGAATTTGCCCGACTCCAGGACGATCGCCTTCCCCCCGCGTGGAACGACCGAGGCGACCGCCGCTTCCATGGCTCCCGTGCCGCTGCTGGTAAGCAGTAACACGTCTCCGGTCGTCTGAAAAACGTATTTCAGCCCGTCGAGCACCTCGGCCAACAGCCCGCGGAACTCGGGCGTCCGATGGTGGGTCACCTGTTCGGCCAGTCGCAGCAGGCTCGCCTCCGGCACCTGTGTCGGCCCGGGCGTCATCAAACGGTACTTGGGCATCATTCTCTCCTGGCCTCGGCGGAGTTCTTGGCCTCTGGACAGTTTTCGGAGTGCGGCGATTCATCGCCGCTTTCTTTGGCCGAGCCGCAAGACGGGAATGATAGCCGTCCGCTGAGCCTCCGCATAGCTCGGGAACGGCAAATACAGGTCCAAAGCGGCGATGAATCGCCGCACTCCGAAAAACTCACGCTTGCGGTTTGACAAGCGGGCCTTGCCCCGGCTGGTAGACGCAGTCGGGCTCGCTGGCCAGGGGGTCGCCGGTGACGGCGTAGGCTCGGGCACGGCTGCCGCCGCAGATGTGGCGGTATTCGCAGCGGCCGCAATTGCCCTTGAGTTGGTCGGGGTCCTGTAGCGCGCGGAACGTCGGGTGGTTCTGGTACACGTCCACGACCGAGTCGTTCGGAAACCGCCCGCAGCAAAGCGGCAGGAAGCCGGCGGGGTAGATCTCGCCCTTGTGGTTGACGAACATCACGCCGCGGCCGTCGGTGACGCCCAGCGGGGCGCGATGGCCGCGTCGGGCGGCACTGTCCTTCTCACCCCCCGGACCCGCCAGCGGATCGCCCCCATGCTGCAACACGTAGCGGCGGTAGTGCGGCGCCTCGGTCGTCTTGACGCCGTAGGGCTGCCGCCGGGCGTGATGCCACAGTCGCTCGAATGCCACTTCGTACTCGGCCGGCGTGATCCGCTCTTCTTCGACGCCGCGTCCGACGGGCACGAGGAAAAACGCGGACCACATCGCGATCCCCTGTCCGGCTAGCAACTCGGCGATCGCGTCGATCTGGTGGAAATTCCGCCGCGTGATCGTCGTGTTGACTTGGACGGCCATGCCCAGCCGCCGGGCGTCGGCCAACATGCCCAGCGTCCGCTGGAAGCTGCCCTCCCAGCCGCGCACCGCATCGTGCGTCGCGGCGTCGGCGCCGTCGAGGCTGATCCCCAGCCGTCGCACTCCCGCCGTCAGGACGCGCTCGAACGCCTCGGCCGTGGCCAGCGGCGTCGCCGACGGGGTCAGCGCCACCTCCAGGCCCGAGGCCACCGCGTGGCGGATCAGGTCGCACAGGTCCGCGCGTTTCAGCGGGTCGCCGCCGGTGAAGACGAGCATCGGCCGCCGCGGGAACGTCGCCACATGGTCGATGAGGGCCATCGACTGCCCGGTGGTCAACTCGCCCGGATCGGCGTCTTCCTGGGCCGACGCCCGGCAATGCTTGCAGACCAGATCGCAGGCGAGCGTCACCTCGTAGTAGAACATCAGCGGATTGCGGTGGAAATCCGCTGGTGTATACGTGGCGTGAGGCATGGGGGTTGTCGGTTGTCGGTTGTCGGTTAAAGGTTGAAGGTTGAAGGAAGACGACGCATCCAACCTTCAACCCTCAACTTTCAACCGCCTACCGCTCTCCGCTTTCCTTCGACTAATCTAACATCGGCGGCAGCCCTCGGGAAGACTGACGTCGGGCGAGCAACATGCCGATCTCGCGGCCCCCCATCGCGCGAAACGCCACGCAGTACACCGTCGCGGCGGCCGCCAGCGGAAGGCCGACGCCGAGGATCTGACTCGAAAAGCCCTCGCCGGGACCGAGCCGATCCAAAATCATCCGGCCGGCGACGACCATCGCGGCGGTGGCCATGAGGCTTCGGGCGGCCGTGACGCCCAGCGACGACCAGTCGAGCCGGCTCTGGCGGCGGGAAAATACGACGGCCAGCAGCAGAACCTGCGCGGCCGTGGCCACGGCCGTGGCCACGGCCAGACCCCGTTCGGCCAGCGGCCAGATGAGCGTCAGGTTGAGCACCAGGTTCAGACCCACGGCGGCCATGCCGATCCGGACAGGCGTGGCGAGGTCGCCCAGGGCGTAGAACCCGCGAACGATCACCGGCACGGCACAGAATGCCCAAACGCCGCCGGCATAGCACGCGATCATTCCCGCCGCGCGGACCGTGTCCTGGGCGTCGAACTCGCCGTGCTGGAAAAGGAGCCGCGCCAACGGCTCGGCCAGCAGGATCAAGCCGACTCCGGCGGGAATGCCCAGGGCAAGGACCAGGCGGAGTCCGAGGGTCAGATCGGCGCCGAGTTGCCGGTGGTCGCCCCGGGCGGCGTGTCGGCTCAGCAAGGGAAAGATCGCCGTGGCCACGGCCATGCCGAGGATGCCCAGTGGGAACTGGTAAAGCCGCTCGCCGTAATAGATCGCGGCGGGGGCCCCCTGTTGCATGGGGTAGTCGACGGCGCGGCCGAACCAGGAGAACTGTTGCGGCCCGTCGGGAGAAGCGGCCAGCCCCCAGGCGATCAAGCTGTCGAGGAGCGTGTTGACTTGGGTCACGCCCAGGCCAAGGATCATGGGCCCCATCGCGCGAAGCACTTCGCCCAGGGCACCGCGGCCGGCGGCCCAGTTGTAGTCAAACCGGAAGCCGAGCCGCACCAGCACGGGAACCTGGATGCCCAATTGAAGCAGTCCGGCCACCAGAACGCACACGGCCAGGACGTACGCTTGGGCCTCCTTGTCGGGGGCAAACCAGGGGGCGACGACCCAGACGCCGAAGAGCCAGCAGAGGTTCAGCAGCGTGGGGGCCAGGGCTGGTGCGGCAAAATGGGAAAGCGCGTGCAGCGTGGCGGAAACTTGGGCGGCCAGGCAAATGAACACTGCGTAGGGCAACATGGTGGCCGTGAGCCCCAGCAGAAGCCCAATCCCCGGCACGTCCCCCCCAAACACCCAAATCAACCCGCAGACCCCCTCTCCCATGAGCAACACAACCGTCAATAGTAGTGCCAGACAGGTCAAGAGGACGCTGGCCAATTGCCATGCTTGCCGCCGGTCGTTCTCCAGAAGGCGGGTCAGGACCGGCAAGTAGCTGGCCGCTAGGGCGCCCTCGGCGAACAACCGGCGAAACAGATTGGGGATCCGCAGCGCGATGACAAACGCATCCATGACACCCCCGCCAGAGAGGCCCAACAGTGCCGCCGTGGCGATGTCGCGGACCATGCCCAAGAGCCGGCTGGCCAGCGTCCCCAGCCCGGTCACCCGAACTGCCGCAATCAAGGGGTGTCGTTTCGTCGGTTCCATGCCGGGCATCGTAAAGCCCGGCGACGTTTCTGAGAAGGTGAGATTCTCTGGTCGATTCCGGAGGAAACCACGAATGGACACGGATGAACACAGATTGAGCGTGCCGCGCCGAAGGACTGGCAGCAATCGCAAAAATGGCCATAATGGCGAGATTGGCGTCGGGGACCCAGGGCCGGAGGCTGCGGAGAGAGCATGGCGAAACGAACGGACTACCAACAGCGGGCGATCAAGAACTACTACAACAACCGCGACGCCATCATGGTCCAGCGGCTGGGCGAAATGCTCACCGATTTGTACCTGGCCGAGGGGAAAGCCCGGGCGAGAATCTTGGCCCGGGCCGCCGGGGCCCTCGAAAAGCTCGGCGTCCCGCCGGATCAGATCCAGAAGATCGTCCAGAGCGACAACCCGGCGCTGTTGGCCGCGTTGTATCAGCAGATGCTCGAAAAGAAGTAAGCCCGCATGACCAGCAACGCCGCCATCCTCGACAAACTGCGTTGGAAGAAGTTCCCGGTCCTCGACGACGGCTTCGTCTGCCTGGTGGACGCGATGGGCGACGACCAGGCCGTGGTCCAGGCCGCCCGGGTGAGTTACGGCGAGGGAACCCAGCGGGTCTCGGACGACCGGACGCTGATCCGCTACCTGATGCGGCACGCTCACACGACGCCGCTGGAAATGGCCGACGTGAAGCTCCTGGTCCGCGTGCCGATGGACGCCTGGCGGCAGTGGATCCGCCACCGCACGGCCTCGGTCAACGAATACAGCACGCGGTATTCGATCGCCATCGATGCCGCGCAGACCACCCCGGCGGATGCCTGGCGCAGGCAAGCCACGGACAACCGCCAGGGCAGCGAGGGGTTCTTGGACGAATCGATCGGCCGCGAGCTAACCGAGGGGGAGGCTCGCGTGCAGCAGCACGCCCGAGAGGTCTATCAGCACCGGCTCGAACTGGGCGTTGCCCGGGAGCAAGCTCGCAAGGAATTGCCGCTGTCGACGTACACCGAGGCATACTGGAAGCTCGATCTGCACAACCTGCTTCACTTTCTGCACCTGCGGATGGACGTTCACGCGCAGCGCGAGATTCGGCAATATGCGGAGACGATCGGCCGCGAGATTGTCCGGCCGCTGTTTCCGATGGTCTGGGAGGCGTTCGTCGACTACCGGCTCGAAGCGATGACCCTTTCGCGGCTGGACCGCGGTGTGATCGAGCGTCTGGCCCGCGCGGGCAGAATCCCGGCGAGCGAAGAGGATTTTCTCGCGGCGCAAGACCCTGCCTGGGCCGATCTAACCCGCTGCCGCGAGCGCGACGAATGCCGCGAGAAGCTCGTGGCGCTGGGGATACTTCGCCTCTGACGCGAGTTGAAAAGTGGACTGGCTCCGGGGAGGAGGCGGGGTCAGAGCTTGAATAGTGATTAAGTGGGCGGGGGCAGCATTTCCGGCCGAGTGGATCTAATCACTATTCAAGCTCTGACCCCACGTCGCTTGTGACCCCACTTCGCTTGCACATTGAGGAGAGTGAAGTGAAACGACTTGCTTTCTACATTGGGCTCTTTGCGTTGGCGGCCCTATGTGCCCTGTTCGCATTGTGCCGGAAGGAGCCTATCACATCGTGGAACTCACCGAGGATGCTTCAGATGAAGCAGGAGTGGGACGCGCTTCTCGACGACGCGCGAGAGGGACGTGTGGACCCCGGACGAAAGCTCGAGAAGTTGATCCGCCTTCAGCGGAGTCTCCTCGAGAACAACCTGTCAATGGCGGACATGCGCCACCTGGCCGCCACGTGCGAAACGCTGCCGATTCACGAGTGGAAGGACCCGAACGGATTTGAGACCCGTGTTCTCCAGTTCGTGGTGTCTTCGTTGATCGATGCGGGCGATCGAGACAGCCTCGTCACGCTGTTGTCCACGCGTTATCCAGTGAATATTGGCCCAGAGACTAACACTGCGTATTGGCTGGTGGTTTACGCCAAGAAGTCGTTGAAAGATCCTGTGCTCGTTCTTGGCGATGCGTATTCGCGCTGCAAGGTACCGGAGGTTCAGTCCGACATCGCGGCAGCCGTCCGGCAGTGCTTCGAGGGCTTTGACATTCCTGGCAAGGACGACGCAGAGTATGTCGCCAACGCCATGCAATGGTACGAAAAGGAGAAGAGTCACCTGACGGCGCCAGACCCCAAGGCTCCTGCGTACTTTGGATACGACAACCAGAAGAAGTGAATCGGTCCTACGCGTCAGCCACAAGCACGGTCCGCGTTGACTGCTATGCTGGTCCAGCGAGTCTCTACAGCCTGAGCGATGGAGAATCGAACCCCGAGGATAGCGGCAAGAAGGGGGATTGTGGGGTCAGAGCTTGAATAGTGATTAGGCGAATTCTTGCTCCAGCTTGGCGGCCGCTTGTTGCACCCGGGGGTCGCGGGATTCCACCCGCGCGATGGCTCGCGTCACGCTGCTTGCGGTGCCGTAGCCCAGCATTTCGGCAATTTCACCCGCGCTACTAATGCACCCGCTGGCCGGGCTTGGCGCCTTCGTCGGGCGAGAGGAGGTAAATCTCCTTGCCCCCGGCGCCGGCGGCGGCGATCATACCTTCGCTTGTGCCGAATTTCATCTTCCGCGGGGCGAGATTCGCCACGCAGATCACCAGCCGGCCCACGAGGCTCTCCGGCTCGTAGACGCCCTTGATGCCCGCGAAGACGCTCAGACGCTTCTCGCCGCCGAGACTGAGCGTCAGATGCAGCAGCTTGGTGGCCTCGGGCACGTCTTCGGCCGCGACGATTCGGGCGACGCGAAGATCGACCTTCGCGAACTCGTCGAACGTGCAGACGCCCGTCAGCGGCTCGTCGGCCAGCGGCTCGGGGCTGTCGTCGAACGTGGCGGCTGCCGCGTTGTCCGCCTCGGGCTCGGCGCTGGCGGCGATCATGGCGTCGACTTGCTTGGGCTCGACCCGCTTCATCATGTGCGTGAACTTGCTCACCGGCGTGCCCACGAGCGGCTCTTGCGACTCGTCCCAGTGGCGGATCGGGCGGTTCAACAGTTCGGCGGTCTGATCGGCCAGCCGCGGCAGCACCGGGGCGAGATAGACGACGATCTGGCGAAACAGGTTCAGTGCGACGGTGCAAACGTCTTGCAGCCGCTGGGCCTGGGCGGCGTCCGCGCGAAGCGTCCACGGCTGGGCGTGTTCGACGTACTGGTTCGCCCGATCGGCCACGGCCATGATCTGCCGCATCGCCCGATTGAAGTCGCACTCGTCGTACGCCTCGGCGATCGTCCGGCCGTCGGCGGCGGCCTGACGGAACAGTCCGCCGTCATCGGGGTAAGCGGCCGACAAGCCGGTCTTCTTGACGAATTTCGCCGCGCGGCTGGCCAGGTTGACCACCTTGCCCACGAGGTCCGAGTTGATCTTGGCGACGAACTCGTCGAGGTTCAGGTCGAGGTCGTCCACCCGGGCGGTAAGCTTCGAGGCGTAATAGTACCGCAAATACGCCGGGTTGAGATGTTCGAGGTACGTCGCCGCGCGGACGAACGTGCCCTTACTCTTGGACATCTTCTCGCCGCCGACCGTGAGGAAGCCGTGGATGTGGACCTTCTTCGGCAAGCTGATTTTGGCGGTCTTGAGCATGGCCGGCCAGAACAGCGTGTGGAAGTAGGTGATGTCCTTGCCGAGGAAGTGGTGGATTTCGGTCTTGTCGCTTCGCCACCAGTCGTCGAAGTTCTCGCCGTGGCGGTCGCACCACTGCCGGGTCGAGGCCATGTAGCCGATCGGCGCGTCGAACCAGACGTACCAGTAATTGCCCGGCGAATCCGGGATCTCGAACCCGAAGTACGGCGCGGGCCGCGAGACGTCCCAATCGCGCAGCGGCTCGTGCAGGAAGTGGCCCGCCAGATAGTTCGCCACCTCCGGTTGCAGGTGGTCGCCTTTCTGGGTCCACTCGGTGAGGAAGTCGCGGAGCCGCTCGATGTTGACGAACAGGTGGTTGGCGCTGCGGTTTTCGGGCGTGGCGCCGGTGAAGGCGGAGACCGGGTTTTTCAATTCGCTGGGGCTGTAGGTCGCGCCGCACTTGTCGCAGTTGTCGCCGTACTGGTTCGCCGCGCCGCACTTGGGACACGTGCCCTTCACCTGGCGATCGGCGAGGAACGTGCCGGCCACGGGGTCGTAGAGCTGAGTCACTTCCTTTTCGACGACCAGCCCGGCGCGGCGCAAGGCGGACCAAATCTCCGCGCAGTACTCGCGATTCTCGGGGCTGTTGGTGCTGCCGTAGTTGTCGAACTCGATGTCGAAGCCGGCGAAATCGGCCATGTGGGCCTTCTGCATCCGGGCAATCAGTTCCTCTTCGGTGATGCCCTGTTGGGTGGCGCTAATCATGATCGCCGTGCCGTGGGTGTCGTCGGCGCACACGTAAACGCACCGGTTGCCGACGAGTTTCTGGAACCGCACCCAGATGTCCGTCTGCAAGTATTCGACCAGGTGCCCGAGGTGGATGTGCCCGTTGGCATAGGGCAACGCGCTGGTGACGAGGATTTGTCGCATGGGCGAGTTGTCAGTGGCCAGTGGTCAGTTGAGAGTTGAGCGATTTCCGTCTACCGTCTGCCGTTTTCCGCTTCACGGCCTCGCCGCCATCGCCTCCGCGAGGATCTTCGACGTGCTCGGGCGCATGATCCGCGAATCGACGTCGCGGCCTTCCAAGAGCGTGGCGCGGACTTGTTTGCCCGAAATAAAGACCGGTTTCTCCTCCGGATGGTTCTCCATTAAATCGACCCGGCCGACCGATTCGTAGTAGGCGGCGAATCCGACGCGCAGCGGCTTGATCGCCAGATCGCCCCGCAGATGGTCGAAAACCTCATGGGCGTCGAAATCGCCCCAGATCGGCGAGCCGTCGTGATAGGGGGCGTCGGCGTGCTTGCGGCCGATGATGATGTCGGTGAAGCCGAAGTTCTGCCGGTAAATCGCGTGCATCACCGCCTCGGACGGACCGCCGTAGAACATCTTGATGTCCAGACCCAGCAGGATCACCCGGTCGGGCACTTCCTCGCCGCGCGGACCCCAGAGCGCCGGATCGCTGTCGCCCGAGCCCAGCGCCCGTTGGTCGATCAGCGTCTTATAGGTGTGCATCCGGACGTCGGCGGCAACGTCGTCGCCCTTGGTTTCGCCGATCAACGGGTTGAGGCACGCCCCGGCGTTGTGGCCCGCGCGAAGCAGCGTCTCCAGGCCGTAAACCAAGGCGTACTCGTGCGCCCGGTGCAAGGGGTTGCGCGTCTGGAAGGCGACGACGCGGTCCCAGCCCTTCTCGGCCAACAGCTTGCGGACCTCGCGGGGCGAGAGCACGTACTTGCCGAACCGTGGGTCTTTCGGCTGCGGCAGCACTTGGATCGTGCCGCCCAACAGGTAGCTATTGCCGGCGTCGCCCTTGAGGACCATGTCCGCGCCGGGGTGGTCGACGCGGTCGGTGCGGTAGACCTTCGAGAGGTACTTCCGCTTGTCCCACTCGAAGACGTCGCTGATCGCAAGCGTGGCGATGGTGTCCCCGTCGGAGTTGACCAACCCGACCTCCTGGCCGACTTTCAACTGGAAAGCCACCTCGTCGGTGATCGGCAAAGCGATCGGAATGGTCCAGGCGTAGAGCCGGCCGTCGCGCTCGATCACCTGCTCCTCGAGCACCCGGTCGTAGGTCGCGGCGTCCATCGGCCCGACCAGCGGGCTGAGGCCCCCGTCGCCGAAGCGATAGACCGTCGAGACATCGGCGTCGGAGACGGGCACCTTGGGCATGTGTTCGGCGCGGGCGATCAGTTCTTCGGCTGCTTCGCCCTCGACGGTCCGACAGACCGGTTCCGCAAGTCCACCATGAGCAGGCACAAGATCGGCCATCCTCTTATCCTTTCCGTTGATTAGCAGCATCCGGAAACACGGGCCCTCGCCGTGTGTTCGGCGGCAATTGTCCCAGAAAACGGACGGCCGGACAAGGCGAGCCGTGGGAAGTGTCACACACGTGGGAAGACCCGGACAACCAATGCGCGGGGGGCGAAGGGCACGGCAGCGCCGGCCGATCGCGGCGTCCGGCGGGCCGATGCGCGAGGCCCGCGCGGGAAGACGGTCGATCGGCCGACACGAGTGGCGATCAGATGTTGTACATCTGTTCGTCCTGCTCGCGCGTTCGCGCCAGCAGATCGGCCAGGGAGATGTCGTGCAGCATCTTCCGCTCGACCGCTTCCACATCCTGCCAGGCGCGAAGCAGCACCTTCACGGCCGGCGAGTCGGGCGACGCGCTGCACGCCTTGGCCGACGCGGTCTTGTTGCCGCCTTCGATCACCTCCATCACCTGCCCAAGCGAAACCTCGTCGGGCGGCATGATGAGGTGATACCCTCCGGCGGCGCCCCGGGTGCTGGCGACGAAGCCGGCCCCCTTGAGCTGCAGGAGAATTTGGACCAGGAATCGCGGCGGAACGCCATGGCGCTCGGCGATCTTTCGAATGCGGACCGGCTCGCGGGCCCCATACCGCGCGGCCAGTTCCAGCATGGCGATACACGCGTACTCGGTTTTGGCGGAGATTTTCATGCGGCTAGGCCTACAATGTGCAGGAGACAAGGGATACGGGACAACCCAGGCACAATTAGCTCGGTCGTGCCAGTGCCGCGTGGCGCTGACCCGACTGCCTGCGTTACTCTTTCGTGACGATTTCTCACCTCGACTCTGAACACACGCTGCCGCACTCGGACGAGATCAGACTACCACCTTCGATCAGCAACAGCCAGGATCCCCAACGGATGCGCCTCAATTATTATAGAGTGACTTGTCAAAATCAAGAGGTTTCCTGCTTACTATCGGATTTTTCTCTTGCAAGCTATTCGTGGCACCCCCCCTCGACGGTGGATACGTGTGGCGCCGCCGCTCCCGGTGGTGTGCCGCGGCAGCCTCACCCAGCCGGGGGCGGCTGAGCCACATTCGGCGGACTTGGCGCGGGGTACTTGACGGCTGCCTCCGGACCGGGCACTATTTGCGTCAGACACTTTGTATCATCGGATTCCCGGAGACCCGCACCCATGACGGCCGAAAAAGCTTATCTGGCGATTGACATGGGTGCCTCTAGCGGCCGGCACGTCATAGGTCGCTTTAATGGCAGCCGCCTCGCCCTCGAAGAAGTCTATCGCTTCGACAACGGACCCGTCGACGTTGCCGGTAGTCTTTACTGGGATCTCCTGGCCCAGTGGACCCACGTCCAAAACGGACTGCAAGCCGCCGCGGCGTCCCCGACGCCCATCACCAGCGTGGGCGTGGACACTTGGGGGGTCGATTTCGGCTTGCTCGGACGGGGGGACGTGCTCCTGGGCAATCCCTCCCACTACCGTGACAGCCGCACCAACGGCATCCTCGAAAAAGCTTTCGCCATCGTGCCCCGCGAGGAAATCTTCCGCCACACGGGCTTGCAGTTCATGCAGTTCAACACGCTCTACCAACTGCTGGCCATGAAGCTGGCCGATTCGCCGTTGTTGGAGGTGGCCGAGACCATGCTCATGGTGCCCGACCTGTTCCATTGGCTCATGACCGGCGTCAAGTGCAACGAGTTCACCGAGGCCTCGACCAGCCAGATGCACAACCCGATCCGAGGCGACTGGGCCACGGAGTTGCTCGACCGGTTCGACCTGCCCTCCGGCATCCTCGGCCGCCTCGCGCCGCCGGGGACGAACCTCGGCCCGCTGCGCCCCGGGCTGGGGCTTGAGGCCGACGTCGTCCTGCCCGGCTCGCACGACACGGCCAGCGCCGTGATGGCCGTGCCCGCCGCCAGCCGCCCCGGCCAACGGCCCGACTGGTGTTACATCAGCCTGGGCACCTGGGCGTTGATGGGCATCGAGTCGCCCCAGCCCGTGGTCAACGACAAGGTCCTTGAACTGAACTTCACCAACGAGGGCGGCGTCGGCGGCACCACCCGCGTGCTCAAGAACATCTGCGGACTGTGGCTGGTCCAGGAGTGTCGCCGGATTTGGAATCGCTCGGGCCGCGAGTGGGGCTGGGAGGATCTCAACCGGTTGTCCACGGCGGCCAAGCCGTTGGCCTCGTTTATCGACCCCGACGCGCAGGACTTCCTGGCCCCCGACGACATGCCCGAGGCCATCCGCGGCTACTGCCGCCGCACGAATCAGAAGGTTCCCGAGAGCGAGGGCGGGGTGTTGCGTTGTGCCTTGGACAGCCTGGCGATGAAGTTCCGCCGCGTGTTGGGCATGTGCGAGGAGATCTCCGGCGGACGGATCGAGACGATCCACGTTGTCGGCGGCGGCACGCGGAACCGGCAGCTCTGCCAGGCCGCGGCCGACGCCTGCGGTCGCCGCGTGCTGGCCGGCCCGATCGAGGCCACCGCCACCGGCAATCTGATGATGCAGGCGGTTTCGGCCGGCGACGTCGGGTCCATCGCCGACGCCCGCAACGTCATCCGCCGCAGCTTCGAGGTCGACCAGTACGAGCCCCACGACACGGCCGCCTGGGACGCGGCATACGACAAGTTTCTAGCAATCAACGAGGTAGGACGATGACGAACGTTGGAATCACGGGTTTGGGATTCATGGGCATGATTCACTATCTGGCCTATGAGCGGACGCGCGGAGCGAAGGTCAAGGCGATTTGCGAGACGCAGCCCGATCGTTTGGCCGGCGACTGGCGGTCGATCAAGGGGAATTTCGGGCCGCAGGGCAAGCGGATGGACCTCGAGGGCGTGGCCAGGTACGCCCAATTCGACGACCTGCTGGCCGATCCGAAAATCGACGTGGTCGACATCTGCCTGCCCCCCGACGCGCACGCCGACGCAGCCATCGCGGCATTGAAGGCGGGCAAGCACGTCTTCTGCGAAAAGCCGATCGCCATGAAACCGGCCGACGCCGAGCGGATGGTCAAGACCGCGCGGAAGCGGGGCAAGCTCTTGATGATCGGCCACGTGCTGCCGTTCTTCGCCGCCTACCGCTTCGCCTATCAGACGATCAAGAGCCAAAAGTACGGCAAGCTCCTGGGCGCGCACTTCAAACGCGTGATCTCCGATCCCGTCTGGATGACCCATTATTGGAACGCGGACAAAAGCGGCGGGCCGATGGTCGACCTCAACATCCACGACACGCACTTCGTCCGGCTCGTCTGCGGCATGCCCAAGGCGGTGCAGACCGTCGGGCGGATGCGCGGCGAGGTGGTCGAGCTGTTTCACACGCAGTTCCTCTTCGCCGATCCGCAGTTGATGGTCACGGTCACCGGCGGCACGATCAACCAGCAGGGCCGCCCGTTCACCAACGGCTATGAGATTTACCTGGAGCAAGCCACGCTGCTGTTCGACTCGCACGCCGCGATGCCGGTGACGGTGTTGACCAACGACGGCCGCATCAACCGTCCGAAGCTGGGGGCGGGCGACCCGGTGGACGATTTCGCCACCGAGACGAAGGAGGTCATCCGCGCGGTCACCGCCGGCAAGCCTTCGCCGCTTTTGGACGGCGAATTGGCCCGGGATGCCCTCGTGCTGGCCTACAAGCAAACCGAATCCTGCCGCCGCGGCCGAAGCATGAAGGTGTGAGAGTAAGGGGTTAGGGACTAGGGGTTAGGGGGCCGGGCAGCAGATGGGCGACGATTGATGGTGTTGAACCCCAACCCCTAATCCCCGACCCTAAGGATTGGCGAATCAATAATTGTCGCCTTTCGCTCCGCGAAAGTGGCGTGGAAGGAACGCTACTTTCGCGGAGCGAAAGGCGACAATACGACAGTTATTGATTCGCCGGTCCTAATCCCCAACCCCAGGCCCCGAACCCCCAAACACTGCCCCCAGGAGTAAAACATTCGATACGGAAAGAACCAGCGGCTGTGGACCGACACGCTCAACGACAACTGCCGATGTTCGACATCGACGAAGCGAACTCGGCGAAGTGGGGGAAGCGTCTGGACGCCGTCGGACTGGCCCGCTCGGCCACGACGGTCCGCGGCTCGGCCGAGAACCCCATGAGCCCCGACCCGGCGGTCCGCCGCAAGGGCGTCGAGGCGAACAAGCGGACGTTGGATTGCTGCGCGGCGGCCGGGTGCGAGGTGATGGCCGGCCCGTTCCACTCCGCCCTGGGCGAGTTCAGCGGCAAGGGCGCGACCAAGGACGAATGGAAATGGGCGGTCCAGAGCATGCGCGAGGCGGCCGAGCACGCCGAGAAGGTGGGCGTCACGCTCGGCGTCGAGTACCTCAACCGCTTCGAGTGCTATCTGCTCAACACCGCGGCCGACGGCGCGCGATTCGTCCGCGACGTCGACCATCCGTACTGCAAAATGATGTACGACACGTTCCACGCCCACATCGAGGAAAAGAACATCCCCAGCGCCATCCGCGCGTTGGCCGGCTGCCTCGGCCACGTTCACATTTCGGAGAACGACCGCAGCACGCCCGGCTCGGGCAACGTCCGCTGGAAGGAGAACTTCGACACGCTCTCCGAGATCGGCTACGACGGCCTGATGGTGATCGAGGCCTTCGGCCTTGCCCTGGAGAAACTGATCCCCGCAACGAAGATCTGGCGCCGCATGTACCAGAGCGAGCGCCAACTCGCCACCGACGGGCTGGCCTTCATGAAGGCGGAAGTGGCCAAACGGGCGTAGTTGGGAAACGCCCTTTGATCGGTTGGGTGGCGGTGGCGCAAGGGACCGAGCCGGTGTGTCACCCAGCCGATTCGGACGAAAGCCAGTCGTGGTGACCAACCCGGATGGGCCAATCCGCCCATTCGTATCTCCCCCGGTAGAGCCAATCTTCCTCGGATTTCGGCCTACTGCCTTGACAACCCGACTGGGTGTCCGCAGACTGGTAGCCTGTAGGATTGGAGGGCGGTTCTCTGCTGCAAAAGGGGTGACGCCATGCGTGTTCGCCAATTCGCCGATCATAACGGCTCTTCTCGTCGGGCGTCCCGTCCGTCTCGTCCTAAGCCGTCGCGACTTCAATACCGCACTCGGCTTCGCGTTGAACCGCTCGAAGATCGGCGGATGCTGGCGATCTTGATGGTCAACGCCGACGCGACGTCCGGCGGCGATGGGTCGGCCTGGGACTCCGCGTACCACGATCTGCAAGATGCGTTGACACAAGCCGCCGCGCTCAACGCCGATGCCGTTGCAACCAACGACGTTGACCAAATATGGATCGCCGAGGGAACCTACACGCCGAGCGCGGAACTGGAAACCGGCGACGCCCGATCGGCCAGCTTTTCGCTCGTCGACGGCGTGACTCTCTACGGCGGTTTCGCGGGCACCGAAACCACCCTCGACGCCCGCGACTGGGCAGCCCACGTTACCACGCTCTCCGGCGATCTCGGCACGGCCGGCGACAATGCTGACAATGCGTATACGGTGGTCTATTGCGGAGAGAGTATCGAGGCGGCGATCGACGGCATTGCGATCATCGGTGGAAATGCGAATGCTAATAGTTGGAATAACCCAAGCCATCCCGAGAGAATTTCCGGGGGCGGGATTTTCAACTCCGGCACGCTGACGGTTAGCAACTCCGCGTTCTCGGGCAACTCGGCCAGCTACAACGGCGGCGGGATTTACAGCTCTAACGACAACGTCACAGCCACGCTGACGGTTACAAACTGCAAGTTATCGAGCAACTCGGCGGACTACTACGGCGGCGGGGTTTACAGCGACTCCGGCACGTTGATGGTCATGAACACCACGTTCTCGGGCAACTCGGCCAATTACGGCGGCGGAGGGATTTCCAGCCACTTTGGCACATTGACGGTCAATGACTCCACGTTCTCGGGCAATTCGGCCAGCAACGACGACGGTGGCGGCGGCGCGATTCACAGCATCTATGGCACGCTGACGGTCACAAACTCCACGCTCTCGGGCAACTCGGCCGGCCACAGCGGCGGCGGCATTTGCAGCGGCTACGGCGATCTGACGGTCGTGAACTGCACGCTCTCGGGCAACTCGGCCGGCTTTGGCGGCGGGATTGGCGCCTGGGGCTACGACAACGACACCATGGTGAATATCACAGACTCCACGCTCATGGGCAACTCGGCCAGCAGCGATGGCGGCGGGATTTACGGCAATTGCACTACACTGACGGTCACGAACTCCACGCTTTCGGAGAACTCGGCCGGCTTTGGCGGCGGGATTTGCAGCCGCGGCACGCTGACGGTCACGAACTCCACGCTTTCGGGCAACTCGGCCAGTGACGACGGCGGCGGGGTTTGCAGTTACGGCGAGCTGACGCTCACAAACTCCACGCTTTCAGGCAATTCAGCGATCTTGGGTGGCGGGATTTGTCACAACTGCACCTCCAGCGCGCTGACCGTCACGAACTCCATGCTCTCGGGTAACTCGGCCAGCAAAGGTGGTGGGATTTACAGCGATGGCGGTTCTGCAACAACGACACTGAACAACACGATTGTAGCTGGCAACGGGGCCGCGACCGCGCCGGATATCTATCGTTATGACGGCACGCTGTCTGGTTCGCACAACCTGATCGGTGACGGGTCGGGACAGTTGACGCTGGTCAACGGCGTCGACGGCAACCAGGTGGGTACCTCGTCTTCGCCCATCGATCCGGGGTTGAGCGATCTCACCCGACTGGACAATGGCTTGTGGGGTTACTACCTCTTACCCGGCAGCCCAGCCATTGACGCCGGTGATAATGGACTCGCATTGGACCCGACGGGACAGCCGCTCACCGAGGATGTATATGGTAACCCCCGCATTCAAAACAGCACGATCGATATCGGCGCCGTCGAGGGTGCGACGGTGGGCAATTCCGCGCATACCTACTTGGTCACAAGCTTGGACAAGGCGATCGCCAACGATGGAGTCCTGACCTTCATGGAAGCGTTCGAGGCGGCCAACCGCAACCAGCCGGTGGGTGACGCGGAAGCCGGTTCCTTCAGTGAGCAGGACTGTATTCAGTTTGCTGACGGTCTGAGTGGAACGATCCTGCTTGAGGACGGTGAATTAGCTATTGTGGGCGACTTGAACATCGAAGGCCCTGGAGCCGAACACCTAACCTTCGACGCGAAGGGCCAAAACCGCGTGTTCTTCATCCATCCGCGTGTCTCCGTCAGCCTTAACGGGATAACCGTCACCGGCGGTTCGGCACACGACGGCGGCGGGATCTGCAGCTACGGCGCACTGATCGTCACAAACTCCACGCTCTCGGGCAACTCGGCCAGCGGCGATGGCGGCGGGATTTACAGCTACGGCACGGTGACGCTCACAAACTCGACGCTCTCGGGCAACTTGGCCGGTTTCGGTGGCGGGATTTACAGCTACAGCACGGTTACGGTCACCAACTCCACGCTCTCGGGCAACTCGGCCAGCGGCAACCTCGGCAGCGGCGGCGGGATTTACAGCTTCTCCGGCACGGTGACGCTCATGAACTCGACGCTCTCGGACAATTCGGCAATCAACAATGGTGGCGGGATTTGCAGCTCAGGCACGTTGACGGTCACGGACTCGACGTTATCGAGCAACTCGGCCAGCAACAGCGGCGGCGGAATTTGCAGTTCCGGCGTGCTGACCGTCACGAACTCCATCCTCTCTGGCAACTCAGCCAGCGAAGACGGCGGCGCGATTTCCAGCTATGGTTACAATGGCACAGCCACGATGACCATCACGAACTCCACGCTCTCGGACAACAACTCGGCCAACTACGGCGGTGCGATTAGCAGCTACGGCTACGACGGCGCGGCCACGCCGACGATCACAGACTGCACGCTCTCGGGCAACTCGGGCGGCGCGATTTACAACAGCTCCGGCACGCTCACCGTCACGAACTCCACGCTCTCGGGCAACTTGGGCGGCGGGATTCAGAACAGCTCCGGCACGCTAACCGTTATAGACTGCACGCTTTCGGGCAATTCGGCCAGCGCGGGTGGCGGGATTGAGAACGACCGCGGCACGGTGACGGTTACGGACTGTACGCTCTCGGGTAATTCGGCCGAGCGGGCTGGCGGGATTGACAACTACTGGGGCACGCTGACGGTCACAAACTCCGTACTCTCCGGCAACTCGGCCAGCTATAATGGCGGCGGGATTGACAACTTTGGGGGCACCCTGACGGTCACGAACTGCATGCTCTCGGGCAATGTGGCCACAGGCGACGGCGGTTCGGGTGGCGGCATTTGCAGCTACGACGGCACGCTTGCTATAGCAAGCTCCACGCTCTCGGGCAACTCGGCCGACAAGGGTGGTGGGATTTTCACATGGGGGAGTTTTCCAACAACGACGCTGAACAACACGATCGTGGCTGGAAACGGGGCGTCGATCGCACCGGATATCTACAACTTGCCTGACACGCTGTCCGGTTCCCATAACCTGATTGGCGACGGTTCGGGCCAGTCGGCATTGGTCGATGGCGTCAACGGCAATCAGGTGGGCACTTCTTCTTCGCCGATCGATCCACGGTTGAGCGATTGGACACAATTTGACAATGGCCTGTGGGGCTACTATCTTTTGCCCGACAGCCCAGCCATCGATGCCGGTGATAATGCACTTGCACGGGACCCAATGGGATTGCCGCTCACGAAGGACATTTGTGGAACCCGCCGAATCATAGGCGGCACGGTCGATATTGGCGCTTACGAATACGGCGCGAGGCTTGGGATTGACGTCCGTCTCGTTTGCGACGCTACTTCCACGGACGCAAGCGGCGAAGTGAATTCACTACCAGTCAATGCCGAGTGGATCGACGAGTGGGACGCCTTCTGGATCGAAATCTGGGTTAGCACGCCGGACGGCAACGGGGTCGGGGTCACGGGGGCTTTGCTTGACTTGAGCTATAACACAGCTTGTTTCACGCCCGTGGAGATCGAATATGGGCCGGGGTTCGACATTCTCCACACGGGCACGATTGACGACGCGGCGGGCGTGATCGACGACTTGGGGGCGGGCACGTGGGCGAACGACGTGGGCGACGACCATTATGCCCTGTTGGCCCGGGTTCGGTTCGAGTCCACGGAAGGCGATACCGGCGTGCCGCTGGACGCCGACACGGCGCATGTCGCGCCGGTGGCCAATGGGTTTGGGGTGAGCGACGCCCAGGGAGCTATTCTCGGGGGCGGATCGGCCGAGGTTGCGCTGGGCGATTTGCCCGCGACCGAACTCTGGCCGGTAATGTACGACCTCGATGACGACGGCGAGATCGGCCTCGGCGATCTTTCCTTCTTTGCGGCGGCGTATCGGCACGATGTTGGCGAGCCCGGGGCGCCGTTCACTTGGCAGAGCGATTTCGATCACGACGGCACGGTCGGGCTGGGCGACTTGAGCTACCTTGCCGCGGCGTACCGAAGGAAACACACCGACCCCGGGCGGATGCCCTATCCCACTGATTTTCCAGGTGCGTGGCGCGAGGCGTCGGAAGCGGCCGCTCTTGCCGCCCCGCCGGCGGCTCGGTCCACATCCGCCGCCACGCCAATGGAAAGCTCGTCGATGGCGGAGACGCCCGCGGCGCACGACGCGGCGCTCGTCGAAGAACACGGCACGGGGGCCGGACCGACGATGGTGCAGCAACAACGTCGCGCGTGGTCGTACGCGATGACTCTGCGGCAGTCGCATCGAGAACAACACCAGGTCCACAAGCGCGTCACCCCGGCCATCGACCTGATGCTGTTGGATTGGGACACATGATCGTTGAGGTCGAGTGCAGTCGGCCGGATATGTGTTGCGACCGTCACTCGCGTGACGGTTTTTCGGAGCCGGACTGCGCGGTTGGGGCGGGGCCGGGCGGCAACGGGGCCCGGTCGTTCAGAAACTTCATCAAGGTCGCGGCGACGCCTTCGAGGCTGCCTCCGCCGCCGACGGCGAGGATCTCCGGCATGATCTTCACGCCCCGCTCGGCCAAGGCGGCCGTGACGTTGATAACCGCCGTCGGTCCCTGGCCCAGGGCGCGGACCTGGGCCTCAAAGCCTTTCGCCCGCGCGAGCCCGACCGCTTCCACTTCAGCACCCCTGGCGCGTCCTGTCTCGGCAATGTAGGCCGCCTCGCCTTCGGCCTGTTGCTTGCGGGCCGCGGCGGTCTCCGTGGCGATCTCGACGCCGACCTGGGCC
>JAPLNP010000518.1 GCA_026401055.1 Planctomycetia bacterium
GGAGGCGACTCCGTTGCCGAAGGATTGCCGCTCCGCGGGCCATCGGCGACGGAGTCGCCTACTACAAGGAGCGTGTGATGAGCATGTCTTCGCCCGACGCGGATCGGCCCGGTCGGGAGACTGGTGACGGCCCGGCGACAGAGGGCAGGTGCTCCTTCGCTCCTCCGCCGACATACTTCCGCCCGCCGCCGCTAGGCATCATCCATTTGCTGGCCTGGATGGTGGTGACGGTCGCATTGATGGAGTTCTTTGCCGCGGCGGGCGGCCCGCGGCACCTGTCGGCAGTGCGCCAGGTCTTGTATCAAGCAATCCAGTTCGTCCGCGCCGCCGTTTTCGGCGCGGCTGTCGTCGGGACCACGGTAATCCTACTAGGCAAAGTCCGCGGCGAAACCGGACGATTCCAGCCGGGCCACTGGTTCATCCTGGTCGAAACCGTCAAGGCGGTGCTCAACTGGATGCTCCTCGCAGTTGTGCTGGCGTTCGGGCAGACCGAGCGGTCTGACGAAGTCCTCTCTACGTTCCACCACCTGTTCTGGGGCGCAATTGGACTGCTCAGCGCTGGCGCGTACTTCCTCGTCGCCCGGCAGGTGCGAAATGACCGTCCTTGGAGAGTGCCTACCATTACGATGGCCATCGTCGGAGTGACCGTGTATGGCCTCTTGTTGTCCAACGAATTCTCTCGAATCGACGTGCCTGCTGCGTTCGGGGCGCTTCGGTCTCTGGTTGACACCGTGGTGTCTGCCGCGCTCTGGCCGATATGGCCGCTGATTGTCAGCGTCACGCTTGGCGTGGCCCTGCTAATCGACGTGGCTCGGGGTGCTCGTCGCGACTGGGTTCACTCGCTGGGCGTGTGGATCATCGTCCTCAGCAGCGTTCTGGACGTGGCTTCTTGGGGAGTGTTCAACCTGCTGCGCGGCACGGGCTAGCGGCTTCTTCGGAGTGCGGTGATTCATCACCGCTTTCTTCCCAGGACTTGCCGTCAGCGGGCCGCGCGAAACGACGCTCCCGGAAAGCGGCGATGAATCGCCGCATTCCAAAAAATGGGTGTTTCACGTGACACAGGCAATATACACGATCTAGCAGTTCCACGTGAAACCGCCCCTTCCGACAACCGAGAACTGACAACCGACAACTGGCCACTGACCACTAGCCACTGACCACCAGCCACTAGCCACTGACCACTTTCCCAAAATGCCATTTCCCCAAATCGCAACGCCCTGCTACAATCCACTCCCGGCGGCGCGAATCGGCCGCCGAGCAGGCTCGGGCATGGAGGCCGCTGGTGGGTCGAATCTTCTGCGTGGCCAATCAGAAAGGCGGCGTCGGTAAAACGACCACCGCGGTGAACATGGCCGTCGCCCTGGCCAAGTCGGGCAAGCAGACGCTGCTCGTGGACCTCGATCCCCAGTGCAACGCGACGACGGGTCTGGGCATCGAACCGAGCACGCGGCACCCGCTGGTCGCCGGCACTCCGCTGCGGCAGGCGATCGTCGCGAGCTACTGCCCCCGGCTGGACGTGTTGCCCGGCAGCCGGACGTTCCGCGACGTCGAGGCCCTGACCCACGGCGACGAGCTTCAGGCCGGGCGGCTGCGGCAGTATCTCACCAGCGGGATCACCGGCTACGACTTCGTTTTGATCGACTGTCCGCCGTCGCTGGGCCAACTGACCCAGACGGCCTTGGCCAGTTCGAGCGAAGTGCTGATGCCGATCCAGTGCGAGTATTTCGCGATGGAGGGCCTCGCCCAGATGATCGAGGTCATCCGGCACGTGATCGAAAACCGGGATCACCAGTTGCAGTTCGGCGGAATCGTCCTTACGATGTACGACGATCAGCTTGAGTTGACTCGCGAGGTCGACGAAGAGGTCCGCGAGTTTTTTGGAGACATCGTCTTCGACACGGTCATCCCGCGCGACGTCGCCGTGAGCGAGTCGCCGAGTCATGGCAAATCGGTGATCGACTACGCCCCCCGCTCGCGCGGGGCCCGGGCGTACGTCGAGCTTTGCATGGAGGTCTTGGAAAGTGTCTAAGGAACGTCGTTTGGGTCGGGGGCTGGAAGCGTTGTTGGGCCGGGTGGTGGATCGGACGGAACCGCCAACCGAGACGGACCGGCCGTCGATTACACCCAGACCGGTCGAGTCGGTGGGAACGATCCCGATTCGGCGGCAAGACGATCAACTGCGGGCCGAGGACGGCGCCAGCTATTACGAGCATACGCCTGTCCACGACGAGTATCCTTCCGTGGACCCGCCGGCCATCGACCAGTCGCCGGCTGACGTGTCGGCGTCCATGCCCGCTGTTCCCCATACGGGGGGTGAACCTGCCGTGGTCCAGGTCGACGTTCACCTGATCGACTCCAACCCGTTCCAGCCGCGGCGCGACTTCGACGAGGAGGGCTTGGACAGTCTGACCGAGAGTCTCGAGGACCATGGGCTGTTGCAGCCGCTGGTGGTTCGCCGGGTGGACGAGTCGTATCAGTTGATCGCCGGCGAGCGGCGGTTTCGGGCGGCGAAGAAGGCGGGCTGGCGCGAGGTGCCCGTCAAGGTGATCGAGGCCGACGACCGGCAAATGACCGAGTTGGCCATTGTCGAGAACCTCCAACGCAAGGACCTCAACGCGCTGGAGAAGGCCGCCTCGTTCCAGCAGTACCTGCAAATGCACGGCTCGACGCAGGAGGAACTGGCGAAGCGGCTGAAGATCGACCGATCGACGATCGCCAACCTGATCCGGCTGCTGGAGCTGCCCGAGCCGGTTCAGACCGCCGTTCGCTCGGGCAAGATCACCCAGGGCCATGCCCGGGCGCTGTTGCCCTTGGGCGACGAGGGCGAGCAGAACGCCTTTTCCCAGCGGATCCAGAAGGAGGGCCTGAGCGTTCGCGAGACGGAGCGGCAGGTCCAGGAGATGATCGCCAAGGCCGACGCCGAGCCGCTGGCGGTGATCGGGCGGGACGGGAAGCCGCGCCGGGCGAAGCAGCAAAATGCCCAACTTGCCGCGCTGGAGCAGGAGTTTCGCGCCGCCTTGGGCACGAAGGTGAAGCTCACCCACAGCGCCAACGGCCGGGGCCGTCTGGTCGTTCATTTCAGCGGCCACGAAGAGTTCGAGCGGCTCCGCCGGCACCTGTTGGGCACGGAGTCGTCGAGCAAGGTGGGGTGAAACCGAGCCGCGACCGTCAGGGAGCGGTGT
>JAPLNP010000549.1:0-22697 GCA_026401055.1 Planctomycetia bacterium
TGATCGACGCGTCCATCGATTCTGGCTACCGGCTGTTGGCGGCGAAACACATCGCCGCGCAGGCGAAGCAACTCGCCACGCAGTTGAACAGCATTCGCAAGGCCGACGGCACCGAGCCGGTGCATCGCGCGCGAGTGGCGTCGCGGCGACTGCGGGCGTGGATGCAACTTTGCGGCGATTGCCTGCCCGAAAAGACGGCCCGCCGGTGGCGCAGGTGCCTCCGTCGCCTCACGCGGGGACTGGGACCCGCGCGAGACAGAGACGTCCAAATCGCCTTCCTCTACGACCACCTCGCCGGATTGGAGAAGAAGGACTGCTATCCGGGGATCGTCCGGCTCTTGGGCCAACTGGAATCGGAGCGGGAGGACTATCAGTCGGAGGTGCTCTCCGCAGTCGATGGGTTCGCGGCAATCGGCGTTCTCGACGAGATGCTCGTCATGGCCAAGCCGATCCTTGCCGAGGCAAAGGCGAGCCGGACGTCGCCGGGGAGCCCGTTCGTCTTCCGGAAGGTGGGGGAGGCGGTTCTCCGCCAGGTCGCCAGGCTGCGCGAGTACGCGGACAGCTTGGCCGACGCCAAGGACCTCGAGCGGCATCACGCGATGCGGATCGCGGCCAAGCGTCTGCGCTACACGTTGGAGATCGCGGCGACTGCTTACGACGGTCGATTGGACGAGAGCATCGCCACGGCGAAGCAGCTTCAGACGCTTTTGGGCGCGCTTCACGATTGTGACGTTTGTGCCGATCTGCTCGGTTCCTTCAAGGCCGCCGAGCGCAATAGACTGCGCAAAGTGTACGGCGGCGTCGGCCCCTATGCCCCGTTGCGAATCGGGATTGAGAATCTTCTGAGGCAATGCCGAAGACAACGGAAGGGCGTTTTCCGCGAGCTGGGCAACTACTGGAACGGGCTCGATCAGCGAAGGTGGCTGCCGCGGGACGCCGATCCAGTCGGCAAGACCGGCACCACCGGAGAGGGCGACAATGGAGGAACGTTCCGCGACGGCGTCGAGTAGCCCGGCGCCCCAGAAGGCCGCCGCCAAGACGGTCGCGGCCATCGACATCGGCGCCAACGCCCTGCGGATGGTCGTTGCCCAAGTCACTCCCACCGGCGAAATCGAGGTGCTCGAACGGCTTCAGCGGGCGGTGCGACTCGGCCAGGACACGTTCCGCGTCGGGCGTCTCGGCGGCCAGAGCATGCGCGCCGCCGTGGCCGTGCTGCGCGACTACTCGCAGGTCCTGCGGCTGTATCACGTCGAGCGGATCCGCGCCGTCGCCACCAGCGCCGCCCGCGAAGCCAGCAACGCCGACACGCTTCTGGACCGCATGTTCATGGCCACCGGCGTGAACGTCGAGGTGATCGACACGTCGGAGGAGAGCCGGCTGATCGTCTCGGCGGTCTGCGACGAGATGGAGGCGTTTCTCGACACGAGCAAGGGCGACACGCTGATCGCCGACGTCGGCGGCGGCAGCACGCTGTTGACCCTGCTGCACGACGGCAAGATCATCACGTCGCACAGTCTCCGCCTGGGATCGGTCCGGCTGCAGGAGATGCTGGCCACCAGCGAGGAGGACCCGAAGCGCTCCGCCGAGCTGTTTCGCCAACAGATCGAGAAGGAAGCGTCCACGATGGACCGGTTCCTCTCGCTGGACCACATCGAGTTGTTCGTCGCCGTGGGGGGCGATGCCCGATTCGCCGCCCGGCACGTCGGCGAACCGACCGCCGTGGCCAACGTGCACCTCATCCGGGGCGAGGCGTTCGACGGCCTGGTGAGCCGGTGCGTGCGGTTCAGCGCCGAGGCGCTGTCCAAACGGCACGGCATCCCCTTCGCCGAAGCCGAGACGCTCAACCCGGCGCTCTTGGTTTACCAGAGCCTGTTGCGGCGGACGCGGGCGGACCGGATGCTCGTCTCGGAGGTTTCGATGCGGGACGGCCTCCTTTTGGATTTGGCCCGGGACGTCACCGGCGTCGAGGACGAGGCGTTGCGGCAGAGCGCGATCCAGTCGGCCACCTCGATTGCCGAGAAGTATCACGCCGACCTGGAGCACGCGCGGACGGTGACGGAGTTGTCGGTGCGGCTTTTCGACGAGCTGCTGCCGGACCACGGCCTGGGGACGCGGCATCGTCTTCTGCTTCGCGTGGCGGGACTGCTGCACGAGATCGGCGGTTTCGTGAGCAACCGGTCGCACCACAAGCACAGCTACTATTTGATCCTGAATTCGGAGATTTTCGGTCTCAACCGCGAGGAGATCCGGATCGTCGCCCTCATTGCCCGATACCATCGTCGCAGCTTGCCCAAGCCCTCGCACGTGGAGTACGTGTCGCTGCCGCGGCAAACCCGGGTAGTTGTCAACAAGCTGGCCGCCATCCTGCGGGTGGCCGACGCCATGGCGCGGGGGCACATTCGGCAGATGCGCGAGCTGCAGTTCGAGCGGGCCGGCGACGACCTCGTGGTCTACGTCCACGGCGTGGCCGACCTGCTGATGGAACAGCGCGCGATCGCCGCCAAGGGCGATCTGTTCGAGGACATCTACGGCATGCGCGTGCGGCTGGAGGAAGCGTGAGGCAGGAGAAGGTGACAGACGCCTTTTGCCCGTAGGGCCCGGAGGGTGCTTCGCACAAAAGGCGCCTGTCACCTTTTCCCGTGGAATCGACACTATGATGAGCAAACGCGACCGCGAGACGGCCAACGGTTTCATCAACCGCGAGCTAAGCTGGCTGGAATTCAACGACCGGGTCCTGCGCGAGGGCCTGTCCGCCGATCTGCCGCTGTTGGAGCGTCTCAAATTCCTCGCCATTGTCAGCTCGAACCTGGACGAGGCGTTCATGATCCGCGTGGCGGGACTGATGCAGCAGCGCGCCGCCGGGATCCGCAATCGCGATCCCAGCGGAATGACGCCCTCGCAGCAGTTGACCGCCTTCAGCCGCCGCGCCCATCGCATGGTCGACGAGCAGGCCGCCGGCATCCACCAGGCGCTGGCCGAGCTGGCCTCGCACGGATTGCGCGTTTTGGAGCGAGACGCCTGGACCGAGGAGCATCGGCAGCGGATGCGATCGCATTTCTCGAAGGAGGTCCTTCCGGTGCTCACGCCCCTGGCCGTCGAGGACCTGAAGCCGTGTCCGTTGTTGCCCAGTCTGCAACTGCACGTCGCGGCCGTGCTCGCGCCCGAGGCGAAGGAGGATTCCCGCGAGCGGATCGTCGTCGTGCCGGTGCCCGGGTCCTTCGCGCGGTTCGTCGACCTCGGCGACGAAGACGGCTTGTGCCTCGCGCGAGTGGAAGACGTGATCGCCGCGCACCTGGAGCTATTGTTTCCGGGCCGCGACGTCCTGGCCACCGCCGCGTTCCGGATCATTCGGGACGCCGACGTCGCCATCGAGGACGACGACGCCGAGGATCTGCTCCAGGTGGTGGAGGAGGCGGTGCTCGACCGGCGGCGCCGCCGCGCGGTCCGGTTGTCCGTGAGCGCCAAGGCCGATCCGCGGCTGAAGCGGTGGCTTACCGGCTGGCTCGACGTGCGTCCGGAGGAGGTTTACGAAGTCGACGGGATGCTCGACGCGACGGCCCTGATGGAAATCGCCAATCGGCCGGAGTTCGACAACCTCAAGATTCCCGACTGGCCGCCCCAACGCCCGCGCGACCTGATCGGCAGCGACGATCTCTGGCTGGCGATGCAAGAGGACGACATCCTGCTGGTGCACCCCTACGAGAGTTTCGAGCCGGTCGTCCAGTTGCTCGAACAGGCCGCCGAGGACCCCCACGTCCTGAGCATCAAGCAGACGCTCTACCGCACCAGCGGCGACTCGCCGATCATCCGGGCGCTGGAGCGGGCGGGCGAAAACGGCAAGGAGGTGACCGCCCTGGTCGAACTCAAGGCCCGATTCGACGAAGCCCGAAACGTCAACTGGGCCCGGCGACTCGAGGACGCCGGCTGCCACGTCATCTACGGCATCGCGGGGTTCAAAACCCACGCCAAGGCGCTGTTGATCGTTCGGCGCGAGCCGCGGGGGCTCCGGCGGTACGTTCACCTGGCCACGGGCAATTACAACGACCGCACCGCCCGGCTCTACAGCGACGTCGGCCTGATGACGTGCGATCGCGACGTTGCCGGCGACGTGGCGTCCTTCTTCAACCTCTTGACCGGCTACTCCGAAGTGGTCGGCTGGTCGAAGCTGGTGATCGCGCCGACGGGAATGCGGCAGCGCTTGCTCGACTTGATCGAGCGCGAAGTGCAGGTCTCGACGCCCGACGTGCCGGGACTCGTGATGGCGAAGATGAATTCGCTCGAAGACCCGGAGATTTGCGAGGCTCTCTTCGCGGCGAGCCGCGCGGGCGTGAAGATCCTCCTGAACGTCCGCGGGATCTGCTGCCTGCGGCCCGGGGTGAAGGGACTGTCCGAGAACATCGAGGTGATCTCGATCGTCGACCGCTTTTTGGAGCACGCCCGGGTATTCTATTTCCGCAACGGCGGCCACGAAGAGGTCTACTTGAGCAGCGCCGACTGGATGCGCCGCAACCTGAGCCGGCGTCTGGAACTGCTGTTCCCGGTCACCAGTCCCAAATTGCGTCGGCGTCTGATCGACTTCTTGACGACGTGTTTTGCCGACAACGTCAAGGCCCACCGGCTTGGGGCCGACGGGACGTACCAGCGCGTCGCCGGGCGGGGCCCCAAGGTCCGCGCCCAGGAGACCTTCTACCGCGAGGCGGTCGAGGCCGTTCGGGCCGCCGAACAGACCGCGCCGCAATTCCGCCCGCTGACGCCGCCGAAAGAGTAGGTCGTCACTCGGACGGCGGATCGGGAGCGAAACGGACCGCCGGGTACTCGATCGATCGCGCAAGTGCGACCCATGCCGCGTCGCCGTAGACACCGGCCTTGGTGAAATCGAACGGCTTGAAGCCGACCTTGCCGGCGGGCGAGTCCGCCTGGAGCCGGAAATCGAACTTGGCGGCGTCGACGAATTTTGGGTCGGCCACCATCGAGCCCTCGTCCTTGCCCAGGGCCTGCCATTGGGCGAAGTCCAGGTCCTCGAATCGGACCGGTGCGCCCGAGGCGTCGTAGTAGAGGTTGTTGCGGAGCACGACGTTCTTGTCCTTCCATGAGCCGGTAAACAGCCGGCCACCGTTGTAGTAGACGAGGTTGTTCTCGAACGTGAAGGAGAGGTGCTCCTCGACGCGGGATCGCTGCAACTGGCCGTCCATGCTGAAGGCGAAGATGTTGTTGCGGACGAGGTTCTCCTTGCCATAGTGTTGGTGGTAGCCGCCGGTCCTGGTGTTGTAGACGAGGTTGTTTTCCAGGACGATGCCCGTGCTCCCCTCGTCGTTGAACAGTCCCCAGCCGCCGCGGCCGTAGCGGTCGTAGGAATAGACGTCGTGGAGCACGTTGTTGCTGACGGTGGTGCCGGGCGAGGGTCCCAAGGTGTAGACGCCGCCCGCGTCGCTCAACACGCCCCAGCCGAGATGGTGGATGTGGTTGAAGTCGATGGTGTTGTGATGGGCCTGGCTCGGCGCGTAGCCCCAGCGCCAGCCGACGGAGATGCCGGTGTAGTAGAAGTCGGCCAGTTCGTTGTGGGTGACCTGGTTGTGGGCGCTGTGGCCGATCCACACGCCCACCGCCCCGCGGAAAATGCGGCCGCCCTGGCGGATGATGTTGTTGTCGACCGTGATGTTACCGGTCTGCTGGGGTGAATCGGGCTGGTCGTTAGTCCAGCCCTCGCCAATCTTCACGCCGCCGGCGCCCAGGTCGTGCAGGTAGCTGCGCACTAAGCGGCAGTCCCGGCATCCCTGGCGAAACCAGACGCCGTAGCCGGCCGAATGGGCCACCTCGCAGTCCTCCAGCGCGACGTGCCGCGCGCCGTCGGCGGTGATCGCGGCGGGAACGGTCACCGCGGCCTGGCCGTCGCCGTGGCCTCCCGGCGGGATAACGTACTGGGCGTGCTGGAAGGAAAGCCCCTTGAGCGTGACGTGCTCGACCGTCGTCTTGCCCGGCTCCGCGACGAAACGGACCAGCTCGGGCGTCATCCGCTTCGAGGCGTCGGCCGGAGCGACGTCGGCGACGACTTCCACTTTGCTCATGTCCTCGCCCGGCAAGGGCTTGTAGTAAAGCGTGCCGTCGCGATCCAGGAACCATTCACCCGGCGCGTCCAGCGCCGCCTTGAAATTCTCGACGTGGTAGCGCTGCGGCGCTCCCCACTGCCGAATCGGCCACGGGGCGTTGCCGGTGAGAATCACCGCCTGCTTGTCCGCCTCGACCGCCGCCACGCGGTGCACCGACGCCTCCCACGAATGATACAGAATCACGACAACGTCGTTGAGACGATCCTTGGGCAGCGTCGCCAACGGCTCGACGTCCTTCGCCACGCCGACAAACGCCCGCTGCTTCACGTCGACCGGCTTGCCCGCGGCGTCGGTGGTCGAGTCCAACGCCTTCATCGCGTAGAAGTAGAACTCGTTGGGCGATCGTGCCCGGGTTGCGCGGCGACCGTCGACGAACAACTGCTCGAAGTAGACCTTGCCCTCGGCGACCTCGGGCAGCCGAGCGGACCAGACGCCGTCGGCACCGGGCTTGAAATCCCGGACGACCTGGCCGGCCGAGAAGACCGGCTTCGCGCTGCCGGCGGCCTCGTACGTGATCGGGCAGTCGGCCGTGCCGCTGTCCTCCGGTCCGAAGACGACGGACTCGGTCAGCCGGTAGGCGCCCTCGGCGATGCGGACCCGGACGGGTCCCGCCAGCGGCCCCGCCGATTTCAGCCGGCGGATGGCGTCGCGGGCGCCGGCCAGCGAGCCCAGCGGCCCGTCGGTCCCGGCGGCGTTGGCACTCTCCAGCTTGCCGGTCCATTGGTCGTTTCCTTGAAAGCTGACATAGAGGATCGTTTCAGCCGACGTGGCAACCGACGTCACGAGCAGTGCCACGGTCACGAGCGCGGCGAGAAGCGGGGTGCGGGGATTCATCGTGGGGCCTCGGGTGGGGGGGGGGGAAGGTGGGGTCATCGAGGTGACGGTGCGACGACACCTCGGGGGTGAAGCCGAGTCTACCCTGCCGCAAGCCTGGAATCAACATGCCGACCGTCAAAGTCGTCAAGGCCGTCAAAATGCTTGACACCGCCCGTCACCCGTCGGTATGGTAAAGGGAAGCCGCCGCAAGGTTTCCGGGAGGACGGTATCCCCGCGACAACCGCGCGGTGGTTCTCCCGTGCCTGCTTATCTGGGTTCCGTGACGAGAGGAGAGAATCGTGAAGAAGCATGTTCTTGGCATCGCAGCAGTGGTGGCGTTTGCCCTGATGACCGCATCGCCGGCCTGGGCTATCGAGTATTACGCGAATGACTTTAACTCGTATGCCGACGACGCGGCGCTGGCCGCCGGGGGTTGGACGGTGCATGAGACGGCGACGGTCGTCGAGAAAGGCGCTGCCTGGACCGTCACCAATCCCGGCGGGCGCGTCAATCCCCCGCGATTCGACGGCCAGCCGACGACCGGTGGGTTCCTGATCTCCGACTCCGACTTCGCCGGCCTACCCAGCAGCAATGCGGGCACCGGGGCGTCCCACGACCTGTACTCGCCGGCGTTTTCGACTGTCGGCGGCGCCAGCGTCTGGCTCCACATGAACGTCAGCGCGCAATTGAACAACGACGGCACCGCGATCTTCGACGTCGACGTCAGCACCGACGGGGGCCAAAACTGGACCAACACCTTCCGACGGATTGCGCCGCTTCGCGGGGGGCCGTACGCTCCGGCCCCCGCGCCTCTGCCCGACAGCACCAACGCGGACGGCTTCTACGGACGGCTCGACGTCGACCTTTCCTCGCTGGCCGCGAACCTCCAAGACGTGCGGATTCGCGTCCGCCATTTCGAGCCCACCTACGATTTCTGGGTAGCGATCGACGACTTCAAGGTCGACGACGTCGCGCCGCTCGCGCCCGGCCGAGTCGTCAAGTTCTCGGAGGATTTCTCCGCTGGCCTGGGACAGATGGTCGTCGGCGGCATCCAGACGGGCGATCTCACCTGGAACTGCAACGATCCCGGCGGCCGGTACGGTCCCCCCGGGTTCCTCCCGGCACCCAACATCAGCCGCCTGGAGCACCCCGGCGCCGATCCGAATTTCGCCATCATCGACGTCGATTCGGGGGGCCAGACGGCCGATGACTATCTGATGACGCCGGTATTGGACCTGGCCGGCGCGCACGGAGTCGTCCTCAGCTACGAGAGCGAGGGGCCCGTGCCCTACGACGCGATGCGCGTCCTTCTGATGCGCGACAGCGACGACGACGGCGTCCCCGAGGTGGACGACGAGATCGTCAAGGTCGTCTTCGATTACACGGCCGCGCTGCACGACGCGAACGAAGAACCGTTCTACACGGATCCCGTGCTGTCGGTCCCGGAAGCCGACGGCCAGGACGACGTCTTCTTCGCCTGGCATTTCCAGGGCAACTACGCCGCGGACTGGTGGTGGGCGGTGGACAGCATCGAAGTCAGCGAGACACCGCGTCTGCTCGGCGACGCCAACGGCGACGGCAAGGTGGACGACGCCGACGCCTCGATACTGGGGGCGCACTGGCGCACGTCCGACGCGCTCTGGGAGGATGGCGACTTCAACGGAGACACGTTCGTCGATGACAAGGATGCCGCCATCCTGGCCGCGAACTGGACCGAGAGCGTCGTCGAGCCGATCCTCGGCGACGCCAACGGCGATGGCGTGGTTGACGACGAGGACGCTTCAATTCTCGGCGCGCACTGGCTGCAGCCGGTTTCCGGCGGCTGGGACGACGGGGACTTCAACACCGACGGCGTCGTCAACGACAAGGACGCCGCCATCCTGGCCGCGAATTGGCACGCCGGCGTCGGCGCGGAGGAGGGATCCGTGCCCGAGCCGTCGACCCTGGTCCTCTTGCTCGGCGCGGCCGCCATGGCATGGCTCGGCCGTCGGCGCTGAGGCGCGAAGGCTCGGCTATTGGGGCACAACCTCGATCGCCTGGACGGCGGCCTCGCCGCCGGCGCCGTTGGCGAAGCGGATTTCGATCACCCCGTTCTTCGGACGGATATCGGGGAAGGGCAGGTCCAGGGCCTTGCGGAATCCGCCCGCCCGGGCGGCAACGTCCATCGCCTCGACCACCTGCCCGCCGTTGATCGCCGCGGTGACGGCGCGCTTGGCCGGCTCGACGTTTTCGCGGGTCTCGGCGAACTTGAGCGTCACGCGGTAGCTGCCCGGGCCGACGGTCACGTTGACCCAGAACACCGACGCGTGGAGGCCGTAGCGGTACACTTCGGCGTCGGCGGTGCCGGCGATGCTCGGCGCGGTCGGTTGGGTCCACCAGGTGGCGGCCACCGAATCGGCCCCGTTCGCCAGCCGCGTCACGCACTCGGTCGCCGGGCGCCACGCATTGCCCTGGGAGTCAACGTAGTCGGTTCCCTTCGTGTAGCCCAGGATCATGCGTTGCGGGCCGGTCGGGCCGCCGCCTTCGCCGAAGGGATTCTCGCCCGTGGCCGCCGAGGACTGCACCGCGTCGACGTAGACGTTGGCGCCCTGGGACCGGGGGTTCTTTGCGCCGCGGACGACGATCTTCAGCACGTGGTCGCCCTGGGCAAGCCCGTTGCGGTAGTACAAGACCTGCTGATGCCGGATCGCCGGGTTGAAGCAGTCGATTCCGACTCGCTGCTTCGCGCCGTCGAGATACACGTCCGCCAGTCCCCCGTCCGGCGCGAAGCGGCCGACGAGCCGGACCTGGTTGCCGGTGAATGGGCAGGTCATGGTCGCGCCGTCGGAGCCGGCCACGCGGGCCGAGCCGCCAAGATCCTCCGCGGCGGTCGACGGTTGCCAGTCGCCCTCGCAGGCGAGCCCGCCGTCGTCGGCCACCACCTGCGGGTCGTTGCCCTCGACCGTGACGCGATTCTTGCCGTCGTGGCGGACCGAGACGATCGAGTCGCCGCAAGGCAACTCCTTGACCGTGAACCCGTTGGCTTTCAGGTCGGCCCGGGCGGACAGCGGCTCGCCGTCGGCCGTGACCGTCTCCGGACGGAAGGCCAGCCGCAGGACGTCGACGCTCTCGGCCGGAGCGTCGAACGTTGCGTAGGCGACCTTGCCCTTGCCGTAGACGACCGAGCTGACGACTGACGACGCGCGGAGAATGTGGTTTTCGCGGGCGGCGCCGAATTCCTCGCCCAGCCAGGCCATCGTGCTCAGCACGTGCCACAGCGCCATGGGATGCGCGATCTTGAACCAGCCGCCGCAGACGATGAATCCGCCATCGATGTTGTCCTCCGAAACGCCCGTCTCGTGCGCGTCGTAGGTCGCCAGGATCTGCATCCGTCGCGCGATCTCCTTGAACCACGGGCTGTCGGCTTCCACTCCGTACTGGGCAAACGGCTTGGCCAGTTGCATCGGGCCGTACCAGAGCGACCGGCCGCAACAAGTGGACGATTCCGGGAACGCCCACGCCCCGCTGTACACGTCGCCGTTGGACTCCGGCGCGACGCTCGTGTGGTTGAGGAACAACGACAGGATGTTGCGGGCGTCGTGCCGCCAGTTGGGGAAGCTCTCCTTGTGGTCCATCATGTACCGGGCGGCGAATTCGGTGACGTTCTCCGCCTGGACGGGATCGGCCCAGTCCCAGTAGTTCCGCCCCCAAACGTCGTTGACCGTCCAGTTGGGCAACAGCGTCTCGCGGAGATACGCCCGGCCGGCGTCGCGGGCCTCGACGATCCGGTTGTCCGTTCCCGTGTATCCCAGCCGGATCAGCTCGTCGAAGAACGTCAAAAGGAAGACGACCCCGCCGGTCTGCTTGTCGTCTTTCCACGGGGCGGCCTCGGGGTTGGCGTAACGGCCCCAGGGCGCCGCGCCCGGCTGCCGGTTGCGCTTCTCGGCCAAGAGATCGGCCCAGTGCTTCGCCGCGTCGAACCAGCGGGTGTTGCCGGTGACCTGGTACGCGGAGAGCATCCCCAGGCCGCATTCCGCGACGATGTCCAACTGGATCATCCCCCCAGGATCGCACTTGCCATAGGGTTTGCCTTTGACGGGACAGCTCACCAGGAAGCTCGGCCAGGGATGTTCCGGGCCGGTCTGGCAATGGTCCAACAGGGCGTCGGCCTGATAGCCCATGTGTGCGATCGCCGCCGCGTCGCCGGAATACCGGTAGTAGTCCACCAGCGACCGCAGCACGTATGCCGCCCGCTGGCCGAGGTCGCCGTTGTCCCAATCGTTGATCGGCTGGGGCGTAATGATCCCGTCCGGCGAGATTTCCCAGTGGCCGTTGAAGACGTAGTGCGGCGCGGCGCTGGCGGCGTTTTCCGTGGTGGTCCAAGGGTATCGCTTGAGCGTCTCGGCGGCGATGCGCACCCGGAAATCGCACTGGCCGTTCTGGCCCCGGTACCACGGCGCGATCACGCCCTGGGCGTCTTCCACCGCGTCATGGCCGTAGTAATGTTTCTGCGTGGTCGCCGCCGGCGCGCCCCGGGTGACGCTTAACACCAGCAAGCCACCGATCACGCCGAGCCATCGTCTGTCGAGCCGCATGTTTGTGCTCCCTCTACTGGGGGGACGTTTTGGGGTTTGCCGAGGTTGGCGGCCCCATGGCAGTGTAGTACCATGGTCCTACGCGCTTCGACCTTACCAGAGTGGCCGCGCGCTTTCAAGTGAAGGCCCGGCAACGGGCGAACGGGCGTTCAATGCCGTTGGCCGCCTGGTATACTCGGGATAGTCTGCTCCAATCGCTCAGGCAAGAAATAGGGGACTCGAACCGTGAGAGAAGTACATGGACTGACCACCGGCCGGCACGCGGGGCCGTGGAGCGTGGTGGGGATGCTCGTCCTGGGGGCGTGGCTGCTGACCCCTTCGGCCTTCGCCGAGGAGCCGAAAGCGTCGAAAGCCGAAGACGCCAAGGAGAAGCCCAAGGCCGACGCCGCCAAGGACCAAGAGAAGAAGCCCGATCCACATGCATGGAAGAGCCTGTTCGACGGTAAGACGCTCGACGGCTGGAAGGTGCCCGTCTTCGGCGGCGACGGCGAGGTCAAGGTCGCCGACGGCACGATCGTGCTCGGGCTGGGCCAGGGGGTCACGGGCGCGACGTGGCAGGGCAAGCCGCCGCGGACCAACTTCGAGCTTTCGCTCGAGGGCGTCCGGCTGGACGGAAACGACTTCTTCGCCACCACGACGTTTCCCGTCGGCGAGAGCTACTGCTCGCTGGTCGTCGGCGGCTGGGGCGGCACCGTCGTCGGGATCTCGAACGTCGACTACTACGACGCCGGCGACAACGTCACCACCAAGTTCTTCGATTTCAAGAAGAACCGCTGGTACACGATCCGCATCCGCGTGAGCGACGCCCGGATCGAAGCCTGGATCGACAAGGAGCAGCTCGTCGACTTGCCGCGCGAAGGTCACAAGTTCAACACGCGGTTCGAGGTGGACGCCAACCAACCGCTGGGCGTCGCCTCCTGGTGCACCAAGGGCGCCGTGCGCAACATCCGCCTGCGTCTGCTCAAGCCCGAGGAGGTCGCCGCCGCGGCGAAGAAGAAGGAGTGATGGTGGACGGTAAGTGGTGAGTGGCAAGTGGTCAATGGAGCGTGGTGGGGGTTCCACCCATCGAGAAGGCCGTAGCGTGAGCCGACACTTCTTGAGCCGCCGTGAGTTTCTCAGGACGACCGCCGCCGGTTGCGCGGCCGGGGGAATGATCCCGTATGTCTTCAGCGCCCGGGCGGAAGAGGCGGCCGCGCCGACGTCGAGGAACGACCGACTGCGATTCGGCGCGATCGGGATGCGTTACCAGGGCACGGTCATCGCGAAGCTGGCACTGCCCTACGGCGACGTCGTAGCCATCGCCGACGTGGACCGGGCGATCGGCGAGAAGGCGAAAGCGGATCTCGGCGGCAAGGCCGACTTGTACGAAGACTACCGCAAGATCCTCGATCGCAAGGACGTCGATGCCGTGACCATCGGCACGCCCGACCACTGGCACGCGAAGATGGTCATCGACGCCTGCCGCGCGGGCAAGGACGTCTACTGCGAGAAGCCGCTGAGCTTGACGATCGACGAGGGCAAGGCGATGTGCCGTGTCGTCCGCGAGACCGGCCGGGTGGTGCAAGTCGGAAGCTGGCAGCGGAGCGACCACCGGTACCGGCTCGCCTGCGAGTTGGTTCGCCAAGGCCGGATCGGCAAGCTCCGCAAAGTGACCGTCGTGCTGGGCAAGAATGTTACCGGCGGCCCGTTTGCGGTCGAGAAGCCGCCGGCGGAACTCAACTGGGACCTGTGGCAAGGCCAGACGCCCGACGTGCCGTACATCAAGGAACGCTCGCACTACACGTTCCGCTGGTGGTACGAATACTCCGGCGGCCAGATGACCGACTGGGGCGCCCATCACATGGACATCGCCCAGTGGGGCATGGGCACGGACCGAACCGGCCCGGTCGAGATCGACGGCAAGGCCGCGCTACCCAACGTTCCCAACGGGTACAACGTCGCGGTCGACTTCGGCGCGGTCTTGCGTTACGCGGACGGCCTGGAACTGGAGGTTCTCGACAACGGCCGCAACGGCGTGATGTTCGAGGGCGAAGCGGGCCGGATCTTCGTCAACCGCGGCACCGTCGAGGGCAAACCGGTCGAGGACCTCACGCAGAGCCCGCTTGAGCGCGAATCGTTCAAACTCTACGCCCACGACAATCTCGCCCGCCCGCCGCGATTCGGAAAGCTCGACGCGATTCTCAACCACATGGGCAATTTCGTCGACTGCATCAAGACCCGCAACGCTCCGGTGTCCGACGTCGTGAGCCAACACCGCTCGGTGAGCGTCTGCCACCTGGCGAACATTTCGATGCGTCTGGGCCGCAAGCTCGCCTGGGACCCCGAGAAGGAACTCTTCGTCGGCGACGACGAGGCCAACACCTGGCTCCGCCGCCCGCAACGCAAGCCGTTCGAGATCGAGGCGTGAGCCAGTCTTTTGGGAGTGCGGCGATTCATCGTCGCTCTTGCCGGGGTGCCGTCGACGGTCTTCTCGAACAAACGTCCCGCGCCGCGTGTGGCATGGTAGCCACCGAGTGGGCGTACATTATGATAGGGGTGTACAGTAACCTAATTAGGTGCCTTGCACGATTTGCGGTTGTCGATACAGTGAGGTGCGGAGGGGTCCGTGGTGAGATTCCCGCGCGTGGAGGACCCTTTGGACTTGGTTCCAGGGAGACGTGGTCCGATGAAGAACGCGATGCCCGGCCGACCGGTTGAGTTCCTGTTGATCGAGGACGACCCGGACGACGTCTGGGAGACCCAGCAGACGCTCAACGAGGGAAAGATCACCAATAACCTGCACGTGGCGACCGATGGGGAGCAGGCGATGGCGTTCTTGCGTCGGGAGGGGAAGTATGCCGATGCGCCGCGTCCGGACCTGATTCTCTTGGATCTCAACCTTCCGAAGCGAGACGGCCGCGAGGTGCTGGCCGACATCCAGGCCGACGCGTCGCTTTGCGACATTCCGGTCGTGGTGTTGACCATGTCGCACGCGGAGGAGGACATCATCCGCGCGCGGGACCTGAACTGTCACAGCTACATCAGCAAGCCGGTCCGCGTGGACCACATCGTGATGCTGGTCAAGTCGCTCGACGAGTTTTGGGTGACCATCGTGCGTCAGCCGGCGGCGGACCTGAACTGACGTTCCCTTTCGGGCTCGTCAGGGGGCCTGGCGCTGATCCGCTTCGCGCTCCCACTTCAGTCCGGCGGCCTTGTGCAGCCCATCAAGCCAGGCGCGGTACATCGCGCTCTCGTCCCCGCTGGCCACGGAGGCGTACTTGCTGTAGTCGTCGGCCTTGAACATCTGCCAGAGGACGCTGTCGCTGGGCGTCGTTTCCTTGAGTTGGACGACGTAGGCGACCGTCTTGGGCTGGTTCATGGCGACGCCGATCTCGCCCACTTTCAGGCCGTAGACCGTCCGCATGAAGTCGTTGCCGGCCAACTCGACGTGGTCCACCCGGCTGATCCGCAGCGGATCGCGATGCATCGTCGTTGGCACCGTTCCGCCGGTCAGCCAACTGAACGGTCCGTCCTTCGAGACGACGATCCCGGGCTCCTTGCCGATGGCGGCTTCCAATGACTTGCCGCCCCGGCGCGCTTGCTCGGCCAGTTGGCTGGCTTTCTTCAACGCGAGTTCTCGGGCTTGGACCCTCTTCCACGCGGCGAGGACTTCGTCACGGACGCCTTCGTCGTCGAAGTTGGACACCTTCTCCTCGGTCTCGGCGGTCTTCCAGAACAAGTAGTAGTTCTGATCGGAGTCCTGGGAGATGCCCGGCTGATACTCGGGCTGGGCCTCGAAGATGACGCGGAGGAACTCTTCTTGGCCCTCGACTCGCGACTTGCCGATGTCGAGCCCGGACACCTCCAACGCGGAGGCCAAGGGGGTCTCGTAAAACGACAGGTTGCCGGCCTGGGCCAGCGCGGCCAGACCGAGTTCGGGCTTCGCGGACTTCTGGTCCTCTTCCTTCGTGTTCCACAGAATCAACTCGCTGCGGAACTTGCTCATCTTCGACTGAATGGGACTGAGGACCGCCATGATTCGCTCGTCGGCCTTTTTCCGGGCGAGGATCCGCCGTATCTCGTCCTGGACCTCCGCGAGCGGCTTGTACTTGGGCTTGGGCTCGGCCGATTGAGCCGGTGGGGGCGTCGGGGGCGTCGGGGTCTTGACCTCTTGGGGCGTCTTGCCGGCGTCGGCTTCCGACGGCGGTTTCGTTTCCAGGCCGGGCAAGGACGGCGGCAAGGCGGGCAACTCGAGCTTCGGCTTCTCGTCCGGCTTTGCTTTCTCCGGCTCCTTGGCCGGCTCGGCCGGTGCCTTCTCGGCCTCGTCCTTCTTGGGCTCGTCCTTCTTCGCCGCGTCTTCCTGGGAGGTGTCCGCTTGTTCCATCGAGACCAGGCGCGCCGGCGTCGCCCGCCGTACCGACGACGACTTCTTCGGCGCCTCCTCGCCTTTCGCGTCCCCAGCCGGTTCCTTCGGCGCGACGTCCTTCTTGGCCTCCTCCTTCTGCTCCGAGGGCGCCGGCTTCTCATTGGTGGGCGGTTTCGGCTCGGCGGCTTCCGGTTTCTTCGGTTCTTCCGGCTTTGGTTCCACGGCCTCGGGCTTCTTCGGTTCTTCCGCCTTCGGTTGGGCGGCTTCCGGTGTCTTCGGCGATTCCGAAGGCGGGGCAGGCTTCTCGGCGCTCGCTCCGGGTTTCGGCGCCGCGTCCAGAGGCGGCAAGGTTGTATCATCGAGACCGGGCAACTCGAAGTTCTGGTAGTCCCGGTCACGATTCTCCTTGTAGTACGCTTCGATCTGCTCGTCGGTGACCGCCTGAGGGTCGGTAAACTTCGCGTAGTCCGCCTTCACGTACTGGATGGCAACCTTCCTCGGCACCCGAAATCCGGGCTCGGGCGACTCCGGACTCGCGTAATTGCCCTTGTACTGCTCGAAAAACTCCTTCAATTGAGCTTCGCTCGGCTCGGCGATCTGACTCACGAACTGCTCGACCGCCACGGGCGCCGTCTCGACGCTCACCCGGCGATTCAGCCGCTGGTAGTAATCCCACCGCTGGCCCGGCGAGGTCGCCACGACGCTGGTCCAGAACATGCGCATGGCCTCGTTCGCCAGAAGTTCGTCGTGCAGCGTGTTGAAGACTTCCTCTTCCGAGGTACTCGCCTGCTTGTACAACCGCGCAAACTGCTCCTTGCCGAGGCGGTTGTCCGTCCATCCCTGGAGGAAGTCGTTGATGACCTCGTCGCCGACGGTCATGCCCATCTGCTGGGCGTGCCGAGCCATCAGCCATCGGTTCACCGTTTCCCGCTCGCTGGTGTCGCCGATCATCTGCCGGAGCTGCCTCCACTTCGCCACGACGATCATCCGGTCCTCGCCGGTGCTCTGCAGGGCGGTTTCGAGGAAACGGAGCAACCGCTGGCGCCGGCCGCGCATCCGGTACAGATCGCTGTCCTTGAGGTTGCCGCACTGTTTTGTCGAGACGACGACCGGATTGGCCGCGGCGCCGCGATGACCCATCGATTGAAGGACCATGGGCAGAAAGACGAAAGCGATCATCGCCATTAATCCCGCCACGGCAATGAGCACTTTCTGGTGCTTGCGGAAGACGGTAAAGGGACTGGCCATCGTGGATGTCCTTTGGGTTCAGTTCGATGGTGGGTCTCGCCGCGCTCGATCCACCCCACGGTTTCGTCAATGGTCCGCGCCAGCCACACCGCCCGACGCGGCCCGAATCCAGCAATTTTAAGGCGGTTCCGTCCAAATGCAATCCCAAATGGGGGCTGCGGGTCCTGCGATCACCCCCTCCGCGCCTCGGCGACTCCGCGTGATTCCCCCTTTCCGCGCTCCCGGAGAGCCGCCGACGCGCGGAGGAGGAAAGGCAAGAAGGCCAATCGGCGCCCCAGATCCCATCCCGAGCGGGTCGCGACCCGCTCATTGTGAGGCATCGATCCGCAACCAGTGGATGCTCATCTCGTCCGGCGGACCGGCGTAGTGGACGGCCAGGATCCGGTCGCCGTCCAGGCGGCAAAGCGTCGGGTGGCCGAAGCTCCACCGGGCCATGTCCTCCCAGTAGGCATTGTAGTCGATCTGGGCGCGGCCCTGGGACAGCTTGGCCCGCTCGTCGTGGGTGTAGACCACCACGGCATGGTCCTCCGGCCACGTCGCGCCGCCGTCGAACGATTGCCACAAGGTGATCGTGCCCGGCTTGTCCCGAGCAACGACCAGGGCCGCGAGCCGGCCGTCGGCGAGCCAGAGCGGGGCGGCGATCTGGCCGGGGATCGTCGTCGGCTGGATGGGCGAGGGGGCCAGTCCGTCGGCGCCGAGCGCCGTTCGCCGCAGATGCACATTCAGGTCCCGTTGCTCCTGGAGGTCGTGCGTCCAGAACAGGCCGACGAGGCCGTTGGGTGACATCGTCGGGCGGTCCGAGGGGGACAGTCCCATTTTCGCGGCGGCCATGTCGGTCAGCGGGGCGACGTCGTTCGCGCCGCGAAAATCGGGACAGTCCCCAGGCCCGACGCAAAGGCGTTGATCCCAGTAGTAGACGCGGTGCTCCGGGTGCTGGGCCACCATGTGCCGCTCGGGGAAGCTCGCCGCCGCGTCGCGCGAAACCAGCAGCCAGGCGGCGTGCGTTGCCGGCCGGGGATCGTCGAATTCCTTGTAGCTCTCCAGTGCCAGGCCAAGCGTGCCGTCCGGCCAGCGGAGCATCGGCCCCGTCAGCGAGTAGCCCGACAGCCCCGGCACCGGCACCTCGTCCCACGCGGTCCACGACTCTCCCCCGTCGCTGGAAAACGCCCGCAGAAGCTTGCTGTGGAGGATGCCCTGCGTTTCGGGGTCGAACAGGGGTCGCTCGGGCTCGGTGCGATCGAACCAAGTGGCCGCGAGGAGCAGCCGGCCCGGCGCGACTTGGGCGACGACCCCCGCGCCGAGCGAGCCGGGCACGCCGCCGAATCGCGTGTCCAGCCGCGACGGCAGGTCCCGCCAGGTGCGTCCGCCGTCGTCGCTGCGGCATAAGTGGAGCGTCGACGTGGCGTCGTTCTTTCGGGGACCGACCTGGAAGACGCACACCAGCGCGCCGTCGTCCAGCCGGGCCACCTCGCAGAACGACGCGGCCCGTTGCCCCTCGGGCTGCCGCGTGGCGTCAAATACCAGACCGCGATCTTCGATGAGCATGGTCAAGCCGCCTTGGCGTCCTCTTCCCACAGACCGAATGCGTTGTTCTCGGTGTCGAGGCAGATAGCGAAGTAGCCCATGCCCGGCACGGCGGTTCTCGGCCAGCCAAACAGACCTTCGTAGAACGCCTTGGCCCGTTGGACGTTGTCCGCGGGTATCTCGAAATGGACGATGGTTGGCACGGGTTGGCCCTCCAGGAACGGGTCGAGAGACAATCAGCGCGACTGCCCGTGGGAAGACCACCCCCCCGTCAGGTCAAGTCGTGGGATGCCGTGCATTGTATTTCCGATTGGAAGGTATGACAAGCAGGACGCGGCGTGAATGGCTGTGTGCCAGCCGGTGGCGAACTCACGGTGTCGGAAGTGACTACGTCACCGACCGCCGGCAAACCGCGGATCGGGGGGCGACAGAGGGCTCGGTCGGCGACAGAGTTGCCTCCTACAGCCACCCGCCAGACCCAAGATTCGCGACTTGCGCCCTTGACAACCGAACCAAACATGGATATTGTTTGATTTGAACACGACCACCTACGGAGTCGATCCCGTCATGGCGGCGCGAAATGATCGTCAAGAGGCCATTCACAATCTCCTCGCCGAGCGGGGACGGTTGAATGTCGAGGAACTGGCCGAAACGCTCAACGTCACCACGATGACCATCCGCCGCGACCTCTCGGCGATGGAGAGCGAGGGGGTGCTGACTAGAGTTCATGGGGGGTGCGTCCTTCAGTCGCCGTTCGTCCACGAGCTGCCCTTTTCCGAAAAGGATCAGCAGCGGCCGGCTGAGAAGAACGCGATCGCCCGAGCTGCCGTGCGGTACTTGCGCCGGGCGGACCGGGTCTACCTGGACACGGGCACGACGGCGGTCCATTTGGCGAGGATATTGCCGGGCGATCTGGAGCTTGGCGTATTCACGAACAATCTGCGGGTCGCGCTGGAGTTGTTCGGTCGCAAGGGCGTCGAGGTGGCGGTCTATGGCGGAGCCCTGGGCCAGCGGAGCCCCGATTTGACCGGCGAGGTGGCCCTGTCGCGGATCCGCGACTTCCGCATCGACGTGGCGATCATGGGCGCCGACGCCTTGGACGCCCGGCGCGGCGAGTTCTATAGCGCCGACAGCGGCACGGCGATGCTGTCCCGCGCGGCCCAACGGCAGGCCGAGCGGACGCTGGTCCTCGTGGACAGCTCGAAGTTCGGCAAGCACAGCCTCGCGGTGATCGGCCGTTTGACCGACGGCGTCACCCTGGTGACCGACGCCGGAATCTCCGACGCCGACCGGGCCCTGATCGAGTCCACCGGCGCGGAAGTGGTGGTGGCAAGTATTCCCTAACCCAGGAGCGGCTATCATGGCGGTGAGTGCGACGTCTCAGGCCAAAGGCACCGTGTTTGGCAAATACAATCCCACGAACTACCAGATCGACCTCGACGCCTGGCCCCGCATCGTCAGCCCGAGCTTGCCGGGACCGAAGAGCAACGCCTTGCACGCCCGGGCGACGAAGATCATTCGCGGCCTGTCGGGCCAGGTGCGGCTTTTCCCCGTGGCCTTCGCCAGCGGCGACGGCTGCACGATGACCGACGTCGACGGCAACCGCTACATCGACTTCTCCAGCGGCATCTACGTCACCAACCTCGGCCACTGCCACCCCAAGGTCTCCGAGGCCATCGCCAAGGCGGCCGGCCAATTGATGAACGCCCACGACTTCACCACCGAGGTGAAAGTGCGGCTGTTGGAGAAGACCGTCGAGGTGATGCCGGGCGACTTGCGGGGTGTGCAACTCTACGACAGCGGCACGACGGCCGTCGAGGCCGCCCTGCGAACCTGCCGCGCCGCCACCGGCAAACACGAGTTCCTGAGCTGCTTCGGCGATTTTCACGGCAAGTCGGGCCACGCCGTCAGTCTGGCGAGGATGAACCGCTTCAACGGCCCGGCCAGAAGCCCCGGCTTCTACATGGTCCCGCGCCCCGACCCCTACCGCCCGTGGTGGACCCGCTCCGACGGGTCGGTGGACACGGAGAAGTACCTGGAGTTCTACGACGCGTTCATCAAGGAGAGCACCACCGGCCGCATCGCGGCGTTCGTGCTCGAGCCGATCCAGGGCTGGGCGGGGAGCATTATGCCGCCGGACGATTTCTTCCCCAAGCTCCGGACGTTCTGCGACGAGCGCAAGATCCTGCTCGTGGCCGACGAGGTGCTCACCGGCATGGGCCGCACCGGCCGGTGGCTCGCGATGGAACATTGGGACACGCTGCCCGACGTGGCCACGATCGGCAAGGGGTTTGGCAACGGTTTTCCGGTGACCGCGATGATCGTCCGCGAACCGTATGCCGAGGCGGTCGACCAGATCAGCGCGTCGACCAGCTACGGCGGCAACCCGATGGCCTGCGCCGCGGCCCTGGCCTCGATCGAGGTGATCGAGGAGGAAGGCCTCCTGGAACACGCCCAGGAACTGGAGGTCCTCTTCCTGCGACGGATGGCCGACTGGACCGAGAAGTTCAACATCGTCGGCGACACCCGGGCGAAAGGATGCCTGATGGGCGTCGAACTGGTCAAGGACAAGGCGACGAAGGAGCCGCTGGACGAGGCGGGCAAGCTGATTTACCGACGGGCCTTCTCGAAGGGCCTGGCGTGGATTCCCGCCGGCCACATCCTCCGCATGAGCCCCCCGATCATCATGCCCGACGAAGTCGCCCACAAGGCCATGGACATCATCGAAGAGTCGATCGGCGAGGTCGAGCGGGAATTGGGGTACGCGGGGTAGGCGCGATCACGGGGACTGTCCCGATTTTCGCGGCGCGGAGAACGTTGCCTAGCCAGACGGCGTTTTCGCCGCGAAAATGGGACTGTCCCCCTCCCGTCCACAAAGGGACATCGCCATGAACGAACTGGACAAGGGTCTCGAACTGGCACTGACCGGGCCGGAGGCGGACGCCGCGCTGGCGGCCATGCACGCCCAACTGGCCGCTTGGGGACTAACCGTGCCACCGGTCGAGCCGCTGGTGCTCGATTTTGGATTGGACGATTTTCCCCGGGTCGGGCTTATCGAGTATTGGCTGGCCAACGAGATCGAGGCCGGCTACTGCGGCAAATATCTGTTCGTAGCCGACGGCCAGACCTGCCCGACGCATCACCACCGCCGGAAGCACGAGACGTTCTTCGTCGTCAAGGGCCGCGTCGAGATGACGCTCGACGGCGCAGCGCGTGCCCTGGGCGAGGGCGAGTTGCTGGCGGTGCCGCCCGGCGTCGCGCACCGTTTCACCGGCGTCGGGCCGGCGCTGCTTTTGGAACTGAGCATGCCCTGCGTGATCGACGACAACTATTTCGAGAACCGCGACATCCCGATCGGCGGCAACTACCGGGGAGGAAGCCACGGATGACGCTCAAGGCCGGCGCGGCGGTCCGCGACGTCAGCCCACGAGAGCCCACGGCGCTGTTCGGCTATCCGCACGTCGAGCGGATCTCCGAGGGCATCCACGATCCGCTGCTGGCCTCGGCGCTGTCTCTGAAGACGGACGCGGCGGCCGTTGTCCTCGTGTCGCTGGACGTTCTGTTTTTGGACCCGCCGCGGGCGAGGATGCTCCGCCGGGCGATTTCCGAGCGGACCGGCACGCCGGAAGACTGCGTTTTCGTGCACACGACGCACACGCACTCCGGCCCGGTGACCAGTCGCATCCTCGCCTGGCGCGACGATGCGACCACACAGCCGCCCGATCCGGACTACCTGGACTTCCTCCAGCATCAGGCGGTCGAGGCGGCGACGGACGCGGTGGCCAACGCCCGATCGGCCGAACTGGCCTGGACCACCGCCGACGCGACGGGCGTGGGCGGCAACCGCCTTGCGGCCGACGGCGTCACCGATCCGGAGGTCGGCATCCTGGCCGTCCGCGAGGCGGGCTTGGGACCCATGCTCGCCGTACTCTTGAACTACGGGATGCACCCAACCGTCTTGCACGAGGACTCGCGGCTGATCTCGTCCGACTTCCCGCACTACGCCCGGGAGCATCTCCGCGAGCGTTTCGGCGAGGACCTGACCGTCGTTTACCAGACGGCGCCGGCCGGCGATCAGAGCCC
>JAPLNP010000549.1:22737-28566 GCA_026401055.1 Planctomycetia bacterium
TCAGAGCCCGCGGTATTTCGTCACCGGCCAGACGTTCGACGAGGCCGAGCGTCTCGGTCGCAAGTTGGGGGAATCTGCCGCCGCGAGTCTCGCCCGGCTCGGCGATGACCGGTTCACCCGCGAACCGGTGCTCTCCGGAGCGATCCGGGAAGTGGACCTCCCGCGGCGAACGATGCCGCCGGTGGCTCAGGCCGAGCAGCAGTTGGCCGCCTATCGGGCCGAGTACGAACGTCTCAGGGCGGAAGGAGCCGAGCATCCTCTGGTGCGAACGGCCGAGTGCGCGATTTTCGGCGCCGAGGGCGCCGTGACGCTCGCTCGGGCACAGTCGGAGGGGGAGATCGACAAATTGGTCGAATCCTACCGGCCGGTCGAGCTGCAGGTGCTCCGGATCGGCGAGGCGTATCTGGCGGGGCTTCCCGGCGAGGTTTTCGCCGAGTATGCTCTACGTATCAAGCGAGAGTCGCCCGTGCCGACTTTCGTGGCCAGCCTGGTCAACGGCGAGTTGCAGGGCTACATCGTCACGCCCGAGGCAGTCGCCGCCGGAGGCTACGAGGCCACGAATTCGCTGTTTGCCCCGGAGGCGGGCCGGGTTATGGTCGAGGAAGTCCTGAGGATGTTAGGGGAAATGAACAATGACTGAACCAACCGTCTTTCTCAACGGCCAAATGGTGCCCGCGCCGGACGCCCACGTGAACATTTATGATCTCGGGGTGGTGCTGGGGGCGACGGTGACCGAGATGGTCCGGACGTTTCGCCGGCAGTTGTACCGGCTCGACGACCATCTCGCCCGGCTGGCCCGATCGCTCCGCTACGTGCGATTCGACATCGGCATGTCGATGGAGGAACTCGGCCGGGCCGCCGAAGAGGTCACTCGCCGCAACGCCAAGTTGATCGGGCCGGAGGAGGAACTCGGGCTGGTGATCTTCGTCACGGCCGGTGAAAACCGGATTTACGCGGGCAGCGCCGGTGACAGCGTCCGGCAGGAGCCGACCGTGTGCGTCCACACGTTCCCGATGCCGTTTCACCTTTGGGCCGGGAAGATGCGCGACGGAGCGCACGTCGTGACGCCGTCGACCCGGCACGTGCCGCCGCAGTGCTTCGACCCCAAGATGAAGTACCGCAGCCGGATGCACTACTACCTGGCCGAACAGGAGGCCCACCTGGTCGACGCGGACGCCATGCCGCTCTTGCTCGATTTGCAGGGGAACGTCACCGAAACAAGCGGCTCGAATTTCCTCATCGTCGAAGGCGGAACGCTCGTCTCGCCGACGCTGACGAACATCCTGCCGGGCATCTCGCGCCAAGCGGTGATCGAGTTGGCCGGCGAACTGGGCATCCCGTTCGTCGAACGCGACTTCCAGGTGTTCAACGTGATCAACGCCGACGAGGCCCTGAGCGTCACGACGCCCTATTGCGCCATGCCGGTCACGCGGATCAACGCCCTGCCGATCGGCGACGGCAAGCCCGGGCCGGTGTTCCGGCGGCTGATCGACGCCTGGAGCGGGAAGGTCGGGCTGGACATCCTCGAGCAGATCGTGGGCGCGCGGAGTCCCGGCGAACCATGAAGACGGTGCGATTCGGCGTCATTGGGTTGGGGCTGATGGGACGCGAGTTCGGCAGCGCGGCCGCGCGGTGGTGCCATCTGACCGGGATGAACGTCCGGCCCGAAATCGTCGCGGTGTGCGATGTCAACTCTGATCTGCTGCGATGGTTCGAGGCGAACTTCCCGACGATCGCGCTGGCCACGACCGATTACCGCGAACTGCTCGCCCTGGAAACGGTCGACGCCGTCTACTGCGCGGTTCCGCACAACCTGCACGAGCGATTGTACACGGATATCATCGCCGCGGGCAAACACCTGATGGGCGAGAAGCCCTTCGGGATCGACAAGCCGGCCAACGACGCCATCATGCGGTGCGTCGCCGAGCACCCCGGCGTCTTCGTCCGCTGCACGTCCCACTTCCCGTTTTTCCCGCCCATGCAGCGGCTCGGCCGGATGATCGAGGACCGGGCGTTCGGACAGATCATCGAGGTCAACGCCGGCTTCCTACACGCCTCGGACCTCGACCCCGACAAGCCGATCAATTGGAAGCGAATGGTCGAGATCAACGGCGAGTACGGCTGCATGGGCGACCTGGGGATGCACCCCTGCCACGTGCCGTTTCGCGCCGGCTGGTGGCCGCGGACCGTCCGAGCCGTCCTCTCGAACATCATGAAACACCGGCCCGACAAACAGGGGAACCTCGTCCCCTGCAACACCTGGGACAACGCCACGCTCTTGTGCGACGCGGTCGATCCGGCCACCGGCGAGCCGTTTCCGATGACGCTACGGATGCAGCGCGTTTCGCCGGGCGACACCGACACGTGGTACTTCGAGGTCAAGGGCACCCGGGGCGCCGGGCGCTGGTCGGCCACGAATCCGCGGCGGCTCGACCTGCTGGAGTATTCCGGCGGCGAACAGGCATGGCAGCGGATCGACATGGGCTGGCAGCCGGCGTTCCCCGGAATCACCGGCGGAATCTTCGAGTTCGGCTTCACCGACGCCGTGCAGCAACTCTGGGCCGCGTTCCTGTATGAGTTGACCGAGGGCAAGCCCAAGAGTCGCTTCGCCGGCTGCGTGACGCCCGAGGAGGTGGCCTACTCCCACCGCCTTTTCACCGCCGCGCTGCGGAGCCACGCAGAAGGAACCACGGAAACCGTATAGTGGTCGGGTGGCACGCCCTGAAAGGGCGTGGCGGCGCCGACGAACCACGCCCTTTCAGGGCGTGCCACCCGTAGGACACGTATGCCATGATTCTCGCATTGGACTTGGGAAGCACGGCGTTGAAGGCCGCCGTTTTCGATCCGGCGCTGCGACAGCGGGCGGCGGCCTCGTGTCCGCTGGAGTACCGATTCGCTCCCGGCGGGCGCGTCGAGTTGGATGCCGACGCCGTCATCGCCGCGGTGCAACAAGTTCTCCGCGGGGCGATCGACCGTGCCGGCGTGCCGGTCGAGGCGATCCGGGCGCTGGCCATCACGAGCCAGGCCCAAACGTTCACCGTCGTCGATAGCCGGGGTGAGCCCAGAATCCCGCTGATCTCCTGGCAAGACACCCGGGCCGGCGAGACGCTCAAAGAACTGACCGGTGACCCGGCGTTCGCGGATTTCGCGCGCCACGCCAGCTTCGGCCAGCCGCTCGACGCGCTGCAAGTCTGTCAGATTCGCCATCTTCAGCGGACCCGGCCCGGACTGATCGAGCCGGCCGACCAGGTGCTCAAGCTGCCGGCGCTGCTGGTCCGGCGTCTGACGGGCGCCGCCGTGATCGACCGCAACCTGGCGGCGATGAGCGGCTTGTACTCGCTCGTGCTGGAGGACTGGTGGCCGGCCGCGCTGGCGGTGTGCGGCTTGCAGCCCGGGCAGTTGCCCACGCTGGTGCCGATCGGCGTCATCGCGGCGAAGACCGACGCTCACGCGGCGGATCTCGGCTTGCCTCCGGGCGTTCCGGTGGTGCTGGCCGGCAATGACCAGACGGCCGGCGCGTTCGGCGCCCGGCTCGACGAACAAGGCGGGCTACTGATTACGCTGGGGACGGCGCAGGTGGCGTATGCCTGCCACGCGGTGCTGGCCCCGGCGGATCCGGCGGTGATTCGGGGTCCCTACCCGGGCGGATTGTACTATCGCATGGCCGCCGACAGTTGCGGCGGGAGCATCATCAACTGGGCGAAGACGGTGTTGGCCGGCTGCGAGACGGACGAGGCGTTCTTTGCCGCCGCCGGCCGCGCGGAGCCGGGCTGCGGGGGACTCGCCTTCGAGGCCGAGTTGCCCTCGGGCCACGGGGCATGGCGGAACATCGGCTTTGAGCATCGTCCCGCCGAGTTTGCCCGAGCGGTGGTCGAATGCCTTGCCGGATGCATGGCACGGATGATTGCCGCCTTGGACGTCGACTTGACCAAGACAAAGGTCCTGGCGGCCGGCGGCGGCAGTCGCAGCGAGGTTTGGGTGAGCATCCTGTCCGAGAAACTGGGGCGTCCGATCCTTGCGACGGAGGCGGACCCGGCCGCCGGCGCGGCCCGAATGGCCAAAATCGCGATTGGTGACTGACGGGAACTGGTCGTTTTTCGGAATGTGTGCCACTCTTGCTTCGACCGGCGCGGCATCCATTTTCAACGCGGCGAGAATGCCGGTGAGCGCTGGATTGTCACCGGATGCAAGCAGTGCCGCGGCGCCAACATGGTTGATCCCGCGGCGGCACTGCTTGCACATGTCGACGATGGAACGTTCGGCGGCCCACGGTCCGATGAGACAATGGACGACTTGCCGGCGAAAGCAAGCAAGTGGCGCACGTGCGAAGATCACGGGCGAGTACGCCACTCACCGCAACGCAACAACCGTGGAAACCGGACGCTGCGAGCCGTCCGCGCGGATTTCGAGGAGAAACGACTCAAACGGGCCTTCCTCCGGACGCCAGCCCGGCACGAACGCTTGCAGCGTGCCCTCGGCTTTGAGTTCGACGGGCTGCATGATTGGCGAACCGTTCGTCCGTCGGATCACCCAAGCGTATCGCGACGCCGGGTCCGGCCCTGCCCGGGTGAATGCGTAGTCGACGCTGAAGCTCATCAGAACGCCCGTGGGACCCGTCTGGGCCAAGGCCACCCCGGCGGAAAGCCGAACGAGCGACAGCGGGTCTTCCCCCGGCGCTGCGGTTGGCGGCGGCGATGACGTCAGCCCGGAAGAAGGTGACATCGTGGTTCCGGGCGGCTGAGCCGCGGGTCCGGCCATCGTTTCCGCCGTCCGCCCCCCGGCGGTCGCTTCCGGCGCCGGTTGCGCGGCTTGGCTTGCGGCTTGGGCCGGTGCCGCTTGGGGCCGCGAGGGCACCGGCTCCGGCTGGCCGAACGGGCTGTTCTCGCAGCCGGCCAGGACCGCGACGGCGAGGGCGCACGGCCACGGGAAACGTTGTCGTCTCTGCATGGTCTCGACTCCCTCCGAAATGCGAAGCCGCCTGCCCGGCAATGGGTGAATCACGCCGTCACTCCATGCTATCCCTTCGGGAACGTCCTTTCAACGGTACCGCGTGACATCCGATTGTGGCGCGAGGATTCAACTGAAGTAGCAATGACTTCCGTATTGCTGTCATAGTGATGACGCTTTGCCTGATTGGTGGTGTGGCAGAAGAGAAGCGACAGAGGCGTAAACATTGTCAGTGAAACACTTTACGACCGCTTCTGTGAATCGTGGTACGGGAACTGCGTTAGGGGGAGATGTCGGCCAACGGAGGTCGACACCGGGCCGGACACGGCCCGTCCCAGCCCCCGGTTCTGCGAAGGAGAAAGTGATGAGACGATTCACCTTGGTCCTGGCCGCGGTTGCGGCGTTGTCCCTGATGGCCACCAGCACGGCTCATGCGGCCACCCTGTCCCACGGCGCGGCCACGGCGCTGGCCGTTGGGGCAGTCGGTCACCATCCGGGGCCCTACTATGAGTCCCATCGGGCCGGTTGGCATCGCGGGCCAGGCATGCACAGACCGCCGGTGGTCGTCGTGCCGTATCCTCCGCGTCCGGTGATCGTCGTGCCGCAGCCCGTGTATCCCCCGCCGCCGCCGGTCTACTATGCGGCGCCCCGCGCCGGCTTCACGTACCAGGGCCACGGTTGGGGACTGTCGATCGGTTTCTGACCGGGGCTGTTCGACGGTCTGTCATGGGTGGGTCGAGCAAACGGCACGTCTGGCGGGCCTCCGCCGCCGGTCCAGCGCGATTCGTGCGACCAACGGTAGGCCGACGAGCAGGCGGTTTGCCAGGCCCGTCAACGGTCCGGCGGCCTCGACCCACCCCACATGAATCACCGCGTCGGAAG
>JAPLNP010000045.1 GCA_026401055.1 Planctomycetia bacterium
TTTGAAGGTGGTGTTCGCCGACAAGGACGTGTCCTTCGACCAGGTGATCGTCCAAGTCGGCGCCACGCTGCGCTACGAGGATCTCATGAAGGTGATGGAGGTGTGCTCCCGCCAGACGTTGCGCAACGGCAAGAAGCTATCGAAACTGAGTTTTGTCGAACTGCCTTTGGCCGCCGGTCCCAACAAGCAATAGCGGGCCTATCATGGAACATCCCCGTCGTGACCTATCGCCGGCATTGTTTCGCGGGAGAGAACTCACCCATTGGCTGACGATGATCTTCCTGCTGGTCGTGTTGGGGATGATCATCTTTCGCGCCCGTGACGCTGGAACGTCGCAATGGCCGGCGGAGGACCGGCAATCTTTTCGGCAGGACGAGAACCGCGTTGCGGCCGGCTCGCAGGAACCGGCCCAGAGCGTTCCGGCCGGCACGTCCGCGGCGTCCTCCGTCGGGCCGACCGACGAGGATCCCGAAGAGGCCGACGCGGCGCGGGAGCAATTCGAGGCCATCTCCGATCGCCAGCCGCTTGCCCCCGAGGAGATGCCGGCCTACTGGCGACTGATGAAATGGAGCAACAACCAGTCGTTCGGCCAGATGCAGCGCAGGGCAAAGCGCGACGTTCTGTATACCCAACTGTGGGAGCAGCCGGAGAAGTATCGAGGTGCCTTGATCGAGTTGCGGCTTCATCTGCAAAGGGCGCTCTCCCACGCGGCGCCGGAGAACTCCGCTGACGTCAAGACGGTCTACGAAGCCTGGGGCTGGACCGACGAGTCGAAGTCGCTGCCGTATCTGGTTGTGTTTAGCGAGCGTCCACCCCAGATGCCCCTGGGCCCCGACATCCGAGAAAACGTCACCTTCGTTGGCTATTTTCTGAAGACGATGGCATACGAGGCGTCGGACAAGCCTCGCGCCGCGCCGCTACTGATCGGGCGAGTGCGCTGGCAGGCGAGCCGCGCCGGCGGCAGCTCGGCGGCCGACCAGCGCGGTCTGTTCTGGTGGACCCTGCTTGGGGGCGGGCTGGTGCTGTTGGTCGGCGTCGGCGCGTGGATCTATCGCCGGCGCGTGGCGCGCGCGGCCGCCCTTCATCCGACGACATTCGTCGGTGAAGACGGCTACAAAGACTGGCTGCGCGACATTCAGGAGTCCCCGCCCGACGACGCGTCAGAACGGTGGTAGTCATGTTGCTTCCGAGCCGTCACCTTCCCCTCCAATTCAGGCATCCTTGCTGGGCCGCGATCGGCGTGCTGTTGGCGATTGCGGCAGCGCGGCCGGTTTGCGGGGCGGAGAATCAGCTTGCCTTTCTTCACGCCCTTCAAGACCGTGGCTACGGCGAAGTCGCCGTCTATTATCTCACGTCGTTGCGCGACGGCGGCAAGTTGAACGACGATTTGAAGGCGTCCTTCGACGTCGAAATGGCCGCCAGCCTGTGCGTGGCCGCCCGGGAGGCGAAGGAGCCGGCGGAGGCCCATCGCAAGTTCTCGGAGGCCGAGTCGCTATTGGAGGAGTTCTTGAAGCGGGACTCCAAAGGTCTTGCCGCGGCCCGGGCGCTGAAGAGCTGCGGACACATCGAATTTGAGCGCGGCGGCACGGCGTTGGAGGCTCTGGGTGGAACGAACCGCGAGGACTGGCCCGAGGCTGCGGGGCGCAACGCGCGCGCCGCATTCGAACGATGCCGTTCCTGCTACGACAGAGCACTGGCGATCTACAATCCGTGGTTGGAGAAGGTCCCCGGCGAGCCGGCGCCGTTGGCCGTGCCCTCGGAAACCTCGGGGGCTTCCGCGGCGCCGGCAGCGCGGGAGTCGGCGGTCGCCAAAGAGCGAAGAGAGACCGAGGAAGCGGCCCTGGATTGCCGTTTCGAGTCGGCTTTGGCCGAGTACAACATCGCTCGGACGTATCCGGCGGGCGAGGACCCGAATCGCCAAAAGGCATTGACAAACGCGGCTCAGGCGTTCGATGCGATTTTCCAGCGGAATCGCACTCGCCGGTCGGGACTGTATGCCCATTTCTGGTATGGCCGGGCGATGGAGGAATTGGGAGACGGCGAGACGGCGCTGGACGCGTATGACGAGGTCCTGGCCAGCGCGCCCGACGAAGGCGGCCCCCGACCAGAACCCCTGCTGGAGAGCCTCTACGCGGAGACCGAATACCGCCGGCTGCTAATCCTGGCACGGCAAGACCTTCTAAAAGACGTCGCCGCCGAGGCCGCGCAATGGACCGTGGCAAACGCGTCTGCCCGACCAACCGACGGCTACCAGGGAGTCCACCTGGAACAGGCCAAGGCGTTGATTCTCATCGCGACCAAGACCAGAGACAAGAAGGTGATGCAGGAGGCAATGCAGGAGGCGATCACGATCCTTGCCGACATCGCCACGGTTCCCAGCGCGCATCAGCGCGAGGCCATTCTGCTTCGTCGGCGTCATGGCGGAGAGGCCGGCACGATCGGATTGGATAACTTCAACGATGCCGTGGCGGTTGGCGATGCCTCGGCGGGATGCGGTCTTTGGGATGAGGCAGTCTCGGCCTATGCACGAGCCGTGGAACTTGGGAAGGAGACGCCGGATGCCGACTCCGTGTTGACCGCGCGGTATCGCTTGGCGCGAGCGCACTACAACGGTGGCCATGCCGACGCCGCGCTGGAAGTCGCGGAGACTCTGGCACGGAGTCATCCCGACCGCGCCATCGCGCCGACTGCGGCGGCGCTTGCGATGAGGGCGGCGTCGGCACTGTCGGCAACCGCGGCGGACAAGACGGCGGCACGGGAGCGTCTGACCCGGTTGGTTGAGTTCGTGGCCCGGCAATGGCCCGACCGGCCGGAGGCCGATGAGGCGCGTCTCATCCTGGGCACGGCCGCCTTGACGCAGAGCGATTACGAGGGCGCGGCCAAGGTGTTTGAGGCCATTCCGCCCACGGCCCTGTGCTATGGGAATGCCCGCTACCTTGCCGCCCAGGCTCATTGGCAGCGTTATTTGGACGAGAAGAGGAAGCCCGCCGAAAAGCGCAGGGCGGACGTGCTTTCGGCTGAACGACTTCAGACGATCGCGATTCTCACGGCCGCGACGGCGCCGACGTCCGCCTCTTCCGCGGCCGCCGCCGGGAGTCAAGCGAACGTTCGCATGAGGATCTTCCTTGCCGAGGTGTATCTCGAGGAGGGCAAGAAGGATCAAGCACTCCTGTTGCTCAATCCCCTGACGAACAAGGCCGAAAACCTGTCGACCGACCTGGCCTCGCGCGCGCTGGGAGTTGTGCTGAAGACGCATCTGGCCGCCAACGACGTCGAGAGCGCGGGCAAGGCGGCTTTGCGATTGGGCGAGATAGGCGAAGATTCACCGCAAGTCAACGCGGTGCTGGCGGAATTTCTTGGAAGGGTCGCGTCGGAATGGAAGCAGGCCGCGATGGCTTCGGTTTCCCCGACAGAAACATCCGCCAAAGCCGCAAGCTTGAAACAGTTGACGACCGCGCTGGTCACACGGCTCGCCGCGCGCCGCAATCACGCGATTTCGGGACAGGTGATCCTTGCCGACGTCTGCCTCGACTTGGGAAAGACGGCGGAGGCGCAAGGTTACTATCAGGACATTGTGAGCAAGGCCAACGAGAACCCGGCGCTCAGTCAAGCGAACGCCTACGCCGTGGCCCGCGCGCGAACTATGTTGATTGACGTCCTGCGAGCCAAGAAGCAATACGCGGAAGCCCTCCGCGAAGCGGACCGTGTGATCAAGGAGAACCCTCGCTCCTTCGACGCTCTGCTCCAGAAAGGACTCGTCTTGCAGGCGTGGGCCCAGAGCGACCCGAAGCGCTACGACGAGGCTCTGGCCGTGTGGACGCAGCTTCGTGTCGCGATCATGCCCTTGCCGCAAAAGCCGCCGGAGTATTACGAAATCGTCTACAATGCGGCCTATTGCCTGGTTGCCCAGGCCGCCAAGTCGGATGACAAGCACCAACTGGCCGAGGCCCGCCGGCTGCTGAAGTCCGCTCTGGTGCTCAACCCGCAACTCAGCGGCCCGGAAACGGTGGCCAAGTACAATGCGCTGCTGGAGAAATGCCGCTTTCTGGAAGCGCACCAGTTGTGACCGGCTAAGCGCCGCGGGCGTGATGCCGGGCCGCACCTGGGTCATCGCCCCCGACGCAGAGTCGCTCGAGCGGCGGTGGCAGACGCTCATCCACGCCCGGAGCGATCAAAAGGAGGACCTGTTCCATCCACATCTGCGGAAGGGGCAACTGGGTGACAAGCACAGCAAGCGCGTAGTGACAAGAGGATTGGCCGGGTACGAACCGCGGCCCACGCCCGTTGCGGAAGATCGGGGCGCGTGTGTCCCACCCGTGCGTTATGGATTTCGCTCGTTCGACCGGCAGTGGATCGTCCCCGACAACCGATTGATCAATCAGCCCAACCCTGAGCTTTGGGATATCTACTCGGAGCGCCAAGTCTACTTAACCGCGCCTTCCGATCGATCGCCGTCGGCGGGCCCCGCGCTGACTTTCACGTCGTTAATCCCCGACCTCCACCATTACAGCGGGCGTGGCGGACGCGTGTTCCCTCTTTGGCGCGATCGCAAAGCGAGCGAAGCCAATCTTCCCCCAAACCTGCTCGGCTTTCTCAGCGCGAAGTACCGGAGGTCCGTCAGCGCGGAGGACTTGGTCGCCTATGTCGCCGTGATCGCGGCACACCCCGCGTTCGCGTCTCGCTTCCAAGCGGATCTGGTGAAGCCGGGTCTGCGGATCCCGCTCACGGCCGATGGCAAGCTCTTCACCGAGGCTGCCGAACTCGGACGCACCGTCATTTGGCTCCACACGTTCGGGGAGCGTTTCGCCGACGCCAAGCATGGTCGGCCGCCAAAACCGCCCCGCCTCACGAAGGAGAACTCGCCCCGAATTCCCGCCGCGGGCGAGATCTCCCAAGAGCGGGCCGAAATGCCCGACACCATCGAGTACGACGCCACGAGGCACCGGCTGTTGCTCGGGCGGGGGTACGTGGAAGGGGTGCCGCCGGAAGTCTGGAACTACGAGGTTTCCGGAAAGCAGGTGCTGCGACAGTGGTTTAGCTACCGGAAGGCAAACCGCGAGCGGCCGATTATCGGCGACCGCCGACCACCGTCGAAACTGGGGGATATTCAGCCCGACCACTGGCTCGCGGAATACACGACCGAACTGATTAACGTGCTCAACGTCATTCGTCGGCTCGTTGCTCTTGAACCGTCGCAGGGCGACCTTCTCGGGCGCATTTCTTCCGGGCCGACGATCACCGCGGAGGAGTTACGTGCGTCAGATGCACTCGCGGTGCTCGGCGAGGCAAAACGGAAAACGAAGTCGGCAGGCTCGCCAGAGCAGCGAAATCTGCTCGACTGAAGGAAGCAATCAACGTCAAGCCGTCTCCGACCGGGCCAGATGCACCATCAGCACCGCCACGTCCGCCGGGGTGATGCCGCTGATCCGGGAGGCTTGGGCGAGGTTTGTCGGGCGGATGCGGGCTAGCTTCTCTCGGGCTTCCATCCGCATGTGCGCGAGCCCGGTGAAATCGAAGCCGTCGGGTATGCGGCGGTCGGCCAAGCGATGCTGCCGGGCAATGTCGATGTCCTGCCGGGCAAGATAGCCGGCGTATTTGACGTCGTAGGTCACCTGCCGGGCGACCTCCTCGGGAACCGCGGCAAGCTCGGGCAGACGGCCGACGAGATCCGACCAGGGCGTCTCGGGACGGCGAAGCAGCTTGGCGAGCGAAGCCTGGCCCGCGTGTGTTCGCTCCAGCAGCGCCATCGTCTCGGCAATCTGCCGCTCTTTGCGCTGGAGCTTTTCGCGGCGCACCGGCTCGACCAGGCCCAGCCGGTCGCCGATCGGCGTGAGCCGCCGGTCGGCGTTGTCTTGCCGCAGCCGCAGACGGTATTCCGCCCGGCTGGTAAACATCCGATAGGGCTCGTCGACGCCCCGGGTCACGAGGTCGTCGACCATGACGCCGAGATAGGCTTCGTCGCGGCCCAAGACCAACGGCTCGTCGCCGCGCAGAGCCAAGGCGGCGTTCGTGCCGGCCAAGAGGCCCTGGCCGGCGGCCTCTTCGTAGCCGGTCGTACCGTTGATCTGTCCGGCGAGGTACAGCCCGGCGACGGGCTTCGTCTCCAGCGACGGCTTGAGTTGCTCGGGCGGGACGAAGTCGTATTCGATTGCGTAGCCGTAGCGGAGGATCGCGGCACGCTCCAAGCCCGGGATGAGCCGCACCATCGCGTCCTGCACGTCCGGCGGCAGGCTGGTCGAGAGGCCGTTGAGATAGACCTCGTGCGTCGCGCGTCCCTCGGGCTCGATAAACAACTGATGCCGGTCCTTGTCGGCGAAGCGGACGACTTTGGTTTCGATCGAGGGGCAGTATCGCGGCCCGGTCGATTGGATCTGGCCCGAGTACATCGGCGCCCGGTCGAGGTTGGCCAGGATCAGCTCGTGGACGGCCGCGTTGGTGTAGGTGATGTAGCAGGGAATCTGCTCGCAATCGAGCCGGTCGGTGAGGAACGAGAACGGCTCGGGCACGTCGTCGCCGGGGTGGAGTTGGGTCTTGGCGTAGTCGATCGTCCGGCCGTCGAGTCGCGGGGGCGTGCCCGTCTTGAAACGCGCGGTGCGAAGCCCGAGGCGTCGCAGGGCATCGCTCACGCCCGCAGTGGCTGCTTCGCCGACCCTTCCGCCGGGCGTTTGCGTCGGGCCGTAGTGCAGGACGCCTTGCATGAACGTGCCGGTGGCCAACACGATCGCCCGGGCGCGGTACACGACGCCGTCGGCGGTGCGGACGCCGGTAACGTGGGGACGCCCGCCGGGCGTGGCGGGTTCGATGAGCAGGTCCTCGACGGTTTCCTCGCGGAGTGTCAGGCCGGGCTGCTCCTGGCAGATGCGGCGGACTTCCTCGTGGTAGGCGAGCTTGTCGGCTTGTGCTCGGGGTCCGTGCATGGCGGGCCCTTTCCGCCGGTTGAGCATCCGGAACTGGATGCCGGTCCGGTCGATGGCCCGACCCATGGCCCCGCCCAGAGCGTCGATTTCCCGGACGATCTGGCCCTTGGCGACGCCGCCGATCGCCGGGTTGCAGCTCATCCGGGCGATGGTGTCGAGCCGGCTGGTTACGAGCGCGGTCGCCGCGCCCAGCCGGGCCGCGGCCAGCGCCGCCTCGACGCCGGCATGTCCGGCGCCGACGACCAGGATGTCGAATTCACGGGGAGATGGCATCGTTGATTGGTTCAACACGGCGACGTGAAATTCACCACGAAGAACACGGAGGAACACGGAGCAGAAGATGGAATCGAAGCCCGCTTAATGACATGGGAACGCTAATTCTCGCTAATCTTCACTGATCGCTCTCATTGGTGTCGATCAGTGCGAATCAGCGTTCCTCAAGAGGATTACAGCCCACTTTCTTTGATGCCCGGCCTCCCTGTCCGATAAACCTCCATCGCCTCGGGGAACGGGGCCAGGGCTCGCTCGAAGATGCCCAGCGTGTAGGCGATGGTCGTGCCGTAGTTGGCGATGGGCACGCCGGCTTGGCGGCAGCGGAGCATCCGGCTGAGCATCTCGCGGCGGTTCCACATGCACGCGCCGCAGTGGACCACGAGCTGGTAGTCGGCCAAGTCGTCGGGGAAGTCGTGGCCTTGGGTTATGCGGATGTCAAGCTCGCCGCCGACGTACTGCTGGAGCCAGCGGGGGATCTTCTCGCGGCCGATGTCGCC
>JAPLNP010000203.1 GCA_026401055.1 Planctomycetia bacterium
AGAAACGCTTCGGTCTGCCCGACGTGATGGATCCGAAGCAAATTGGGATGGTGCCCGCGGACGCTCTCCTCCAGTCGCGTGATCGAGACGATTTCGCGGCCGGCCGGGTCGGTCTCTCCGCGACGGCTCAGCGGGATCAGCTTCACGGCGCGGAGTTGTCCGGTGGTCCGATTCGTGGCCAGCCAAACCTCGCCGAACCCGCCGCTGCCGATCCGGCGACTCAGGTCGTGGTCCGGAACTTGTGGCGGAGCGTTGTCTGCCGGTGTGATGGCATGAGACGTGTTCAAATGCCGGACTCCTATCGTATAACCGGCTCGGGTGGCACGCCCTGCAAGGGCGTGGCGAGCGTCCTAGGCGATTCGGCCACGCCCTTCGCCCGAGGCTCAGGGACGTGCCACCCGATCGCCGCCCTTCGTCTCTCGGGACACGCTTGCCAGCGCCCGCTTCACCCGCGCGTCCAGCCGGCCATCGTCACGATACGCCGCGCCGAGTTCTTTCAGGCGTTTGACCACCTCTTTGCGTGCCTGGTAGACGGCGTTGCGGCTCAGTCCCGTCAGCCGCGCCACCTCCGCGCCCGACAGACCGTGCAATGAAAACAACTCGAACGCCTGATACGTCCGAGGCGACGTCGTCTGCCGGGCCATCGCGAGTAGAACCAGCAGCAACGATTCTTCGAACGTTTCCTCCCAGAGGGCGTCCGGCCCGGGCTCGGACGATTCCGGTTCCAGAAACCGCTCCGGTCCCTCGCCGCCGGGCGCGCGGATCCGCTCTGCCGGCTGTCGCCGTCGCCGGGCGACCTGGTTTCGGGCGATGGCGCCCAGCCAGTCGCGAAAACGGCCCCGCGCCGGATCGTACCGGTACACGTCCCGCTTCTCGAACACGGCCAGCATCACCTCCTGGACGATCTCCTCGGCCGTATGCTCCCCGCAGCCGCGCCGCCGGGCGTACCCGTGGATCAGCCGAGCGTAACGCTCGCGGAACTCGTCCCAGGCCAGCGGGTCCTCGGCGTCCCGCAGCCGTTCCAAGAGCGTGGCGTGCGTCGAGCTGTCCATCGTTCGATCCCTAGCGGCGCGAGGGGGACAGTCCCATTTTCGCGGCGGTAGCGCCTGTCGATGGTGCAACATCCGTCGCGCCGCGAAAATCGGGACAGTCCCCTGCCAACACACGAAGCCCGGAAACAGCCGTATTCTAGTGAATCCGGCGCGACGGTTCAAGAAAGCCTCACAGATCCGCCGGCCGGAGGGTAATACATGGTAGACGCCCGCCGCGTCGTTGAATCCGCGCGGCGATTGCGATACCCTGGGTTAGGAGCCGTCCCTCTTATCAGGAGCCTTCGGCGATGCGATGGTTAAGCCCTTCGGTGGCGGTGTTGATGTTGTTGGGTCTTGTGTTGATCGCGGGGCGGACGGCGGCCGCCGAGGATGCCGCGCCCGCCTCGGCCGACGGCGGCCAGGCCGTCAAGACCTCGCCGACCGCTTCGACCCGGTTGTACGTGCGAACCGTGCCGACCGGCGCCGCGATCGAGATCGACGGCAAGCCCAGCGGTACGTCCGACCGGCTTTTCAAGGTTCCGCCGGGCGTGCGGAAGATGACCGTCAAGGTGGAACTCGACGGCCACTACCCCAAGCAGCAAGAGGTGGAAATCCGCGGCGGCCGGATCACCCGGATCATCCTCGAACTCGAGCCGACGCCCGATGCGGCCGAAACGCCCTCGTCGCCTTGGGCGAAGCCGGGTGAACCGGTCGCCATTCCCCGGGGCTCCGTCATGCTCAGCCACGTCGGCGAGCAGTCCGCGGACAAGCGGAGCCTGGGCGGTTCGGGCCACGCCGTCCGCTTCGAGCGGCCCGAGGGCGCCAAGTACGTCTGCGCCGTGCAAATCTTCGGCAGCCGCTACGGCGAGCCCGAGCCGCCCAAGGAGGATGTTCGCGTCTATCTCCTGGACGGCGACATGAAGGTGATCAAGGAGTTCGGCTATCCTTACGCCATGATCCGTCGCACCGGCGAGATGCACTGGTACACGCTGCCGATGCCGCCGACCGAGGTGCCCAAACAATTCTTCGTCGCCGTGTCGTTCAACCCGCACCAGACCAAGGGCATCTACCTCGGGCTCGACAAGAACTTGAAGGACGGGGACGTGAAGGAGTCGCATTCGTACTACGGTCTGCCGGACGAGGGATATGAGAAAGTCCCGGACGGCGACTGGATGGTCCGCGCGTGCCTCGTGCCCGAGCCCAAGATCACGACGGACGAAAGCCCCTTCGCCGATCAGTTTTCCGAGTAGGCCCGGGTCGCGACCCGGCGAGCAGGGTGCGTCGCGACGCACCACCAAGAAAGCACCACCAATTCAATTCACGGTGCGTCCAGACGCACCCCGCATTAGGAGACACTGCCCATGACCTTTCGATTGCTCGGCGCCGCCGTGGTGGCGTGGATCGTCTTTGCGGCGGAGGCCCCGGCGAGAACGTGGACCGATTCGACCGGCAAGCACACGATCGAGGCCGAACTGGTCGACGTCCGCGACGGCAAGGTCCGTCTGAAGAAGGAGAACGGCAACGTGATCACGCTGCCGGTCGACAAGCTTTCCGAGGCGGATCGGAAGTATCTCGATGAGCTGGAAGCGAAGTCCGACGGCGGCACACCCAAGACCGTCACCGTCGACAGACTCGCCGGCGAGCCCAAGGAACTGGCCAACGACGACGGCAAGCCCGCGGGCAAGAAGAGCTTTCCGACGGGCCATGCGTCGGCGTTCGACGCGCCGGAGGGCACGTGGTACCTGACGTCGGTCCGCATCCATGGTTCCCGATACGGTTATCCCGCGCCGCCGAAAGAGGACTTCCACGTCACGCTTTGCGACGAGGAGTTCCACAAGATCGCCGACTTCACGTTCCCGTACTCGAAGTTCACGCGCGAGGAGGCGGTTTGGGTCACGCTCAAAACCAGGCCGACCAAGGTGCCCAAGCGGTTCGTCATCTGCCTCGACTTCAACGCCAAGCAGACCAAGGGCGTCTACGTCAGTCACGACGCCGAGGGCGAGTCGCTGGTGGGCCTGCCGGAGAAGCGCGCCGGCAGCTTCACCGGCGGCGACTGGCTGATCCGCCCAAGCCTCGATCAACTCAAGCAGCCGCCGGGCGGCGACGCGAAAGGAGAAGGGACGGAGAAGAAGGAGGAAAAGCCGTAGGCCGGGTCGTGCCCTCAGTCTGCCCTGTCCCCCTGGGCAAACCCCGTGGCGGGGAGTATAATGGATAATACTGGGATTGCTTCTGGGAGCCAGATATGAGCACTACCGCCATCCATCTCGACCGTTTGCTGGAACCGCTAACCGGTTGTCTCACGGCGGATGTCGCGGCTAAGGTCGCCGATCTCCGGGCGGACGCCGCGATGCAGGAACGTATCGACTACCTGGCCGACCGGGCCAACGAAGGGGGATTGACGGATCCCGAGCGGGAAGAGTACGCCGGTTATCTGCACGCCATCGACGTGATCGCCGTGTTCCAGGCCAAAGCCCGTTCCCTGCTGCGTAGGCCGTCGTGATGGACAACGCCCTACGGTCGCTCGTCCGCCATCGAGCGGGCGATGTCTCGATATGACGTCCCGGAAAAGTTGACAACGCGGAGACCCCGCGTTAAGCTCGGGGTTGCTTCATGTTCCTCGCTCGGTTGCCTGGGACGTCGCGAATCAACCCATTTCCGGAGGACGCGCCATGTTCAGCAGCTTGACGACGAGGCATCCACTGGCCGATCCGGGGTGGAACCGGGGACTGCGCGCGGTTCTGGCGGGACTGATGGTCCCGGTCCTGGCCGCTTCGGCCCGCGGCACGGCATTGGACGACTATATCGCGGCGCCCGACGCAAGCTACGCCTTCAGCACCCCCGTGGCCACATCGGGGTCGGGCTACACGACGTACACCATGCTGATGACGAGTCAGACGTGGCAATCCCCGTCGGAGGTCGATCACAACGCCTGGCAGCATTACATGCAGATCTGCGTGCCCAACACCGTCACACACGACAAGGCGCTTCTGATGATCAGCAGCGGCAGCCACACTACCGTTCCCACGGTGGATACGGCTTTGGCGGTTTCGACCGGTTCGGTCGTGGCCGTGATTGCCAACGTGCCGTGCCAGCCGCTCCAGTTTTCTGGGGAATCCTTCACGCGATCGGAGGACGAAATCATCGCCAAGACGGGCCGGATGTACCTCGACGGCGCGGACGCCGACTGGCTGGCCCTACTGCCGATGGTCAAATCCGCCGTCCGCGCCATGGACACCGTCCAAACCGTCGCGTTTAACAAGAGGGGCGTGACGGTCAACGATTTCGTCGTCACGGGCGTGTCGAAGCGAGGATGGACGACCTGGCTGACCGCCGCCGTGGACGATCGCGTGTGCGCCATCGCGCCGTGCGTCATCAACGTCCTGAACATGGACGAGCAGATGAAGTATCACAAGAAGGTGTACGAGGGCGTTACGGAGGGGACCGTCGGCGGATACTCGGAAGCCGTCCACGACTACGTGGACGAGGGCGTCTTCGACGACATGGACTCGCCGCGATTCCAGTCCATGCTCGGAATCATCGACCCCTACGAGTATCGCGACCGCCTGACCATGCCCAAGCTCATGATCAACTCGACGGGCGACGAGTTCTTCGTGCCCGACTCGTGCCAGTTCTTCCTCGACAATCTGCCGGGAGAAAACTATGTCCGATACCAACCCAACCTGGGACACGACGTCGTGAGCGGACAGACTACTCTCAAGCAGTTCTACAAGGCGGTGCTCAACGGCACCGATCTGCCCGACTTCTCGTGGACCGTCGAGCCGGACGGCGCGATTCGCATGACCACCGAGGACGTGCCGACGGCGGTGAGACTCTGGCAGGCGACGAACCCCAATACGCGCGACTTCCGCCAGGGCGTCCCCGGCACGATGTGGACGAGCTCGACTCTCGCGGCCGATGAGCCCGGCGTGTACGTCGCGTCCGTGCCCGAGCCCGCGACGGGTTACACCGCGTTCATGATCGAGATGACCTACACCGTCGGCGGCGAGGCGATGACGTTCACCACCGAGGTCAACGTGGTTCCCGCGGTCCTCCTGCCCGGCGACGCCAACTTCGACGGCGAGGTCGACGACCTCGATGCGTCGATCGTGGGCAGCCATTGGCAGATCCAGTCGGACGCGACGTGGGGGATGGGCGACTTCAATCGAGATGGAAAAGTCAACGACGCCGACGCCGCGATCATGGCCGCTAACTGGACTGCGTCCTCCGAGGGCGCCGAACCGTCGGTTCCCGAACCGGGCACGCTTGTCCTGCTGGCAATCGGCGGCGCCGTGGTGCTTTGCCGGCGGCGAAGACGGACGAAGTGAAGACGGTGGCGTGCGACTGCCCGCGGGCGATCACTTCCCGGCGGCGCCGACGGCCGGCGTCGGCAGTCCGGGGATATGCACGTCGGCGCAGCCCGGTCGCGTGGAAATCTCGCGGTCGCAAGCGATGCACCACATCTCCCAGGCGCCGTCGATGTAGTTGTCGTTGGCGGGCCGCCCGCAGGCCTGCGCAAAGAGGGACCACTTGCCTTCGATCCGGTACATCGCCGGCGTGGCGACGTGGTAGAGCGTGCGGTCGTCGTAGAGTCCGTGCCACGTGGTTTGCAACACGGTGTCCAGATCGAGTTGCGTCCAGCCCCGCGCCGGGTCCGTGCTGACGGCGAGGCCCGGCCGCCAGCGAGCGCCGCGGTTCGCGCCCACCTCGATCGAGAGCACGTAGGTCGCGTCCACCTTGAAGACCTGGTGCCACTCGTAGTAGGCATCGGGCGTGGAGCGAAAAATCTGTCCCATGCCGCGCGGGTCGCCGGCATTGAATTGCCGCGTCCACGTCTTGCCGTCGCGCGAAGTCGCCAGCCGGATGCCGGGCAGGGTGCCGTCCTTTCCGCGGTACGAGTAGTACATGTACCAGTCCCAGCCCCGCGTCGCGGCGTTCCGCTCGCGCAGGACTGCTGCCTGGGAGGCCATGTCCTCGTGAAACGGCGCCGCCGGCTCCGGGGCCAGCACCGGCGCGTCGCCGTGCCGGGCGATTGTCTCCGCGGTCACCCCGGAGTAGCCGTCAGCCCCCGCCGGACAAATCGCCAGACCGATCCGATCCTGAACCGTGCCGGTCGAGCCGGAGTAGTAGATGTAGTAGGCGTCCTCCTCGGGCACGTAGAGGACGGCATCGAGACGGATGGTGGCGGAGTCCCAACCGCGCGGGGCGGGTCGGAAAATCGGATTCGCGTCGTCCTGGCGCCAGCGGAACGGGTCGCTCGCGTCCGCCCAGGCCTTGCCGATCGCCGCCACGGCCCTATTGGACGACGACACCGCCGAGTAAAACATCACGAGACGCCCCGGCACTTTGGGGTTGGGCAGGATGCACGGCTCCTCAACCTGCTGCGACATCCAGTCGTGGCCGGCGCGCGGCAGGACAATTTCGCCCCGGATAGCCGCGGGTTGTGCCTTGGGCTGTTCGGCCCGGGCGAAAGATCCGGGCCGCGATGACATCGCCGACGCCATCGCCATCGAGGCGGCGGTTTTCAGCCAGCCTCGTCGTGTCAGATCGTTGTTACTCAGGGTGACTCCTTCAGGGCCTGGACGACGCTGGTGAGCATCGCCTTGGCGTCGCCGAAGAGCATCAGGGTGTTGTCGCCGTAGAACAACTCGTTCTCGATGCCGGCAAAGCCCGGGTTCATGCTCCGCTTGATGACGAACACGGTCTTCGCTTTGTCGGCGTCGATGATCGGCATTCCGAAGATCGGGCTGGACTTGTCGTGGCGGGCGGCCGGATTGACCACGTCGTTGGCGCCGACGACCAGCGCCACGTCGACCTCGGGCATCTCGGGGTTGATCGCCTCCATCTCGATCAGCTTGTCGTAGGGGATTTCGGCCTCGGCCAAGAGGACGTTCATGTGACCGGGCATGCGGCCGGCAACCGGATGAATCGCGAACTTCACGTCCACGCCCTCGGCCGTCAACACCTCGAACAACTCGCGGACGCGATGCTGAGCCTGGGCCACCGCCATGCCGTAGCCGGGGATGACGACGACGCTTCGGGCGGCGGCCATGATTTGCGCCGCGTCTTCCGCCGAAGCGCTCTTGACGCTGCGTTGCTCGACCGCGTGCGAGGCGGCCTGCACCTGGCCGAACGCCCCAAACAGCACGTTGGCAAACGAACGGTTCATCGCTCGGCACATGATGATCGAGAGAATCAACCCCGACGAGCCGTCCAGCGCCCCGGCGGCGATCAACAGCTTGTTGTCCAAGACGAAGCCCATCGCCACCGCCGACAGGCCGGCGTAGGCGTTCAACAGGGCGATCACGGTGGGCATGTCCGCCCCGCCGATCGGAATGATCAACAGCACGCCGAACGCCAGCGAAAGCAGGATGATCAGCGGGAAGAGAGCCCAGTGCGTCGGCGCGATCACCAGCCACGCGCCGGCCAACAACGCCACCGCCAGCAGCGAGAAGTTCAGCGCGTTCTGGTTCTTGTAGGTGATGGGCCGGGTGGGGATAATCTCCTGAAGCTTGCCGGCGGCCATCAGGCTGCCGGTGAACGTCAGAAACCCGAGGATCACTTCGGCCACCAGCGCGCCGGCCTCGAACGAGCCGATCTCCTTGCCTTCGTGGATCCAGAGATAGTACTCGGCCGCTCCGACCAGGCCGGCGGCCAAACCGCCGAAGGCGTGGGACAGGGCGGTTCGCTGCGGGACGGCGGTCAGCGGCACCCAGGACAGCGGAACGCCGAGCAGGAAGCCCACCATAATCGCCGCGACGATCCACGTGTAGGTGACAATCCCGGGATTGATGAGCGTGCCGCCGACCGCGGCGACCATGGCGACGACGCCGCAAACCACGGCCCGCCGAGCCGTGCTCGGATGGTTCATCCACTTCAACGAGAGGATGAACAACGCCGTGGACATCAGGTAAATCAGTTGGGTGAGGGTGTCTAGGCTCATGATTTGCCGGGCTCCCGCTTCTTGAACATCTTGAGCATCCGATCGGTGAGCAGGAAGCCGCTGACGATATTGGTCATCGAGGCGGCCAGGGCGATCATTCCGAGAATCGTGACGAAGGCGGGCTGGCCCTCTCCGCCGGCGGCCTTTCCGGCAAGCAGAATCGAACCAACCACGGCGATGGCCGAAATCGCGTTGGTAAGCGACATCAGGGGCGTGTGGAGCAATCGCGAGACGTTGCGGATCACCTCCAGCCCGATGAACGTCGCCAGCATGAGCACGAACAAGAGGGTCAAGAAGGTCTTGACGTCCAGCCCGCCGCCTTCCGGCGCGGCGGTGGCGGCCAACAACATTACCGAGTAGGGTGACATGGCGCGACTTATCCTTTGGTGAGTGAGAGGATCTCTTGAATCCGTGGTCAGTTCTCTTCCCGCGCGCGATCGGCGTCCGACTGAATTCCGTAGACGTCCGGCGCCTCTTTGCCTTCCTCTTCTGTCTCCAGGTCGGCCGGCTTCTTGACCGTCGCGGGTGACAGTTTCCATTCCGCGCCGGGCGACTGGATGCCCAGGGCCTCGCAGACGCGGGGATGGACCACGCGGCCGCCCAGCGTAAGGAGCGTCTCGGCGGTGATCTCGTCGGACCGGTCGACCTTGAGCTTGCCGCCGGCCAAGAGGTGAAGCAGGAAGGTGGTGACGTTCTTCGAGAACATCTGGCTGGCGTCGTAGGGGACCTCGGACGCCGGGTTGGACGGCCCGAGAATCGTCACCCCGCCGTGGACGACCGTTTCGCCGGGCCGGGTCAACTCGCAGTTGCCGCCCCGTTCCGCGGCCAGGTCGACCACGACCGAGCCCGGGGCCATGCCCTCGACCATCTCGGTGGTCAACAGGATCGGGGCCTTCTTGCCCGGCACGGCCGCCGTGGTAATGACCACATCGTGCTGGGCGACTGCCCGGGCCATCATCTCCCGCTGCTTCCGGTAGAACTCGTCGCCCATCGCCTGGGCGTATCCGCCTTTGTCCTCCGATGTGGCGGTATCGAGCTTCAGTTCGAGGAACTTGGCGCCGAGACTCTGGCACTGCTCCTTGACGGCCGGCCGGACATCGTAGGCAGTGACGACGCCGCCGAGCCGCCTGGCCGTGGCGATCGCCTGCAAGCCGGCAACCCCCGCCCCGACGATGAACACCTTGGCCGGCGCGAGCGTGCCGGCGGCGGTCATCAACATGGGGAACATTTTGGGCAGGGTTCCGGCGGCCAGCACCACGGCGTAATAGCCGGCCACCGTCGCCATGGACGAAAGGACGTCCATGCTTTGCGCCCGGGTGATCCGGGGCACCAGTTCGAGGGCAAACAAGGTTACGCCGGCCTCGGCGAAGGGCTCGACGGCCTTGGGGTTGCCCAGGGGGTCGCACAGGGCGATGACGATCTGGCCGGAGCGGAATCGGCCGACCTCGTCCGCTGCCCGGTCGGCATCGGCTCCCGCGGCGCGGATCCGCGGGAGAACGTCCGAGGCGAGGATTTCATCTTGGGAAGCAGCGATTCGGGCCCCTTTTTTGACGTACTCGTCGTCCGGAAAGCCCGCTGCGAGGCCGGCGCCGGCCTCGACGATGACCTCGAGGCCCGCCTTCACGAGCACGGGCACGGCCGCCGGCACCATCGCCACGCGGCGTTCGCCCGGGTACGTTTCTTTGACAATTGCGACAATCATGGCCGGACTGGGTCCCATCGTGGATAGGGTCTTTCTGAACGTCAGAGGTTATGCAATTATGGCATCCTATGGCAATGAGGTTGCCCGAAAACCAATAATTATGACGCTATAAGCCCGGAGGCAGAAGCCCCCCTGATGGTTAATTCACTGACATGCCTTGGTGGAGGATCCGGGTGGCACGCGCCGTGTAAGCAACGGGTGGCACGTCCCTGAGCCCCAGGCGAAGGGCGTGGCACGGGGCGGACATCCCCGAGAATCGCGCGAATCGCGGATCGGCGATTACGGGTACCCTTGCCAGGCCGCCGGCAAGTGGCTAAACTACACGTTTCCCTATTGCCCGCCGGGGCGTTTTCCCTAGGATTTGGGCTGACCGTGGGCGGTTTTCCCCCGGTGCCCGGACATCGCGGTTCGCGCGGCGGCGAGTTTCTCCGCCGTGGAACCACTGTGAGTTGGTGATGATGAAGACCTACATGGCGAGAGCCGAACAGTTCGAGAACAAATGGGTGCTGGTCGACGCGACCGACAAGATCGTCGGGCGTCTGGCCAGCGATATTGCGATGGTCCTGATGGGCAAACACCGTCCGACCTACACACCCCACGTCGACACCGGCGACTTCGTCGTTGTCGTGAACGCCGAGAAGGTCGTCTTCAGCGGCGACAAGTGGGACAAAAAGCGGTACACGTGGTACACCGGCTACGTCGGCCTGCGGAGCGAGACGGCCCGGCACCGGATGGAAAAACACCCCGACAAGATCCTCGGCGAAGCCGTCCGCCGGATGCTGCCCAAGAATAAGCTGGGCGTGAAGATGCTCTCCAAGCTGAAAATCTACGTCGGCCCGGAACATCCCCATCAAGCCCAAAACCCCGAGCCCGCGGAACTGGGAGTCAAGTAACGCGGCTCGATTCCCCTCTCCCTCGGGGAGAGGGCTAGGGTGAGGGGTTATTTCCTCACCCGCGTCCTCTCTGGTAAGCGGGAGAGCGGGAGCTTTGAATGAAACTCTAGACCACGAAGCCAGAATTCGCGCAGGACACTCATGCCAGAAGCCACTCTCACCAAAGTCAATCGAGCCGGCGACGCACTGGGAACCGGACGGCGGAAGTCGTCGGTTGCCCGCGTGCGCGTTCGATCGGGAAACGGGACGATTCTCATCAACGAGCGGCCTTTGGACGACTATTTCCCTCTGGATCAGCAGCGCAACGCCGTTCTGGCCCCGCTGCTGGCGACCGACACGCGATCGCGGGTTGACGTGGGCATTCGCGTGCAGGGCGGCGGGACCACCGGCCAGTCGGACGCCTGCAAGCTCGGCATCGCCCGGGCGCTGACGCGGTTCGACGCCGCGTTGGAAGGGGCGTTGCGCGATACCAACCTGTTGACGCGCGACAGCCGCATGGTCGAGCGCAAGAAGTTCGGCCTCCGCAAAGCCCGCCGCGCCACCCAGTTCTCGAAGCGGTAATCGGTCACATCAACTGCCAATCGCTTCTGAGCACCACGTACACGCCCAACAGAAGATTCGTCACGGCGTGGGCGGCGACGCAGTCCCAGATGCTTCGGGTCCGCATCATCAGCCAGGTGACCATCGAGAACCAGAGGGCGGCGGCCACCAACTCGCCCGGGTGCATCAGCATCGGCGCGACCGTCCCGACGATCACCGCGGTCGTGGTCACCGTGCCGAAGGGGACCTTCCACCAGTCGCGCTCGACGAAGAACCGCATCAGGAAGCCCCGCAGGAAGAACTCCTCGATGACGGGCACGATCACGGCCAGCCCGAAGAGCCGGACCGCGAGGAAACCCCACGCGGCCAGCGGGTTGCCGGCCAGCTCCGCCAGCGGATTGTAGCCGGGCCGGACACCCAGGTCGATCAGCCTGTCCAGCCCCAGGGGTCCCAGCACGTGGCGTTCGAGCTTGCACGCGCCGACCCAGACGACGACGCCGACCACGCCCACCAGAATGCCCAACAGGCTCACCCGGGGCGGAAACTGCCGATAGCCCGGCAGCACGCACGCCATGGCCGCCAGGGTCAACACGATCTTGGCCGTGTAAACCCAGGGGTAGTCGGCGTAGGCGATCGCCAGGCCGACGTCCGCCCCGCCCGGCTTGTCCGGCGTCGGCTCCAGCGAACCGACGAGCATGTACACGACAAACGGCAAGAGGAACACCAGCCAAGGGTGTCGGTCCAGGAGGCCGTTTGGTTTTTCCGGGGTTTCGGGCATGGCGGTTTGGCTGTTCTTGTGGGTTGGCGACGGGCTCAGCCGGCGAGCACTTCGAGGAACTTGGGCATGAAGTCGGGCAGGTCGGGCCAACCGCGCGACGTGACCAGCCGGCCGTCGACCACCACCGGCTCGTCGACAAACTTCGCGCCGGCCATCTCGATGTCCGCGCGGACGCCGTAGGTGCCGGTCATCCGACGGCCCTTGACCGAACCGGCCGCATAAACCACCTGCGGCCCGTGACACATCGCCCCCAGCGGCAAGTCCTTGTCCAGAAAATACCGCGTGATCGCGAGCACCTCGGGGTATTGCCGCATTTCTTCCGGTCCGCGTCCGCCGGGGATCAACAGGGCGTCGTACTCGGCCGGCTTCACGTCCTTGTAGGCGACGTCGGTCTGGATCACGTAGCCGAGCTTCTCGGTGTAATTCGAGTACGCCGGATCGAAGTCGTGGACGACCATCTGCAGCCGCTTGACCGCCGCCGCGGCCACCACCGGCACGACGCCCTCCTCCTTGAGGCGGTAGACCATGTAGTAGGTTTCCATTCCCTCGCTGAACTCGCCGATGCCGACTAGCACCCGCTTGCCCTTCAGGGCTCCCTTTTTGGCCGTCTCGGCCATCGCCGCCGTGCCACCCAGGGCCACCACGGCCGCCGTGCCCGCCGAAGCGGCCAACGCCGCGCGTCGGGAGATTCGCCTCGATTCGTCTTGGGGCATGATGTGCTCCTGTTGGGTTGGGGAACAATATGGTGCCGTGCGAAGGCGATCACGGCTATCTGCGCGGCCGGACGCGTAGCGCGTCGATAGGGACGGTCTCGTTCGTTGGGAACTCTGCACCGGACCAGTTGGTCACATTGACGCGCCAATCCTGGAATCCGGGATGGTAGGCGGACGGGACTTAACAGCAAGCCTGCGGGATAGAAGTCTTGCGGGTAGTGCTTCGCAGTGCTAGTACCTCAGTGCGTGTTTACCTGCGAAAGCCCGGAGAGCCCGGCAATGTCGGCAGTTGGCGTGGCGACGCACATGCAAAAAAATGGCGCAAGTTGGGCGAAGGGGCGGTGCGATACTAGTGCTTTGTCACAGCTAAAAATTGGGATTGGTCGTAGGGCGGTTTTTTGGGAAGCTGCGTGGAACACGGAGGTGTCCCATGCAGAAGAAGTACATTGTGCGCTTGTCGAAACAGGAACGCAACACGTTGCGGGAGGT
>JAPLNP010000490.1 GCA_026401055.1 Planctomycetia bacterium
TTCCGTCTACCGTCTACCGTCTACCGTCTACCGTCTACCGTCTTCCGTCTACCGTCTTCCGTCTACCGTCTTCCGTCTACCGTCTACCGTCTACCGTCTACCGTCTACCGTCTACCGCATCCCCACTTTGGGGCTATATCAACGACGGATGGCCACCGGTTGAACTGGGGGAGGGCATCGCGGAAAGCGGCGTGAGGTTCGAGGGGGCGGAAAAGGTGTCACTAACCGTTTCTTGCACGATGACTGCGTAGCGCCAGCGGCCGATCAGGGGAAACGGGAGACCGCGACGAAGCGACCGAGACGCTAATCGCTTCGGAGCTTCGCTATCGGCCATAATTAGCGGGGTAAGCAGGACACTGGCACGGTACCCTTTCGGGGGGAGCCTGCCGCAAATCCCTCCAAATTATTTCCGTATCTACTTTCATTCGCATTGGGGGGCTGGTATTCTGTGAGGAGAATGGGGTTGACTTTGGCTCTCAAGGGCTCGACTGGGGGGCTCGATCATGGTCGCCGAAGGGTCAACATCGAGCGAGGTTCACGGCGCGGGGCCTGACGGGACTGGGAAGACGGGAAAGACCCCAGCACCCAGCGGCAAGACCAAGAAGGTCCCGCCCGCCAAGAAAATGGCCAGCACGGCCACCAAATGCAGGGCCGGGAAGCGATCGGCCGGCACTTCGGCCGCGGACGCGGAGGCTGCCGGGGCATCGCCGGTGCGTGGCCGGGACGAAGCTGAGGTGCCCGTGGTGGCGGTTGGTGCCTCTGCCGGGGGACTTGAGGCATTTACCGAGTTGCTCGCGCACCTGCCTTCCGATACCGGGATGGCGTTTGTCTTCGTTCAGCACCTCGATCCGCAGCACAAGAGCAGCCTTGCGGAGATCCTCGCCCGCTCGACGGAGATGCCCGTCGCCGAGATCACGGATGCCCAGCGGATGCAGGGCGACCATGTCTATATCATTCCGCCGAACAAGGACTTGGCGGTCTTGCACGGCGTGCTCCACCTGTTGCCTCGCGCGGAGCCCCACACCCGGTGCATGCCCATCGACAGTTTCTTTCGGTCTCTGGCGGAAGATCGGGGCAACAAATCCATCGGGGTCATTCTTTCGGGCACGGGTTCCGACGGCGCGCTGGGGTTGAGGGCGATCAAGGCTGCAAACGGCATTGCGTTGGTCCAGGACCCAGCCAGCGCGAAGTATGGGGGCATGCCCTTGGCCGCTCTCGAGGCGGGCTACGTCGATTTTGCGCTGCCGCCGGCCGACATCAGCAAGGAGTTGGCCCGAATCGGTCGACATCCCAACTTCGAACGCCTCAAGAATCACCAGCCCCACGAGCCGTTGTTCGACGCGCCCGAGGCCTTGCAGAAGATCTTCATCATCTTGCGGAGGGTCTGCAAAGTCGACTTCACCTACTACAAGCAGAGCACCGTCGAGCGGCGGATCTCGCGGCGCATGGTCTTGCACAAGTTCGAGTCGATCGACCATTACGCGAGGTACCTTCAGGATACTCCGGACGAGGTGCGGGCATTGTTCGATGACATGCTGATCAACGTGACCGGGTTCTTCCGCGATCCGGACCTGTTCGACGCGCTGAAGCAGAAGGTGTTTCCTCGCCTTGTCGAGGGGAAGCCCGCCGAGGCGCCGATTCGCGTGTGGGTGCCGGGGTGTTCCACGGGCGAGGAGGCGTACTCGATTGCCATGGCGCTGCTGGAGTTCCTTGACGCCCAGGAACTGCAATCGCCCATCCAGGTCTTCGGCACGGACGTGAGCAACGCGGCGCTGGAGACGGCGCGGGCGGGCCATTATGCGCCGAACATGGTGGCCGACGTTTCGCCGGACCGACTCACCCGCTTTTTTTCCGGCGACGAATCGGGCTACCAGGTCGGTAAGACGATCCGCGATGCCTGTGTGTTCGCCAACCAGAACGTGACCAAGGACCCGCCCTTCTCGCACATCGATCTTTTGAGTTGCCGAAACCTGCTGATCTACTTGGGGCCGGTGTTGCAGGAAAGGATCATCCCGACCTTCCATTTTGCGATGAAGCCGACGGGCTTTCTGGTGCTGGGCACCGCGGAGACGATCGGCGGATTCTCGGACCTCTTTTCGGTCTCCGACAGGAAATACAAGATCTATACCAAGAAGCCGGCCTCGCCGCGGCTGCCGATGGGCCTCGGACCTCTCGACTTCACCGCCGGGCCGGCGCGGGTGGCAAAGAGACCTTCCCCGGTTGCCCGGACGGGCACCGACCTGGAGAGACAGGCCGACCGGATCGTGCTGGCCAAGTATGGGCCTCCCGGACTGGTGGTCAACGAGCGGATGAGAATCCTTCAATTCCGCGGGCAAGTGGGCCGCTACCTGGAGCCGGCTTCCGGAGAGGCAACCTTCAGTCTGTCGAAAATGGCTTGCCCGGCACTTGCACTCGAGTTGCAGGCGGCCATCCTCAAGGCAAGGAAGGCAGGCGGACCGGTGCGAAGGGAGGGTCTGAGGCTCGACTGCAACGGGCGGTTGCTGGAGGTGAGCGTGGACGTGATTCCCCTTGACCCGGCCGAAGCCGAGGAGGGCCGCTTCCTGGTCTTGTTCGATGAGGCGCCCGCCGCCCCTTTGGCGGAGAAGAAGTCCGCCGCCGGCGAAGGAGCGAACCCGGCGGAGCCGACCGAGGCGGCGAGGGAGGTGGAACGCCTGCGCTACGAGTTGGCGAGCACCAAAGAGACTCTCCAGATGATTGTCGAGGAGCACGGATCGGCCAACGAAGAGCTTCGCGCCGCCAACGAGGAGATCCAGTCGAGCAATGAGGAGTTGCAGAGCACCAACGAGGAACTGGAGACCGCGAAAGAAGAACTTCAGTCGACCAACGAGGAGCTGACCACGGTCAACGACGAGCTGGAGAACCGGAACATCCAGTTGAGCCAGACGATGAGCGATCTGCACAATCTGCTCAACAGCGTGAACGTTCCCGTGGTGATGCTCGATCCCGACCTGCGCATTCGTTCGTTCACCCCGCTGGCGCAGCGGGTGCTGAAGCTGATTCCGGCCGACGTCGGCCGCCCGATCGGCGAACTCAAGCTGGGCATCCAGGTGGCGAACCTGGAGGCCCAGATCATGGACGTGATCGAGAACCTCAGCACGAGGGATGAGGAGGTCCAGGCAGCTGACGGCTGCTGGTACTCCATGCGGATTCGGCCCGTCAGAACCGCGGACCAGAGGGTCGTCGGCGCGGTGCTGGCGCTGCACGACGTCACCGCGCACCGAGTGGCGTTGCGAGACGCCCAGGTTCTCGCCGAACAGATTGTCGCCACGATCCGCGAGCCGCTGGTGATCCTGGATGCGCGCCTGCGCGTGATGTCGGCCAACTCCGCCTTCTACAAGACCTTCCAGGTCGCGGCGGCGGATACCCAAGACCGGTTGCTGTACGAGCTCGGGGACGGGCAATGGGACATTCCCGGCCTGCGAACGCTGCTGGAGGAAATCATCCCCCGGCACAGCCAGTTCGAGAATTTCCCGGTGGATCACGATTTCCCTGGAATAGGGCGAAAAAAGATGCTGCTGAACGCCCGGCAGATCGATCGGGCCAGCGGAGAAAGCTACTTGATTCTCCTTGCCATCGAGGAGGTTACGGATGACCAAGACACGGGCGGTTGAGTTGAGGGGTTCTTCCGATCTCCGCCAACGGGCGGCGGAACTGGGTCGAATCCGAAGGCCGGGGCCGGGGTTGCACCTTCCGTTTTGCACTGCCACGAAAGGACGTCGCTGATGCGAGAACGAAAGAAGCGGGACGAGAAGCCCCGCCGCGGCCCTCATCCGAGGGCTTGTGAACAGACGGGAACCGGCTCCGGGCCGAGGCGTGAAGACAGCGGGAAGACCGCATCCGGCGAGGTGCCTGTCCCCGTTTCCTCACAACTGAGGGCTACGGCCGAGGAGCAGCTCGCCTCGTCCCCCCTCGCATCGGGCGTGATCGGCGAGGAGACGCCCGAACAACTCATCCACGAGCTCCGGGTACACCAGGTCGAGCTGGAGATGCAGAACGACGAACTCCGCAAGGCCCAACTCGCGCTGGAGGACTCCAGGGGCAAGTACATCGACCTCTTCGATTTTGCCCCCGTCGGATACTTCACTCTCACCCGCGAGGACCTGATCGCCGAGGCGAACCTCACCGGGGCGGCGCTCCTGGGGGTCGTGCGTCATAACCTGGTCAACCACCGGTTCGGGCGATTCGTCGCGCCCGAGGATCTCGCGCGGTGGGATCGCCATCTTTCAGGCGTGTTCGAGCGGGGGACGGAGCAGAACTGCGAGCTGGCGCTGCGGCGGGAGGATGGTTCCACATTTCACGCCCGGCTCGACAGCAGCCGAACGGACGCGAGCGGCGCAACTCCCCTTGTCCGTACCGTGGTGAGCGACATCAGCGAGCGCAGGCGGGCGGAGGAAGCACGGCGGCGCGAAAGGGACTTTGCCGAAACTCTGGTCGAGACCTCGCAAGTCATCGTGTTGGTATTGGACACGGATGGTCACATTGTCCGCTTTAATCCCTACATGGAGGAGATCTCGGGCTACCATCTGGCGGAAGTGCGAGGGAAAGACTGGTTCAGCACCTTTCTGCCGCAACACGATGCGGAAAGCACCCGTGCGTTGTTCTCGAAGGCAATCGGCGGTATCCAAACCCACGGCAACGTCACGCCCATCATTACCAAGGATGGCTCGCCGCGCGAGATCGAATGGTATGACAAGACGATCAAGGACACCCACGGCAACGTCGTCGGCTTGGTTTCCATCGGGCACGACATCACCGAACGCAGGCGGGCCGAGGAGGCGCTCCAAGAAAGCGAGGCCCGTTACCGCAGTCTGGTGGAAGGTTCACCGGACATAGTCTACTCGTTTTCGGAGAAACACGGCGGCATCTACTACTCCCCGCGCATCGAGTCCGTGCTCGGTTACTCCGTCCAGCACCTGTTAGAGCACCCGTTCCTGTGGAACCAGTCCATCCACCCGGACGATCAGGCCCGAGTGCGTCAAGTCATCACCCAGTTCACCCAAGGCCTGGGCTTCGACCTGGAATACCGGGTGCAGAACCGGAACGGGGATTGGCGCTGGCTGCGGGATCGCTCCATCCGGCGCCGCGTGTTGGGCGGCGAGACGATCATTGACGGCCTGGCCACGGACATTACGGCGAGCAAGCAGGCGGAGGAGGACCTGCGGGCGGCCAACGCGCGGCTCGAACAGGCTTTGGTTCAGGCGGAGGATTTGGCCGTTCGGGCGGGGGCGGCCAATCGCGCCAAGAGCGAGTTCCTGGCCAATATGAGCCATGAGATCCGCACCCCGATGACGGCAATTCTGGGCTTCTCCGACTTGACGTTGGACAGAGTGGACTGCCCCCTGCGGCAGATTATCGACGACGTCCTGTCGGCGGTGCGGGTCCGAGCGTAGGAGAAGGGTCTGGCTTTGGAGGTGGACTACGCGTTTCCCCTGCCCGAGACAATTCACACCGACCCCGCGCGTCTGCGTCAAGTCCTGACGAATCTGATGGGAAACGCGGTCAAGTTCACCGAGCGCGGCTCGGTGTGCATTGCCGTCCGCCACGCGCGGGAAACGGACCGCTCGGCGCGCGTGCGGTTCGCCATTTCGGACACCGGCATCGGCATCCCCGCCGACAGGATCGGCGAACTGTTTGAGCCGTTCATGCAGGTGGATGGGGCTTCGACCCGCCGCTACGGCGGCACCGGCCTCGGGTTGCCCATCTCCAAACGCCTGGCCAAGGCGCTCGGCGGCGACGTGGAAGTCAGCAGCCAGTTGGGCATTGGAAGCACCTTCACCCTGACGATTGACGCGGGCCCGCTGGAAGGCGTGCGCATGCTCGAATCGCCCCAGGTCCCCGCGACCGCGAAGGAACAACTACCCGATACGGAGCACGAAGTACTCCTGCACGGCCGGGTGCTTCTGGCGGAAGACGTTCCCGATAACTACGTCGTGCTTCGTCAAATCCTTCGGATGATGAATCTGGAACTGGAGGTTGCCGAGGACGGCCGCGCGGCGTGCGCAATGGCCGAGAGGTCGAAGGCCGAGGGACGGCCGTTCGATCTGATCTTGATGGACATCCAGATGCCGAAGATGAACGGCTACGAGGCCACGCGATGGCTCCGCCAGCACGGCTGGCGGGGGCCCACCGTGGCCTTGACCGCCCACGCCCTGGCCGACGACCGCGAGAAATGCCTGGCCGCGGGGTGCGACGACTACATTGCCAAACCCATCACCGCCAAGCGATTGCGCGGCGTTCTGACACGCTACTTGGGACAGTCCGCGGCGGCGGGAGGATCCCCGAGCGGCGCCCCGCGGCCTGCCCATGACTCGCCAGGACTTCTCGACGGCGGTATTCTCGATCCAGCCAATGTTGCCGCGCTGGTCGATGCGTTTCGGGGAGAGTTGCCCGCGCGGGCAGAACGGATCAAAGAGGCTTTTCAACAGCACAATCGCGATCTTCTCATCGAATTGGCGCACCAACTCAAAGGATCGGCGGGCGTCCACGGCTTGGACAACCTCGCGGAGATTGCCCGCGCCCTTTCTGATCGTCTGCAAGCCGGCCACGAATGGAAGGAACTCCGGGCCGCCGTATCCGAACTGGTAGCTCTATGCGGCCAAGCCGCCGCCGGACAACCGGATACTCCACATGGCTGAGATGGTCCTCGATCGATCTTGCACTTCGTCCACCTAGGATTGGCGCGGAAACGAGTGTCGCCTTTCGCTCCGCGAAAGAACGCCGCTTTCGCGGAGCGAAAGGCGACAATGCGACAGTCATTGATCCGCCGGTCCTTGCTACTTCGCGGATCCCGGGCCATCGGCGAACTGGAAGGCGAACAGCTTCGCGGCGCGCATCACGAACTTCAGCCGCACGGGCTGGCCGGACAGGGCGGCGAGGTCGCTGCTGCCTTTCCAGGTGACGACCTGTTCGACGGCGTTGCCGCGGAGGATGTCGCATGCGTCGACCGTGAAACCCGGAACGTCCTTGCCCGCGGCGTCCAACAGCCCCACCTGACAAGCCCCCATCGCCGAGGCGTTGAGGTTCAAGACCAGACGCTTGCCCGTGAAGACGACGGGCGGCGTCACCAGTTCGCCGCCGCCCCAAGCCGCGTCCGCCGAGACGAACCCGTCCAGACGCTGACGGACGGCGCACAAGCAGCCGATGGGCAACTTCTGGTGGGCTTCCGGCAGGCCGTGAGTCACCGCGTAGGCGCCGTAGTACTGGTACAGGTAATCGCCCCGGCGGACCATGCCGACCGCCATGTAGTTCGAGAGCGAGTCGGGCTCGCCCGCCAGACCCAGCGGGATGTACGGCGCTCGCGTCATGCGGCGGTACTCGACGCCGTCGCGACTGACGGCCATCTGGATGTCCAGCAGGCCGTCGTTGCCGAACTTGCCGGCCGGCGGCTCGGGGAAGTGCATGTACGGGCTGGGGAACGCGAAGTAGGCGTTCTGGGCATAGGGGTACTCGACCGCCGCCGGGTTGTAATGGTCGCTGGGGACGGGATCCTCGGCGTCGTAGCCGAAAGCGACCGGGAACTCCCGGCTGGGCACGGCTACGCTCTCCTTGCCCCAGATGAAGAACGCCTCCGCGCCCAGCGGCTTGTACAGCCACGGCGCCATGATGTCGTCCATCTCGACGCGCCCCACCTTGCGCAGCGGGTTCCAGATGCGGATGTAGGCCACGTACTTCCCGCGCTGGCGGTCCCAGGCGGCCTGGTTTGCCGTGTCGGGGCAAATGTCCAGCACCCGGGGCCCGGCCGTCCAGTGAACCCCGTCCGGCGACGTATGGCAATACAGGCCCGCGGAGCGAGGGTCGGGCCAGCCCTTCGATGCGATCATCTTGAATCGCTGCTCGGCGCTGCCGTGGGGATCCAAGAACACGACCGTCTCGCCGACGCCCCGGTAGGCGGCGCTGTCGTCCGTGTCGCGGAAGACGATGTTGTTGTCTTTAGTGCCCCCATGCTCGTACAGACCGATCCGCGGACGCTCCCATTGCAGGCCGTCGCGGGAAGTCGCCAGGCACACCGACGCGCCCTTCTCGCGGCCGTCGGCACGGTAGAAAAGCTTGAAGACGCCTTCGTGCTCGATGACGCTCGCGCAGAATCCGATGCTCTTGTCCTCCCAGGGGCGCTCGGGCCGGAGCACCGCGCCCAGCTTCACCGGCGGGTTCATGCACAACTCGACGTTCCTGGAATCGGCGGCGATGAAGCGGTTGTCGATGAAGAGCTGCTTCTCGCCCCCAACGGCAATAGGGACAACCGCGACGGGCTGGGAACTCTGAGCGTCAGACGCCGCGGTGCCCGCCTCCTGCTGCGCCAGCGCCGGCAGCGCCCCGCAGACCATCAGCACACACTGAAGAAACAGAGCCGTTCTCATGGATCGTCTCCTGCTTACCATAGTACCGATTCACGATCGTCTTCACCCTCTCACTTCCCCGAAGGTTGCGGCGGCTCCTTCAACTCCGACAGCTTGAAAACCCGCTCGGTGATCGGGAACATCGACACGCGGAACTTGGTCGAGCCGTAGGGAATCAGCGTGATACTCTCGGGCGGCTTCCCTTTCGCGATCGGTTCGGGCGGCAGACGAGGCGCGTCGGGCGCCGGGTTCCAGTCGATCGCGACGCCCTTGGCCCGCAACGTCAGCGGGGACGCCAGCGGCCAGTCCCATTTGGCGGGCATCGGCTGGCGCTCCACGGTCATGCCCTGGTCGAGTGTCTCGCCTTCCGCGTCCAGCGCATACTTCCATTTTGCTGCCGGGTTGGGCGTGTTCGGGCCTTGGGTGTCCGGAATCGGCAGGGCGAAAAGCAGCGGGCCATAGGAGACCGAGGCATAGGGCGCGCCCTGGGCGTTGCCGTCGCGACCCGCCGCCACGCTCACCGACATCGGAAACCGCAGGCGTATCGCGTCGCCCTGTTTCCAGAGCCGTTCGACGCGAACGAACCCCTTGGCATCGGGCGCGGCGTTGACACCGGTGCCGTTGACGCTCAACTCGGCGTTCTTGCACCAGCCGGGAATCCGCAGCGAGAGCGGGAACGTCGCCTCCCGGGCCGGATTGACGCTCATCTCGATGACCTCGTTGAAGGGGTAGTCGGTCCGGCAGACGATTTCGACTCTCACGCGATCGGCCGCCAGCGCGGACACCTTGCAGGGGCCGTAGTGCGTCGCCGCCAACCCGTTGTCGTAGGTCGCCATCCACATGTGCATCACGTAGTTGGGCACGATGCGGTTCAGGGCCGCCGTGCAGCACAGCGGCATGTGCGACAGCTTGTACGAGCACCCCGACGCGCCCGGCCCGTGGGGGCAGGGCGGGGAGCCATCGACGACCCGGTTGGGGCTCTGGAAATAGACGTGGGTCTTGAAATCGCGGGCGACGGTGGCCGGACCGGCGTTGAAGAACGCCCGTTCCGCCCGGTCCGCCATGCACCCTTGGCCGCTGACGCTCAGCAGGACGATCTGGCTCCACAGATAGCCGGCCACATCGCAGGTTTCGGTCGCCCGGAATGCACCGGTCGGTCCGTAGAACTCATCGGCGACGGGCACGCCGGAGGGCTGATAATCAAAATACAGAAAATCCTTAAATTCTAAATAACACTGTTTCAGATATACATAATAGTAAATTAATCTAACAAAAAGTCAATTATCTAATTTGTAAAGAGTAATATTTAAATTAATTAGGAATTATGGAAATAAAT
>JAPLNP010000362.1 GCA_026401055.1 Planctomycetia bacterium
GCCGCACCTCGTAGCCAACGACAGGGGACTCGCCGTGCTCTGTCATACTTTCGGCGGCCTCGACCCACTCTATATGGGCAGGCACGCCTCGAGCAGCACCGCGCGGGGCTCGGGGGTCAGTTGCACGGATCCTAGCGCGGCGGGCAGGAGGACGGTTTGCCCCCGGGCGAGCGGGCGGCCGGTCGGGTCGCCCTCGATCACCAGCGAACCGTCCAGGAGGCTCAGGACGTGAAACCGCCCGTCGCCGCCCAGTCTCCGCGGCGAGGAAAACGCCCGACGCACCAGGGCAAACTTCGCCGAGCGAACCAGCGCCGCCTCCTCGTCCTCCTCGCCGATCAGACGCCGCAGCGGCTCGACGGGCCCCCGGGCGAAATCCGTGGCCGCCAGCCCTTGCTCGACGTGCAGCGGGCGTGGCTTCCCGTCCGGGCCGAGCCGATTCCAGTCGTACAACCGGAACGTCGTGTCGCTTGACGTCTGAATCTCGGCCACGAGCAGCCCCGCCCCCAAGGCGTGGACCGTTCCGGCCGGAATGAACACGCAGTCGCCCGGCTTGGCCTCGAAGGCGTGGACGCATTCCCGGCACGTTCCCCGCCGGATCGCCTCGGCCAGCGCGGCCCGATCGACCCCCGCGCTCAGGCCCGCATAAATCAGGCTCCCCGGCTCGGCCTCCAAGACGATCCAGGCTTCGGATTTGCCGAAGTCGGGCGGGGTGAGCTTCGCGGCCAAGGCGTCGTCGGGATGGACTTGAAGCGAGAGGTCCCGAGCGGCATCGAGATACTTCAGCAGCAAGGGAAATCGCGCCGGCACTCCCGGCGGGGCATCAACGGCCTGTTCGCCCAGCACCTCGCGGCGATGCTCCAGGAACAGTTCGTGCAGCGTCGCGCCGGCAAACGGTCCGGCCAGGACGCGGCTCTGGTCCGAGTCGTGATCGCAGATTTCCCACGACTCGGCGTAGGTCTGACGCGGATCGAGGTCCCGGCCGAGGGCGGTCCGCAGTCGAGTGCCCCCCCAAAGATACTGTTTATAGACGGGTTCGAATCGAAGAGGATGCCACTGCGTCATGGTTTGCCGCCCGCCCTTGCTAACGACCACCTTAACCGGTTGCGTTTGTTGCCGACGCGGCCCGGACGTGCTATAATCGGGGTTTCGTCCGTGTCCGAGCGGTTCGGTGCGACAACCCTCGGTATCTGACGGCAAGGGGGCCGGTCCCGGGGTTTGACGTCCGGGCACCCCATTATAGAAGGACTCGTGTCCGGCGTAACCCCCTACCGTCGCCACCCCTGTTTTCTCCGGCCGCTTCATGCCCCGCCGCCCGCCTGACGAAGACCTGTTTGCCGGCAGCACGATGACCTTCGGGGAGCACCTCGAGGAGCTTCGGTCGTGCTTGTTCAAGTCCGTGCTCGGGCTGGCCATCGGCTTCATGATCGGGCTGTTCATCGGCGGCTACGTCGTCGACTTCATCCAGAGCCCGTTGACCAGCGCGCTGGAGAAATACTATGAGAAGCAAGGCGTCGACCGGGCCGAAAAGAAGCTGGAAGAGATACGCGCCGCCGGCCAGGCCTTGCCGGCCGACCCGGATCAAATCAGCGACTTCGTCACGAAGAACCATTTGATACCCGACGAGGTCTTCCTCGACCCACGGGCCGTGCTTCAGCAACTCAAGGAGGCGTATCCCGGGAAGTTCGACAAGGTCGCCATCCCCGCGCCCGAGAACATCGAAGAGCTTCAGAAAAGCGATCTGATCCGGACGTTCCTCTGGCGTCCCACGGCGGACGACTCCCGGGTGCGGGCGAAGAGTCTTGGGGTCCAAGAGTCGTTCATGATCTACATCAAGGCGTCGCTCTTGGTCGGCGCGCTGCTTGCCAGCCCGTACATCTTCTACCAGATCTGGTCATTCGTCGCGGCCGGGCTGTACCCGAATGAGAAGAAGTACGTCCACGTCTTTCTGCCGTTCAGCGTGATCTTATTCCTGGCCGGCGCGGCGACGGCGTTCTTTTTCGTGTTCGCCCCGGTGCTGAACTTTCTGTTCGCCTTCAACCGTTCGCTGGGCATCGACATCGACCCGCGGATCAGCGAGTGGCTCGGCTTCGTCCTGATCCTGCCCTTGGGCTTCGGCGTCAGTTTTCAGTTGCCGCTGGTGATGCTCTTTTTGGAGCGGATCGGGATCTTCACGGCGTCGGACTACCTGTCGAAGTTTCGGGTGGCGATTCTGGTGATCTTCGTCCTCTCGATGGTCCTGACGCCGGGGGGCGACCCCTACAGCATGCTACTTATGGCCATACCACTGACGCTGCTGTACTTCGGCGGCGTGCTGCTGTGCAAGCTGATGCCGCGAGTGGCCAGTCCCTACGACAACTAGATCGCGCCGGGTGCCACTGCCGGCTTGCCCGGCA
>JAPLNP010000010.1 GCA_026401055.1 Planctomycetia bacterium
AGAATTCTGACAACAGAACCGCGATAGATCGTCCATGACCAGTCCTCCATGACATAATCTCCTGACTGTCAACCAGTTACGACCAAAGCAAATCTATAGCACAATACCCCGTTTCGATGCAATACGAAGAGGACACAAGGAGTTTTCTCTTGGAGTTGGATATTGGCGTCGCTTTCATTACCAAGGGGCGGATTCCCGAGCGGCATCGCAAACTGTTGGCTGCCCATGCTACGCTGGTTCAGGGGCGAATCGGCCTGATTACTCTTGATCCAGCAGTCGCCGCCGCGTTTGAACCCGGCGCGGCAATGCCTGAAGTCCGGCTGGCGCAAGCGGCGGAACTGATCGACGCACACGTCCCGATCGAGGCGAGGCTCGACCCGATTTTACCGGGCGTGACTGACGGTGCGGACTGCTTGGAACCGCTCTGCGCGGCGTTGGCGCGCGTCGGCGTGCAGAGAATTGCCGCCAGCGTCCTCTTTCTTCGGCCGGCAGTGGTCGGATCGCTGCGGCGACACATGGACGATAAAGTGACGCTCAAGAGGATGTTGGACCACTTCGCCAACGCCGAACCTCTGGCAATCCATGCGGACAACAGCCGAGTGCGAGCGCTTCCGACCGGGGCACGTCTTGAAATCATGGAGCGTCTCAAGTCCATCGCACGCTGTCACGGCCTGGATGTCCTCATCTGTGCCTGCAAGAACCCGGACATTTCCCGTGGTTCCTGCCACATCTCGGGCAGCCAGCCGCCTGCGGCACATAGCAGCAGCCAATTGGGACTGTTCCAACTTTAGCAGCCGCGTGAAGGGTCGCAACGTGGACCGCATACAGGCGAACCACCTTGTCATTGAGGATGCCGATCTCTTGCCGTAGCAGCTAGAGAATCACTTCAAGCAGTTCTCCTTGGGCAACCTGTCTATTACGAATTTGACCGACCACGCGAAACGGCGAGGGGCCGCTGTCTACCTCATTGAGAGAAAACCAGCAGGATGACAAGACCAAGCCCGTCGTGGGACCGCACCGATTTGGCCGGTCGGCGGCGACACAGTTTGAACTCCGAGATCGCCGGGATTAGTGCATCGGTCACCAGAACCGATGCACGATGCCACTTGACGGCCTAAGCAAAAGCCCGACAATGAGCTACGCAGCAGTCAAAGGCGTCGCCCCTTGCGTCGTCGTCTGTTGAAGACGGTTTACAATGGCGTTGTAAGTCATTGATAACAAATAACTTGCGCCCGTAGCTCAATTGGATAGAGCATCGGTCTTCGGAACCGAGGGTTGGGGGTTCGAACCCCTCCGGGCGTACTGACTCTTTTCCACTGTCATCGGCGATGCAGATTGGTGCATCGGGCGGCAATCATTGGTTCTGCTACTTCTTCGGCTCTTCCCGAGGTGGCTTTTTCGCGTTGGCCGCTTCAGTCATCTTCCTATTTCCCGCAGCAATGATGTCGGCGACGTCGAAGCCGAGCCGCTCGCCCTTGCCGATCTTCTCCCGCGCGGAACGGATCGCGGCCTCGGCGCCGTCGGGCACCTTGTTCTGCCACCAGTCCATGCGCTCGCTGTAGCACCAGACGTATTCGTCGCTCGCCGTGAGCGCGTAATAGACGTTGTGCTCAAGCCAGCGCAGGCGCTCTTCCGGCGACAGATAAAACGACAGGAACGTCTCGGGCGGCTGCCGCAGCGCGAGCAACTGGTCCATGTAAATCGCCATTCCGGCCTGCGCCGTGACGGCGTGTTTCGTCCGCAGCGTTGGCGGCACGAGCGCCAGCGTGCGCTGGCGCATAAGGTGATACACGTTGAAAAAAGCCTCGCGGTTGTTGAAGTAGTAGGCCGGCTCGTAGCCGTCAATGATCCGCACGCCCGGCGCGGCGGCGTCCAACGCGCCATTCCAGAACGCGGAAAGCAGCGCCCACGGTTGCTGCGAAAGCCGCTTCTGCCGCTCTTGAACGTCGGGCACGTCAAGCAGTTCGGCGAACAGGCTCTGGTGGAAGAAGGTCAGCAGCCGCGCGTCCGGCAGTTCCGTCTGGATGGCCGTCATGAACTGAGCGCCTCGCTTGTGGACCTGGGCCTCGACCTCGGCAAAGCTGTGGTCTTGGTTCTTCCCCGCGTAAGCCCACGGGTTGTCGCCGTAAGGTTCGGGATCGAACACGACGCCGACACAGCGGCCGATCTTCGCGGCTTTTGCGCTCAGCCGCAGGTTCGCCGTGATGACGTTCCACTGCTCGTCGCTAAACCAATCCATCTGCCAGTTATTGGCGGCATAGAGGCAGAGGAAGTTGTCCGTGAACGTCTTCCACTCGATCGCGGCGAGGTCGTCGAATTGCGGCTTGAGCTTCGCCTCGTCCCACGGACGCGGGTCAAAGGCATGATTCCACTCGCACAGCCTGAAGATGACGCCGTCGAAAGGCGCCTTCTCCATCGCGCGGATGTTCTGCCGCACTTGATCGGGGTAGGGCACGTCCCAGCCATACTCGATGAACTTCTTGGCGGGGCGCTGGGGCGCGGATGACTGTGCGGACAGCGTTCCGGCGGCGGTGAGGATCGCCGTTGTGGCCAGCAGCAGCGCAGTGAGAAGGATGCGTGTGTGTTTCATGGGTTACTCCGATTCCCGAGGTTCTGACCTTTGTTGCGACCACCGGAACCCCACCACGGCAGCCCGACAACCGTGAGTCTCGTTGCGGGTCTTGGCATTGTCAAGAACCCTGTTGTTTGGGGCAAACGACGCGAGGAGGACGAGGCATCACTTGAAGGGACTCGGAAAGGGGGGATTGACAGTCGCAAACGGCGTGGTAAGAGTTACCCTCAGGTAAGTTCGAGCACCCACTGGTGTGGCAGTGTTGGCATCGCCTGGCTCTTGCCCGCGCAGGAGGTATGCGGCTTCAAGTGCCATCCGTTCCCGTCCGCTTGATCAAGGAGACCGACCCATGTCGATAGGTGTCATTCCGGGCGTCATGGAATTGGTGATGATGTTGGCCGTGGGGGGCGGCACGGGCCTGCCGTTGGGTATCCCTCCCGCGCCGGAGGACCCGGTGGTCAGCCGCGCTGCTCCGGAGGAGTGCCTCCTCTATCTGAGTTGGGCGGGCATGGCCAAACCCGATCCGGCCAGCCCGAACCAGACGGAACAGTTGCTCGCCGAGAAGGAGGTCCAGGAGTTCTTTGCTCAACTGGAAGAGCGGATCATGGACATCGCGCGCCAGGGGTCGCGGGACGACCCGGAAGCGGCGGCGATGGTCGACCCGATCGTCGCCGTGGTCAAGGCCGTGCTGAGCAGTCCGACCGCCGTGTTCCTCTCCGATTTCGACCCTGCCGCCGGCGAGCGCGGGTTTCGTGGCGGGGCACTGGTCAACCTGGGCGAGCGGGCGGCCCAGATCGAGCAGGCACTGGCCAAAATCGAAACGGCGATGGCTGAGGGAGAGGCCAAGACCCCGGCCGAGCCCGCAAAATGGCGCCGAGTGCCGCTGGGGACCGAGGGTCTGGTTGTCGAATGGGGCATCAAGGATAAGTACCTGATTCTCGGCGTGGGCGAAGGCGAGGCCGACAAGATCGTGGGCCGAATGCGGCAGGACCCGCCGGCCTGGCTCGCCGAACTCCGCCGGCAGCTTGTCGTCCCTCGCCCGGCCAGCGTGGTCTACGTGAATGTCGCCGCGATTCTCAAGGTCGCGGCTCCGCCGGCCGGGCCCGACAACCGAGCGATGCTCGAAGCCCTCGGTCTGACCCACGTCCAATCGCTGGCCAGCGTCACCGGCTTGGACGCGACCGGATGCGTCAGCAAGACGCGGATCACCGCGGACGGAGACCTGACGGGGCTCCTGGCGCTGTTTGCCGGCGAGCCGCTCGGCAAGGACGACCTGGCCGTGATCCCCAAGGACGCCACGCTGGCCGCGGCGGCCCGACTCGACCTGGCCAAGGCCTACAAGGAACTGCTCGACGCCGTGGGCCGGGCACAGCCCCAGGCGCGCGACGAACTGCTCGGCGGCGTGGGCGAGTTCGAAGAGCGCATGAAGGTCAAGCTCTCCCAAGACATCTTCGAGTCGGTCGGCGACACGTGGCGGGTGTACAACTCGCCGACCGAAGGTGGCCTGGTCGTCACGGGCCTGACCGCCGTGGTCAACCTGCGGGACCACGACCGCCTGGTCGCGGCCAACGCCAAGCTGGTCTTCAGCGCGTTGGGTGGGGCTGCCCGGCAAATGATCGACGCGGACCGCGGACAGCCGGGGCCGCGGATCGGCCAGTTCAAATTCGGCGAGCACACGATCTTCTTCCTGAAGTCGGCGGGCAGTGGGTTCTTCGTCTTCCCCTTTGCCCCGGCCTGGTGCATTACGGACAAGGAATTGGTCGTGGCCCTCTTCCCGCAGAACGTCAAAGCCTACCTGAGTCGCGCGGGCGGGGCCGGTTCGCTGGCCGACGTGCCCGAGGTTGCCGAACTGTTTGCCGGCGAGGAGGCCCCGCTGGCCGTGGCCTACTGCGATACGCCGGAGTTGTTCAAGCTGGTCTATCCCATCGTGCAGATATACGCCCAGGTCTTTCTGGGCGTAATGCAGCGGGATGAAGTGAGCGTCGACATCTCCCTCTTGCCATCGGCTCCGGCGATCGGCCGGCATTTGCGGCCCACGGTCGTCGCTGTCCGGCGGACCAAGGCGGGCGTCGTGATCGAGACCCGGCAGACACTGCCGGTGGGCGGCAGTGGATGTGCCTTGCCTTTGCTCGGGCGTTTGGTTTTGCCAATGGTGTCTGGCCGGGGCGGTCTGCCAACGTCGCAGAATGCCTCGATGAACAACCTCAAGCAGATCATGCTGGCGTTGCACAACCACCACGCGGCCACGAGAAGCTTCCCGGCCGCGGCGGGGCCGCAAAAGCCCGGTCAGCCGCCCGTGAGTTGGCGCGTGCTGATCCTGCCGTTCCTGGAAGAATCGAAGCTTTACGAGCAGTATCGTTTCGACGAGCCGTGGGATAGCGAGAACAACAAGAAGGTCGCGGCCCAGATGCCGGCGGTCTATCGGGCCCCGGGCAGCAAGGTGGCCGCGCAGGGGAAGACGAACTACCTGGCCGTGGTAGGCGACGAGTACGCGCTGGCCGTCGACAAGGGCAGGTCGCTTGCCGAGTTCCGCGACGGCAGCTCGAACACGATCGTCGTGGTGGAGGTCAGCGACGAGAAGGCCGTGCCCTGGACCAAGCCCGACGATTTCACCCCCGACAAAACGAAGCCGGTCGCCGGGCTCGTTGGGCTGCGGTCGGGCGGATTCCTGGCGGGGTTGGCCGATGGGAGCGTGCGGCGGGTTTCCGCCGGGATCGACGCGGCGACACTCAATGCCCTGTTCACCCGCGCCGGCGGCGAGCCCGCGACAGGACTGGACGAGACTCGTCGCCCCATGCCCCCCGGGCCAAGACCCAGACCGACGCCCGAGCGGACACCGCCCCCGGTCCGCCCCGTGGACGAGGCGCCACCCGCCGCGCCGGAGAAACCCGCGCCGAAAAAGTAGTGGAGGCCCGGTTCTCGAAGGCGGAATACGCGCGACGGGCGGCCGGATTGGGGCGACGTCGGCCTCGGCGTATCCGGCGACGGGCTGCGTCGATGCTTGACGCGGCCCGTCCCGAAGGCTAGTCTGATCTTGGTGTTGCGCGGGCAGTTCCTTCCCCATTCATTGATAAGGAGGCGCTGATGGCTCGGTATTGGAAACGTCGCGAGTTCCTGAGGAGTTCCGCGTTGGCTTCGGTTGGCCTCTGGACGGCCGGCCGACATGCGATGGCGCAAAGCCGCTCGCCGAATGAGAAACTGAACATTGGCATCATTGGGGTGCATAGTCGCGGGGCGGCCAACATGGCGTCCGTCCAGAGCGAGAACATCGTCGCCTTGTGCGACGTCGACGAGAGCTACCTGACCGAGGCAGCCCAGAAGCATCCCAAGGCCAAGACCTACATCGACTGGCGGAAGATGCTCGACCAGAAGGATATCGATGCGGTCGTGGTGAGCACGGCGGAGCAGACCCACGCGCTGGCCAGCGTCATGGCGATGAAGCGGGGCAAACACGTCTATTGCGAGAAGCCGTTGGCCCACTCGGTATACGAAGCGCGCGTGATGCGCGACACCTGCAAGCAAATGAAGGTGGCGACTCTGATGGGCACGCAGATCCACGCCACCGAGAACTACCGCCGCGTGGTGGAGTTGGTTCAATCGGGCGCGATCGGACCGGTGCGCGAGGCTCACGTCTGGGTGGACCAGGGCATCGAGGGTCCTCGCGGCCGGCCGCAAGAAACGCCGCCGGTTCCCAAGACCCTGCACTGGGACCTCTGGCTGGGACCGGCGCCGGCGCGGCCCTATCACCCCTGCTACTTCAAGGACCGTTCGATGTCGTGGCAGAACTGGTGGGATTTCGGCAACGGGGCGCTGGGCGACATGGGGAGCCATACGATCGACCTGCCGTTCTGGGCGCTGGAGTTGCAGCATCCCACGACGGTCGAGGCCGAGGGCCCGCTGCCGGTGCGGCCGGAAACGTATCCCGATCAGTTGACCGTGCGATGGGAGCACCCCGCGCGCGGCAACCAACCGCCGGTCAAGCTTACCTGGTACGACGGCAAGCAGCGGCCCAAGTCGCCCAAGGGCGTCGACTTGAACACATGGCATCTGGGGATGATGTTCATGGGCGACAAAGGAATCCTGCTGGCCGACTACGGCAAGTGGATGCTGCTGCCCGAGGCCGATTTCAAGGGCTTCCAGGCGCCGAAGCCTTCGATTCCCCCGTCGCTTGGGCATCACGAGGAATGGATCCACGCCTGCAAGACGGGCGCGCCGACGCTCTGCAACTTCGAGTATTCCGGCCGGCTCGTCGAACACAATCTGCTGGGGACGGTGGCCTTCCGCGTGGGCAAGAAGCTCGAGTGGGACCCGGAGAACCTGAAGGCCCGCAACTGCCCGGAAGCCGATCCATTCATCCGACCGCCCTACCGCGAAGGGTGGACGCTGTAGTGGACCGGCGCGGCTGAACAGACGCAACGCCTCATTTGACTCACCGCCTCCGAGGCTTTCATTGCCTCGCCGGCGCTTCCTCGACCGTGACGTTGTTTTGTTTGGCGTTGCGTCCCTGGTGCTGGAGCACCTCGTACAGAAGATCTGCTCTTTGGGCCGGTTTCACGGACGCCGTGTACTGAACCGTTTGGAAGTCATGGCTCTTGGCGCCGAGGCTGCCACGGAAGACGACGTGGCCGGGGAAGGCGCGTCGGACCTCGACCTCGATCGGCTTCTTCGTGTAGTTCCGAATCCGTTGGTCGTAGAGCGTGTGGTCGTCCCACCCGACCACGCTGCTATTGACCTCAATCTGCACGCCGGGTTCGTCCACCCGCTTGAAGACGTCGGCGCCCTGAATCTGCATCCAAATGTTGTCCCGCCAGATCTTCGACTTCACCAACTCGAAGATCACCTCGGGGTCCGGTCCCAGGTTCAACTCGATCTTGTCTCCGATGGGGACGTATTTGATCTGCTGGGCAACCAGGAATGAGAGCCCGTCCTTGCCGTTCTGCCGAAAGACTTGCACCATTCCATCCGGCAGCGGCGTCGTCCCCAACTTCGACTCCTTATCGTTGGTCAGAAGATACATGCGGACGAGCCCGTCGCCGTACTCCTCGGGCCGGTAGCGGTATTGAATCTTCAGAGGCACCGTTTGCCCCTCGAGGCTCCGCATCCGCTTCGACCAACCGTTGGGGATCGTCTCGGTGCCTTCGATGGTGTAGATGAAATACTCGCTTAGGCCCTCCTTGATGATTTCCTTGGGCTTGGGCTCGGCGGGCGCGGGGGCCGCGGCCGGCGCGGCTCTATCCAGTTCCCTCCCCAGAGCCTCTTCCTTCTTGGCCTTCAGCTTGTCTCCGGCCAGTCTGCGAACCTCTGCCTGCGGTATCTGCGCCAACTGAGCAATCTTCTCCACCAGGTTGATCTTCCCCACGACCAGCCGCACCTGGGCGTTCTCATACTCCTCGCCCGAGTTATTGGACACGCGGACGAAGCCCTCGAAGCTCATCTGAGTTTCTTCGGGGTCGACGATCGAGAGGTAGTCGGCCGACCAGCTTATCCCGCTGGTGAAATAGGTGATCTCGACCGTCGCCTCGCCGTCCATCTCGCTCTGGACGTTCCAGTAGAGCATCTGCGGCTTGGCGTGCGGGAACGTCGTGTCGAGCACGTCCAGCTTCTCGGGGTTGGTCACGAATCGCAGCCTCACCGAGGTCGGATCAATCAGCGTGTTGGCCCAACTGAACTGCAGCGGATTGACGCCCTTCTTGAAGCTCACCGTCCGGGTCTCGCGGACCAGGGTGAGGTCTTCGGAGTTGTAAATCGTTAGTTGTACGGTGTCCCGCGAGGGGACCGTCGACAGATCGACGTTGCTCTGCGTGGTGCCCTGAGCCCGGACGCCGGCCGCAATGCCCAGCGCCAGGATCGTGGATGTAAGGATGATCTTCATGACAATTCTCTTCATGCGAGTGAAGGGTCGAGGAATCCGGGTCGTTACCATTCGTTTTTGATGAGCACGTCCAGCTTGTGGACGGTCTTGACCGCTTTCTGATCGGCTCCTCGGGCGGGGAGATCGACGTGGAACAGGACCTGCTCGAAGGTGCTCTTCTCCTTGTCGGGCGGGCCCGGCAGCGTCGTTCCCTCGCCCAGTTCCCACTGCACGTCGCGGCCCGTATCGCCGCCCACTTCGCCGCGCAATGCCCGAATGTTCTCGGAGATGTCCAGCGTGACGGCCTTATCCTTGAAGTTCTCGATCTCGTACTTCACGACGATCCGGCGATGGTAGAGGTTGCCCGCCACGCGCTTCTGCTCGTTGCGGTCGATGGTCCGCTTGACCACGACGTCCTGGGCGGCGCCGACGTAGAGCCGCATCTCGTCGTCCAGCGGCGTGAACTTGCCCCAGTCCTCGCCCAGGAACGCCGTGCCGCCGCGGCTATCCTCCTGGAAGATCCGAACCTTGCCATACTGCAAGGGCGCCCGACCAAGCTGGCTGGGCTTGTCGTTCTTCAAGACATAGTGCATGGGCACCAGGAGCTTGTTCTGGGGTCGGTCGAGATAGCCGTACTGTTGCGGGTCGGCGGAGTAAGTCTTCTTGACCGGTACTTGCGGGTACTTCTCGATGAGCATCTCTTTGGTTTCGTCGATGCCGATGGGTTTGAGGAACCGGGGGCCGAAGCCCGCCCACAGTCCCGTCGAACCGAATGCCTCGTTGGCGAGATTCTGGACGCGAATGTACTCGGAGAGCGTCAGCGTCTTCTCATCGTTGGAAGCGACCGCTCGGTAGTTGAAACTCTTGGTCAGGTTGCCCAAGAGGTAGCTGATCCGCACGCGGGCGGAACCGGAATCGCTCGAGGCGACCTGCCAGACCAGGGCGGCCTCGTTGGGCGGGTAGCTCACGGAGAGCACCTTCACGTCCAGCGGCTTGGCCGGCTCCTTGGGCTTGCTCGCTTCGCCCGCCGGCTCGACACGGGGGATTACGCGGAAGACAATCGTGTTGGGGTCGATCTGCGTATTGGCCCAGGAGAAATCGACCTGGTTGACCCCCTTCACCAGCGGGACAATCCGCTCCTCTTCGACCAGAGTGGCGTTGGGGTTGTCCAGTTGGATTTCCACCCGTTCCCGCACGGGGAGGGTGATGAGCTTGATCCGGGCCATCGCCGTGGCAGGCAGGGCCGAAACGG
>JAPLNP010000552.1 GCA_026401055.1 Planctomycetia bacterium
GCGGCGGCTCGATGGCGGCCGGCACCGGTTCGTCGAGCGTCTGGTCGTGGAAGTTGACCGCCTGACACCCGGCCAGCGCCACCACCCCCAGCGGCACCAACACCGCCAGAAACCGAATCGGCAGCCAAGTCAGACGCATGCCCTCGCGTGGTCGACGAGTCGTGTGATCTCGCATTGTGGTTATCCAGTCAATCTGGGGAAAATGCTTCGACATGCAGCAGTCGTCAAAAACACTCCAACCGACACTGTCGATGTAATCGGCAGACTTTAACGCATACTTGAACGGGAACGGATCTCATGATCCTTTTGGGGCAAATGTCGCGATGCCGGGCGAGCGATCCGGCCGCCGGCAATCCTACGTGGTAGAGTTGGGAAAGTGATATCGGGCCAACAGTAGGTGACCCCGGCGGCTTTCCGCCGGATCCCCAGTTTCCCATTCTGGGGTTGATCGGTACGATACGATTCATGGAGTGACGAATTGGAGTTTCTTCCGCCGCTCCCTCACTCGGGGGGCATGGCGGTGCACGGGTAACCATTCTGGAGCAAAGGAGTTTTTCGTGGCCAAATCCGAGGACAGACCTGAGAACGACAAGAACGTGGAACCGACCGTCGCCCCGGCCCCTGCCGCCAGCGAGCCCGCCGCGGTGCGACAACAGGTCCAGATCGACGACACGAAGGCGCTGGCCAGCTACGCGAATTTCTGTCGCGTCACCGGGACGCCGGAGGAGTTGATCATCGATTTCGGGCTGAACCCGCAACCGTTCGGGATACCGCTTCAGCCCATCCCGATCACGCAGCGGCTGATCACGAATTTCTACACCGCCAAACGGATGCTGCACGCGCTGACGTTGACCATCCAGCGTCACGAGGCGACGTTTGGAGTGCTGGAGACCGACGTGCAAAAGCGGGTCATGCCCGGGGCGATGCGTCAACAGCAAAACCCGCCGCGGCCGTAGTGCCTGGTGCGGACGACTCACCTCGATTGTCAGCCCGAAGGGCTACATAGCCCAGGGTCGCGACGCGGTCGCTACCCTGGGTAAGATTACCGCTTCATGTCGACGTCGAACGGGTTGTCGCCCTCGGTGACGGTGAGCTTCAGGCCGCTGGTTGCCGGGTCGCGATACTTCACCGGGATGAACGGCCAGGGATCGCCGACGGGCGGGGCGTAGAGCACCGGCGGCAGGATCGACACGACGTAGTCGCCCGCCGGAATACCCTTGCCGCGATACGTCTTCACTTCGTAGGTGCCGTCCGGATTCACGTTGGCATTGAGGTGAACTCCCCGGGCCGCGTTGCTCAGGGCGATGCGGCCCTCGCGGATGGGCTGTCCCTGGAATCGGACGGTGCCGTGGACTTCGTATCGCGGCTCCTCGGCCGGTCCGCAACCCCATAGCAGCGGAGCCATCGCCGTCGCCGCGCACGCGATGAGTAGGCGACTCTTTGCGGCCAGTGCCGCGCCGGCGGCGCCGGCGGCCAAACGGGACGGTTTCACGAGCGTTTCCTCCGTGCCTTGTGTCGCTCAGAAGGGACCGATCACGTGGCCGTCGTCCCGGTTGGCGAGGTCGTAGAGCGTCTGGACGGCCAATGCTTCGTTCAGAAATCGCACCGCGCCGTCGCCGATCGCGACCTGCGCCCCGCCGGGATGGGCCGACTGGATCGGACGGTTTGCCCCGAACGCATAGTTTCCCTGGATACCGGTGGCTTCCCAGGACCGCTCGTTCACGCGGTGCAGCACGACGACGTAGTTGAACGGCCGGTAGAGCGGCTTCTCGTAGGACGGGCCGAAGTTCCAGCCGTAAGGCGACGTGGATCGGCAATCCTGCCTCGTGCCGACGGAGTCGTAGCACCAACCGGACTGCTCGACGACCAT
>JAPLNP010000462.1 GCA_026401055.1 Planctomycetia bacterium
AAAACCCGCAGGCGGGACGCCTACACCACAATCACGCCTGCTTGTGAAAATCCGCAGGCGGGACGCCTGCACCACAATCACGGCGTCACCTTGGCTGTGGTGGCGTCTGTGCCTGGAGTTTCTCGCCGGCTTCGGTCTGGAGTTCTTCGCGAACGATCGACAGATGGCTTGGAGCTTCGACGCCGATGCGCACGGTGCCCTGCGCGACGCGGACCACGGTTACCGCGATCTGGTCGCCGATGAGGATTCTTTGACCGACCTTGCGCGAGAGCACAAGCATCGCACGGCCCTACCTTGGGGACGGCCCGACTTCCGACCCGGACGGACGCTTCCGCGTCGCCGCCGGCGCCCGGAAATCGCGCCTGGGAGAAACCACAATCACTTTTAAGATAGCAGTGCTATCATGGCCACACAAGGGGCCCGAATGGTCGAGACGGGACTTTCTTTGTTCAGACGGAGGCGGGGGAGTAGTCTGGGGAATTCAGGGAAGATGCACCGTTCCGTCAACGCCGGCCTTCGGTCCTTGCCCTGCCGCAGGGTGTTCCGGAGATACCCGATACCCTACCCAAGAGGGCCGTATAGCACACGACAGCCCATTGCGTTAAGATAAACCGTTTCACGCGGGGCGTTTCGGATGGGAGTTGACACATAATGCTCTTGATGGGAGAGGTCCATGTCTGATCCTGCACAACTGTACGACGCGATTTTGACGGGCAATGCGAAGCTGGCGGAAGAGGTCACGAAGGCCGCGATGGAGGCCGGCGCCGATCCATCCGAACTGCTCGCCAAGTACATGATCCCCGCCATGGACGAGGTCGGCAGACGCTTCGAGTGCAACGAGTACTTCGTGCCCGAACTGCTCATCGCCGCCCGGGCGATGAAAACCTCGATGGCCTTGTTGGCCCCGGCGATGGCCAAGGCCGGCACCAAGGCCGCCGGCCGCGTGGTGATCGGCACGGTCAAGGGCGACCTGCACGACATCGGCAAGAACCTGGTCGCCTCGATGCTCGAGGGCGGCGGATTCGAAGTGGTCGATCTGGGCGTCGACGTCGCCCCCGAGAAGTTCGTCGAAGTGGCCCGGCAGCAGGCCGGGTCGATCGTCGCCCTCTCGGCGCTCTTGACGACGACGATGACCATGATGAAGGCCGTCATCCAGCAGCTTGACGCGGCGGGCGTTCGCGACAAAACCAAGGTGATCGTCGGCGGCGCTCCCATCACCCAGCAATACGCCGACCAGATCGGCGCCGACGGCTACAGCGACAACGCCAGCGGCGCCGTCGCCCTGGTCCGACAAATGATCGCCCGCTAGTGCCCCGCCAATTGGGAATTGATGGGCGGTTTCGTTCGGGCGCCATGGGCGGCTTGCTGCCTTTGTCCGACAATGGCTGACAAGCAGCCGGTGGCGTTCAACCTGCGCGGATCCTCCGACGACGCAACCGTGACGTGACTGCGATGCAAGAGAGTTTGACCTACCGCCAGATGCTCGCCGCGGACCGCTTCTACTACGGGGCGGAAGTGGTCACCACCCGGGGATTCGGCCCGCCCGAGGAACCCCAAAAGCTCGTCGAGCTGCCCAAGGCCCTCCTGGCCGATCCGCGGATCGGCTGGATTTCGGTCACCGACAACCCGGGCGGAGCGCCGATGCTTCCGCCCGACTGGCTGGCCGGGCTGGTGGCCGAGCACCGTCGCCGGGTGGTCCTGCATTTGACGTGCAAGGACATGAACCGCAATGCCCTGGAGGCCGCCGCCTGGCGCTACGCCTCCGAGGGCTTCGAGAACATCCTGGCCATCACCGGCGACTATCCGACCGGCGGCTTCCGCGGCCTGGCCGAGCCGGTGTTCGACCTGGATTCGGTGGGGCTGATCTCGCTGTTGCGGGCGATGAACGAGGGCCTGCAAGTGCCCGGGCGCCGCGGGCAGCTCGAAACCCTGCCCAAGACCGATTTCTTCATCGGCTGCGTCGTTTCGCCGTTCAAGCGCCACGAGCGCGAGCTGATGCCGCAATATTTCAAGCTGCTGCGGAAGATCGTGGCCGGCGCGCAGTGGGTGATTCCGCAGCTAGGCTACGACATGCGGAAGTTCCACGAGATCAAGCT
>JAPLNP010000652.1 GCA_026401055.1 Planctomycetia bacterium
GGACGCTGCGTCAACGAGGCCCCAACGGCCAATGGCTACCGCAGACTCCCGCCATGGCCGCCGGCCTGACCGACCATGTGTGGCCCCTTTGGGAATGGCTAACCTTCCCCGCAGTGCAACGCGAATAGGACACAAGGAGAAGACGCGGGGGACGGAAATCGAACCCACCTTCGTGTTGTCGCGGAGGTAGACGCTCGTCACGATCGCGAAGGATCCCGGTCAAGCGGTGCCCCCAGAGGGCGACTAGTTGGGCCAGCGCCGGTTCTACCGGTCTCAGCCTTCCCGATCCGCGGGGGATCAGGCAAATCCGGCCGCATAGCGATCCCGACGCCAGTCCTGGGATGGGAACCGTCTTGAATCCGGGCCGCATATCGGGTATGCCAATACTGCGGCTTGGGACCAGCACCCCTGACCGCCGAGGGCCACGCTGACCGGTGATCCGTTTCAGACTCAAGACAAAGGAGGCACGTCGATGAAAACAGAACCGAACCGACCTCAGCTTGCGATTGGTCTATTGGCCGCAATCTTGCTTCTCGGAGACACGGCCGTCGGGCAAGGCGCGGACGCTCCACCGCTGGCGGACCAGCCAAAGCCCGGCGGAAGAATGACCTCCGGGGGACTCTGGATCACGGACCGCGCGGAAGAACTGAAGATTGGCCGTCGCGGGTGTTACGTTCACCTGGACAAGGGCCGGTTGCTGTGCGTCGCGGGCAACACGGCATACGTCAGCCAGGATCAAGGCAAGACCTGGGAGCCGTACTCGACGCTGGTAAAGGACGACGCGAACTTGGCCGTCGATGTCGCCCGGGACATTCTCCTCACCAAGAAAGGTACCGTGATTGTTCCTTTCTCCAACGGCAAGGCAACAAAATGGACTTGGACTGCTGAGCTTCACGACGCGCCCGGCGCCGTGTTGCCAACCTACGTCGTGCGGAGCCCCGACGGCGGCAAGACGTGGCTGGAGCCACAGAAGCTGCACGACGACTGGACGGGCGACAACAGCGCGATCATCCAAACCGCAAGCGGCCGGGTTGTCTTGGCGTCGATGAAGCTGCTTCACAATCCGGGCCGGCACGCGGTGTTGACGTACTACTCCGACGACGAGGGCGAGACATGGCAGAAGAGTCACGTGCTCGATCTCGGCGGCCGCGGCCACCATGACGGCACGATGGAAGCAGCTCTGGCGGAGCTTAAGGACGGCCGTCTCTGGATGCTCGTGCGAACCAACTGGGGCGCGTTTTGGAATGCATTCTCCAACGACGGCGGAGTGTCATGGCGGACCATCGGTCCGTCGAACATCGACGCGAGCAGTTCCCCCGGCTTTTTTCGGCGGCTTGCCAGCGGAAGGATCGCGCTGGTATGGAATCGTTATCGGCCCGAGCGCGCTACGAACTACCCGCTGCAAGGTGGCGACGGACAACTCTCCGATGTCCCCGCCAGTTGGCACCGCGAGGAGTTGTCGATCGCGTTTACCGAGAACGAAGGGAAGACCTGGACGGACCCGGTCGTGATTGCTCGAAAGCCCAAGGGCAACGTCTCTTACCCCTACATTTTCGAGGTGGAGCCGGGTAGGCTTTGGGTTTTCGCAGGCGAGGGACTCCAAGCAGCCCTGAACGAATCAGACTTCCTCCCGAAATAGGGTACGTTCCGTACAGCACTCTCCGGTTGCTCGTTCAATTTGTGATGGTCGACCGGCAGGCACGCTCGCAAGTTGCCCGTTATCGCCAGGCAAAATGCGAGTTCACGACGCACAGACGCGATTTCAAGGGTGCCATGGTAGGATTTGACCTTCCGGAGCCGAGAGGGTCGTTGATGGGCTCTCAACCGCGCTGCTACCGGGAGAAGCCTGAAGACAACGGACGAAGTGGTCACGATTGCCCCCGCATCAGCCGCCAAGAGGGCCGGCCGATGGTTGCGGTGGCCGGCCGGAACCTATTGGTTCGGTGAGCCCCGAAAATGCAGGGTCCACACAAAGAGCGCCGCGAGTTTGGATTCTTCTGGGGCTACATCTGGCCGGCTCTTGCACCAGGAACGAGAATGGGGGACACAACCGCAACTTTTCACCTGCCCACGTGGATATTGTTCCCCGTAAAAAGCAACTCCCAAGGAGTCCCGCCATGACCGAGAAACGATCAGTCGCCAATCGTCGCGATTTTTTGCGAATCACGGCCGCCGCTGCCGCCTCTGCATCGGTGTTCCAGCCTCAATTCACCATCGCCGACGAAGGCGTCAAGGGCGCCAACGAGCGGATCGGCGTGGGGTTCATCGGCACAGGCGGCCGCTGCCAGACGCATATCGACATTGTCAACAACCTGAAGGCCCAGGGCCGCTGCGAGCCGGTGGCCGTATGCGATGTCTACGCCCCGCGAGTGCAGGCGGCGGCGCAGAAAACGGGCGGGAAGATCTATCGCGACCATAAGGAATTGCTGGCCGATCCTCGCGTCGATGTGGTGTGCATCGCCACGCCCGACCGCCATCACGCCCAGCAGGCCATCGACGCCGTGCGCGCCGGCAAGGACGTGTACTGTGAGAAGCCGTTGACGCACTGGTCGCAGATGGAACTTGCCCGGCAGATTGAGGAAGAAGCCCAGAAGCACGAACGGATCGTGCAAGTCGGTACGCAATATGTCGCTGACGACGCTTACGCTCAGGTCCGCAAGCTGCTGAAGGAGGGGATCATCGGTAAGGTGGTTCACGTTCAGGCGGGCTATTTCCGCCGTGGCGACTGGGGTGAGCGAATGGAGATTCCCGATCGTAACGCGAAGCCCGGCCCCGATCTCGATTGGGAGAAGTTCTTGGGCGACGCCCCGAAACGCGAATTCGACGTCTCGCGGTTCTTTCCTTGTGTCCTCTTCGTATTGCATCGAAACGGGGTATTGTGCTATAGATTTGCTTTGGTCGTAACTGGTTGACAGTCAGGAGATTATGTCATGGAGGACTGGTCATGGACGATCTATCGCGGTTCTGTTGTCAGAATTCT
>JAPLNP010000250.1 GCA_026401055.1 Planctomycetia bacterium
GAGGTATCAGGCCGATGAGCAGTAGCAAACGCATCGTCCACGTAGACGTCCGCGAGGGCGGGTCGAGCCTTCGTAAGCGGAGACAAGCAGCATGGTCAATCCGGCGAATTCCGGGGGCGGAAAGTCGTGGCGCCGCGCGAAGGGCTCGGCCGCCTCGGGGCGCTCGCCCGCCGCCAAACGCTCGACCTGGGCCCAGAAGGCCGACCGCACCTACGAGCACGCCAAACAGCGGTATCGCGCCAAGATTGCCGCGTGGACGTTGTCGTTCGTGGCGCTGCTGGTCGCGTTCATCGTGTGGTTGACCTGGACGCCGGCGAGGACGCCTTTTCTGGTGACCGCCGTCACGTCCTACGAAGCGCCCGTGCCCCCGAACGCCTTCGCCGAGGAAGACAGCCGGCGGCTGATGGCGCTGGACAACGAGGAGATCCTGACGTACACGCCCGTCGACTGGCAATCCAAGACGCTGGGGATGCGGTTGCTGCGCGACAAGCTCGACGGCGCGGTACCCGGCGGGCCGGAGAAGAATCTGGTCGTCCTCCATCTGAGCATGCACGGCGCGGTCGATGACGAGAACCAGCCGTGCCTGCTGCCGCCGGGCGCGTCGCCGACCGACGGCACCACCTGGCTGCGAGTCGCCGATCTGCTCGAGTTCCTCTTCGTCGAGGACCGGCCCGGCCGGCCGGCCGATTCGGTCAAAAAGCTCCTGATCCTCGACTGCAACCGCATGGACGTGAATTGGGGCATGGGCTTGCTCTACAACGACTTCGCCGAGCGGTTGCGCGAGGTGGTCGACCAGGCCCACGTCCCGAATCTCGCGGTGCTGAACTCCACCAGCCCCGGCGAAATCGGCTGGGTCGCGCCCGAACTGGGAGGCTCGATCTTCAGCCTCCTCTTGTGCCAGGGACTTCGCGGCGCCGCCGACGTCGAAGCGCCGGGCGATGAAGACGGCCGCGTTTCGCTTCAGGAGTTGCACCAGTACCTGACCGCGCACGCGCGCCAATGGGTCGGGGCCACGCGGCTGGACGTCGAGGTCCACGGACCCATGCTCTGGCCCAAGGACGCCGATTTCCCGATCGTCTTCGCCAAGTCCGGCAAGGGGACCCAACTGCCCGCGCTGGCCGAAACCGACCCGCGCTGGCGGGAAGTCAACGAACTCTGGGACCGCCACGCCGGGCTCAAGCAACTCGGCGACGACGGCCCCCGGCGTTTTCATCCCGTGGCCTGGGCCGAATTCGAGGGCAAGCTCCTGCGACTGGAGCAGTTGGTTCAGGCCGGCGAGGCCTATCGCGACGAGTTCAGCGAAACCCGAAAGCGACTCGACTCCCTGGCCGACACGTTGGCCCGGCCGCCGGTGGGCGAGGATTTGGCGGCTTACAGTCTGCCGCTGGCGCGGGAGTTGTTGCTTCAGCCGACCTCGCCGCGGCGCATCGCCGCCGCCGAGCATCTGGCCGCGGCCCTTCAGAAGAAACCGGCCGCGACCGAGGCGAAACCCGCCGATGCCCCGGCGGAGAACCAGCCCGGGGCGAAAGCCGCCGATCCGGCGGCCCCCGCGGCCGCCAAACCCGAAGCGGAGCCCCCAAAGCCCCCGGCCGACGAAAAGAAGTCCGAGGAAAAGAAGTCGGATGACAAGAAGCCGGAGGAGAAGAAGTCGGACGACAAGAATCCCGCCGAACCGCCCGAGACGAAGCAGCCGGACACGTATCTGGCCGCAGCGTCGGCGGCGTGGGATTGGTGTCTTGCGCATCCGATCTCCGAACCCGACGGCCGGCGTCGGGTCCTGGAGTTCATTGCCGTAGCGGAGCCTCGTCCGGCCAACGACGTCGTCGAAATCCTCTTTTTGCGGATGCTCGATGCGTACCTCGACGCGCCCGCCTGGCGCGACAGCCCGGCGCTGGTGACCCGGGCGCTGGCCGCCCGGACGCTGGCCGAAGAGGCGGCCGCGCCGCGGGACGAGCGGGCGTTCTACTGGGCGCGGGTGTCGTTCGCCGCGGACGCGCCCGACGAGCGGCGCCGCGAGGCCGAGGACCTGCTGTTCATTTCCGCCGACCGCCGCGAGGAAATCGCCAAGCTGTTGGACGCCGTGATTGGCGCGGACTCGAAGACCGGCACGTACGGCAAGGCGAAGGCCCTGGCGGGCAAGGTGGCCGAGGCCTTTGCCCTGCGGGACCGCGCCTGGGCCGAGGCGCCCTATTTCGCCCGGTGGCAACTGGCCCGCGTGCCGCGCGAAGATCACACGGCGGCGTTGCGGGAAGTCATCGCCGGCACGCATCGCCTCGGCGCGATGCTGGACGAGGCGGCCGCCCGGGGAAAATGGACGCCCGAGGCGGGCGAGTTGGTTGCCGCACTGAAACAGAGGCTCGCCGCGCTCGAAGACGCCTTGGACGCTCAGTGCCGGGAACTGGATGTGGCGGCCGACGACGCCCAGACGCTCCGCGCGATCACCGACGTCCTGGCGGTCCCCCTGGTGACCGGCGGCCAACGCCGCGCGCTGCGCGACAAGTACCTTGCGATCCTGGCCAAGACCACGTCGGCCGGAGCGGAATTTCGGGTCGAGGCGACCGCCGGCCAGTCCGACCGCGACACCGTGGCCGAGCAGCGTCTCGCTCGGCTCCGGCCCTGGGACGAACACCCGGCCCTGGCGATCCTCGGTGGCAAACGAGCCCGGGAGGCGACGAAACCTCCGGGAGTTCCGCCGGCGACGGATCCTGCCGCGAAGCCGGAGGAAGCGACGCCGGCCGCCGAGGAACAACAGCGAAGGCGTCTGGCCGAACAGGGCGGCCAGGTCCGCCGGCTGCTGGCCGGTGTCGCCCTGGAAATGGGCGCGCGGCTCAAGGACACCGCGGACAAGCTCCCCACCAGCGACGGCTCGCCGGCCTCGGCCTCGGCCGCGGCGATCCGATCCGGGCGGAGCCGGGCCGATCGGCTCGCCCGAGCGGCATCGCCGCTCTTGGGCGCCACGGCCTCGGACGTGCTCAAGGTCGATCCGGCCCAGACGCTGCGGGCGCTCGACTTGCATTACCTGTTGCTGTGGCAGGCCGAGCGGACGGTGGACGATTTCTGGGGACCCGCGCCCGAACAGACCGCCCCCTACTTCGAGCGAGTCGCCCGGGCCTATCTGGAATCGGCCGAACACCTCTGCGAGGAAGACACTGCTTCGCTGGAGAAGACCGCCCCCGTGCCCGCCCTGCTCGCGCGCCGCGTCCAGGCCGCCGAGGCGGGGCTCCGACCGGTGAATGTCAAGGACGTTTGGGTGGATCGGGACACTCGGGCCGCCCGGCACCAGTTGGCCGTCGACGTCCCCACCGACCTGCCGCCGGGTAACGCCGCGTTGTTCGTGGCCGAGGCCAACAACCTGGTCCCCTTGTGCGCCGCCGAGAAGCCGGCGGACGCGAATCTTCGCCGCATGGGCGTCGCGGTGGCCGCGCCAACGGGCTCGGCCGCGCCGACGCCGACCGGCGAGTATTGGATTCCGATCGGCGACGCCAGTGCGACGAAGACGCTCGACGAGGTGGCGCTGTACCGGGGCCACGTCCGGCGGACGCCGTTTCGCATCCAGCCCGCCGCGGGCACGGAAACCGAATGGACCCGGCCCGACTATCCCCCGCCCACCGTCGTCGTCTACGGCAGGGCCCGGCAGCAGACCTCCGTCGTGTTCATCATCGATTGCTCGGGCAGCATGGGAGCCGAAGCCGCGCGGGAAACCAACAAGGTTCTATCGAGGCTCGACGTCGCCCGCGCGAGCCTCGAAACCATCCTCGACCGGCTCCAACGGTCGAATCACCCGTACCACGTGGGGCTGTACGCCTACGGGCACCGCGTGGGATGGAATCCCAGCAACCCGCAGCAGATGGTCGTCCGCGATCCGGCCAATCCCGGCGCGTTCATAGCCCCGCCTCCGAACAACACGATCCATCCGAGCGAGGACGTCGAGCAGATCCTCCGGCTGGGACGTTTCACGCGCGCCGAGTACGACTTTGCGAAACGCAAGCTCGACGCGATTCTGCACCTGGGTGAGACTCCGCTGTACCTGGCCATCACCGACGCGATCGACGAGCTGGCCAAGGCCGCCCCGACGAACCCGCGCCACATCGTGGCGATCACCGACGGCGTGAACTACCAGAGCGGCGGCGCCGTCGGCAAGCGGAAGATTCGCGACGACGTCGAACGCGCGTTGGGCACGCCGTCCAACAAGGACATTCGGCTCGACATCATCGGCTTCGCGCTGGACCCGAACAAACGCGAAGACGTCGACGCGAAGACGGAATTCACCGAGGTGGCCCAGAAGACCGGGGGTCGATTCTATCCCGCCCGGGACCCCTCGTCGCTTCTGGACGCGCTGGAGAAATCGCTCGGACTGAGCCGGTACGTGGTGAAGCCCGATCCGCCCGCCAAGGAACTGGGGCCCTTGGACCTGAACGCGACGTGCGCGCTACCCAAGCCGGGCGACCGAGCGGTCCCGTACCAGGTCGCGCTGGTGGACGAGAAGAACCCGGCCGAGACCCCGATCGCCGTCGAGGGCGCCGAGGCCATCGAGTTGTATCTGGAAGACGGTTCGGGGCCGGGTGGACGCCGATTGGCGCATCACCGCTACGAGAAGGACCTGCGGGACCAATGCGACAAGGTGCCCGCCCGCTGGGACGGAAAGAACCACGATCTGTTCGTCGGCGCCCATCTGCCGAGTTGGAAAGGCGACACGGCCCGATTCTATCTCTCCGTCCAGAACGCCGACGCGGCCGAGTTCAGCCCCCGGCCGGTGGAGACGTGGATTCGCGTGACGCCCATCAGCGGCGACCGCCCCGCCGGCCCGGCGTACACGTTCTACGACGCGACGTTCTACAACGGCGAGTACCACCCCGGACTGTATCCGGTGCCGATGCTTTGTTGCCTCGCGCCGAACTGGCCGAAGGAGGCGAAGGACGCCCGGCTCGAATTCGCCTGCAAGTTCGAGAAGACGATTCCGGACAAGGTGGTGACCGTGGGCGCGTTTCGCCAGCAGCCGCCGACGCTGGCCGATCTGCCGGACGTGACGTTCGACGTCGAGACGCGGCGGGGCGAGACGTCGAGCGAGCCCTACCGGGTGATCGTCACCGAGCGGCACGCCAAGGACGGCCCGCTGGACACGCTGCGGATCGAGACAGCTCCGACGCCCGATCGGATCCAGCGCCGGTTCGTGCCGGACACGCGTACCGTGCGGCACACGTTTTTCTACCCCGATTCGGCCGGACCGAAGATCGACGAGTATCGCGTCGAGATCACGACCCGCAAACGGCTCGTCGAAGGGGCCAGCGAACTGCCCCGGCCACTGGCCGTGCGGCTGTCGCGGGACTGAGACCACGGGTGGCACCGACGATTTTCCGGCCCGTCGCTACCATCCGAGAAAACGACTTCGGAAAATCGTCGGTGGTGCGCAGCACCAGGAGGACTGCGGCGGTCTGCCGTCAGAAGAGCGCGCCCCGCAAGACCGGCTGCTCGGTGATCCGTAACGTCGGCTGTTTCGGAACCCTCTCGTTGCTCCGCAACACCGACGATTCTCCGAACATGTTCTCCCGCGTGGACGGCGTGCCGCGGAAAACCGCCGGTATCACCCGCGGTGCCACCCACGCCGCTCTATTCGCCGCCGGCCCCCTGCAAACCCCCGCGTAGCAGCATCCCTTCCAGTTCGACGCTTTGGCGCCAAAGCGCATCGAGACTGGACAGGTACTTCAGCGTCGCGTCGTAGTACGTCCGCTGGGCGGTCAGCATGGTGAGGTACGCGAACTCGCCCTCGCGGTAGCCGGCAATCGTCAGGTCGAGTGACTTTTGGGCGTTGGGGAGAATCGTCGCGGCGTAGGTCTCCGCGCGGCGACGGGCGTTGACGTACTGTTCGTAAGTCTCGGCAAGACGGTCGCGCAGTTTCAGTTCGACTCGCCGAACCTCGTTCCGAGCGGAGGTCAGGTCCGCCTGCGCCCGGAGGATGTTGCCCTGGTTGCGGTTGAAGACGGGAAGCGGCACGCCCAACGCCACGTCGGCCACCGTGAAACCGGTTTCGGTGTCCTGCTTCACCGCCGTGCCAATCTCGAAATTGGGGATCCGCAGGGCACACTGCCTGGCCACCTCGCACCGCGCGCGTTCCACGCCGGCCCGGGCTTGGGCAAGCTCCGGACTCTGGGTCAGAAGAAGTGCAAGCGATTGCTCCCAGGTAATCGCGGGCAGGTCCCGCGTCACGTCGCCCGCTAGTGGCGCCGGCTCCATCTCGGGTCTTCCGACGACCGCCGCCAGCCGCCGCCACGCCGACTGGTAGCGGTATCGCGCTTCGCTCAGATCGAGTTGGGCGTTCTCGGTCTCGACTCGCGCTTGGAGCACGTCCACTTCGCTGACTTCCTGGGCGGCCCGAAGTTGCTCGGTGGACTTGAGAACCTGCTGCTCGACGCCGAGCAGTTGTTCGTTGACGTCAATGGTTTTCTGGGCGAGCAGGGTCTCGTAGTAGCCGACGCGGACGTCGTTGGTGACCCGCCACCGCTGCGCTTCCCAGGCGAACCGGGCCTGCTCAATCTCGTGGCCGGCCACGGCACGCCCCAGCGGGAGTTTGCCCGCGGTGACAATCTCCTGGGCGACACCCCCGCCCTGGAACCCCTGAGATCCGAGGTTGCCGATCTCGTCGGCGACGTATCCGAGCACGGGATTCGGATACAGACCCGCCTGGACATACGCCCCTTGAGCCGCGCGGACCGCCATCCTGGCCTGGACCAGGGTCGGGTTGCACTCCCAAGCGGTCTGCTCGAGATCGTTCAGGGTCAGCGGAGCGATCCCCGCCGTGTGGGGGTGCATTGACACATCGTCCGTCGGCGGGCGCGATTCCTCGGCCGCCGTCTGCCTGACGGCCGGCTCGCCCGGTTCTCCCGTTGATGCCCGGTCAACCGGCGGCAGAAGCCTGACCTGGCTCGGTCCGGACGCTGGACGAGGGGTTCGGACTTCGTCGGCGGCACCGGAATCCCCCAAGCCGAGTGCCAGTATCACCACAAGAAAGGGCATCACTTGGGGCATCCGCATCTCGACATCCCTTCTCTTCGTTACGCAAAGGCGCTTTCTACCTAGGATGTCGGATAGTGCGAAAGTCCGGTCTGAATCAATCATTCCGGATGTGCAGACTCCGTCTATTCGTTACAACCGGTATTGCCGATCTGACCCCCCGCCCCTACTCCGGCACCAGGTCGATGACGACCAGCTCGGGGCGGCAGAGGAAGCGAATCTGGGGAGATTCGCCGCGCTCCCTGCCCGTGCCGCGCGAGACGATCAGCTTCCCGCCGTTGGGCAATTCGGTCATTCCGGCCGCCCACGATCGAGGCACCGAACAGCCGGTCGTGAGCGTTCCGATCCAGGGCAGTCGGACTTGTCCGCCGTGGGTGTGCCCGGCCAGGAGGAGGTCCGCTTCGACGTGGCCCATCGCGAAATTGGGGCAATGGCCGAGCACCACGTGAAACCGCTCGGGGTCGTCGTCGAGCAGTTCGAAATCCGTCCGGAACGAGTCGCGTTCGGACAGACACGTCAGCCGCAGCCCGGCGACGTCCAGCGTCTGCGTCGAACGCAAGGGGAGGATCGGCAGCCCTCGGAACAGTCCCGGCGAGGGACGCAAACGGTCGACGTTTCCCTCGACCGCAAACACGCCGTCGGGGGCGCGAAAATCGAGTTCCCGCAAGAGAGCATTGACTTCTCGTTGAACTCGATCGTCGTTCTCGTCCGTCGTCTGAAGGTAATCGCCGGCCAACAGGATCAGATCGGGCCGTTGCGCCAACGCCTCCTCGAGCACTCGACGCTCGTACGGCCCACACTCGTCGGTCTGAAAATCAGCCAGGACCACGATACGCGCCGGGCGCGAGAGCTTCGGGCTGGCGAACCGGTAATGCGAGACTTCCAGCCACGTCGGCTCGAACAAAAACGCGTCCATCGCCGCGCCGACGATCAGCACGGCCGCGAGCGCCGAGACCAGGGCTGTCTTCTTCGCCGTCTTGCGAAGCAGCAACGCCGAGCCCAACAGGCACGCCACGGCATGATAGAACAGCGCGTCGGCCGTCAACTGCACCAGATCGAAGGGACCGCGGGCCAGGATCGCCGTCAGAACCGCGGCGGCCATCGCGCCGAACAATCCGCCCGTCCACCACGAAAACGCCGTGCGCCGGGCATACAGGCCCGCCAACACCGCCACGTCCACGGCGGCCATGCCAAGATTGAACAGGACTGAACCAGACAGCATCGCGTCGTACGTCATCGCAGTCGCCCCGGCTTTACGTCATGGCCTCATCGGCACGCGCACTACTTCGTCTTCTCGACCAGCCGCCCTACCGCGTCGGTGACGCGGGTCTCGATGCCGGGGGCCCAGGCGTCCGTCGGCAGGCCGTACACGGAGAACGCGCCGGCCTCGTAGCCGCGCTCTTTCCAGACGCGATCCGAGGGGATGTAGGCGGGCACCTCGTTCGTGTAGCCGGCAATCCACGTCGTCGGGCCGAACATCTTTTTGAACTTCAAGGCGTAGTCGACCACGACCTCGCCGCCCAGGGCGATCCAGAGCTGGTCCTCGCCCAGCCGCCAGACCTGGACCGGATAGCGGCTCTCGGTCGCGAACTTCTTGCCGGCCGCCAACTCGCCCAACAGCCGCTTGGCCCAGCGGCCTTCGTAGTCGCTCTTCTCGGCCAGCTTCGCGAGTTCCTCTTGGGTGGGCGTCTTGCCGTAGGGGAGCATGATGAACTCGAAGCCGGTCCGCAGCCGCGGCTCGACCGCGCGCATGGGCTTCTGGAGCACCTCGTCGACCGCCGTGGCCAGCATGTTGCCGTATTTCTCGGCCAATTCCGGCGAGCGCCGCGGAATCGGATTCTGATCGGCGCCGCAACCCTGGAAGAACATCGCCTGCGCGCCGGGATGGCTCTTCTGGACCGCAAGCTGGGCGAAGCCGGGATGGTCGCCGCACCACTCGTAATCGGACAGCGTCGTCGCGTGACAAGCGTAACCGAACACGGCCGCGCGGAGCTTGCCCTCGGGCGTCCGGACGGCCAACACGGGAACGTCGTAGTCGGACGGGCCCTTGATCTGGCCTTTCTCGCGAAGCTCGGGCACCTTTGCCTCCGGATTGTTGCGGCGGTTCACGGCGTAGGTGGTCTTGCCCTGGCCGGCCGAAAGCGTCGCCGGCGTCCGTTCGGCCATCGCCCGGGCGACCGTCGCGACGATCGTCTTCTCCAACTCGTCGGTGTACTCCTTGATGAGTTGCTTCTGCTGGTCATCCAACGGGTAGATGTCCGGCAGGGCCACGTGCAGCACCGGGCCCGTGTGCGTGTGCGACGTCGTGAGCATCACGTGGGCGCGGTCCAGGCCGCACTGCTTCTCGAGCGCCGCGGCAAGATCGTCGTAGACGTTGGGCGGAAAGCCGAGCAAGTCGCTCGTGACGACAACGCCCACTTGCCCATCGGCGTCCTCCAAGGCGAGGACCTTGACCCAAAGGTCGTGGCGCGTTCCCTCGGACGGATGATCCCGACTTCCGTAGCCGGCCAACCAGATCGACTTCGTGGGCGTAATCTTCGCCTCGGCGGTTCCGACTTTCCACGCGGCGGCGTTCAAGGGGCCGGCCAGACAGGACGCGAATGCCAGACAGAAAGCCGGAAGTGCGAATGTTCGTCGGGTCATGACGTGATCCTCCGCGGTGTGAGTGGGAAGGTGGGATTGCCAAACGGACGGAGTTAAGCGAGCGCGGGGGCGGGTTGCCAGCCACGTGCCCTTCGTAAAAGGATATCCTAGTCGACCGGCGGATTCAACCGGTGGGAAAAAAGGCGCCAGGAACCGTCTTCCGACGTCACCGCTTGGTTAGAACCCCAGCCCCGGACCGTCCAAAACGGCGGTGCCCAGCGTGCCGTCGGTGATCTTGAACATCGTCGGGAAACGGTCTTCCCAGCCGCGGTTGGCCACCGGGCAGTATTGCCGTGCGTTGCCCTCGATGGCGGCGACGGTGGGGATTCGGGCCGACAACGAGGCCGAGTGCAGGAACGAGAACCCGGGGCAGGTCAGGTCCTGAACGCACAGGAACATCTTGTACTTCTGCGCCGCGGCGCCCATCACCAGCGCCCCGCTCTGGCCCTTGCACGCCTTCAGCGCCACGCCCGAGTAGCCCTGCTCGCGACTGAGCACGAGACTCTCGAAATCCACCAACGCCTCGTCGATCACCACCGGCTTGATCTTGGCCGCCTCGTGCATCCGGTTTTCCGGGTTCGCCCGAAGATCGCGGCTGGTCGGCTGCTCGATGTATTGCAACCGCTGGAAGGCCCGGGGCGCCCGCCGCCCGACTTCCGCCAGGAAGGCCAGAACGTACTCGACGTTGGCGCACCGCTCGTTGAAGTCAGCGGAGTAGAACCAGGTCTGGCAGCCCCGGGCGGCCTGCGCCTCGGCGGCCACGCCGTCGATCGACACCACGCGATCGACGTCCCACTCCAGATCGTCGCCGTTGAGCTTGATCTTCATGTGCGTCAGTCCGTCGGCGGCGATCCACTCGGGCAGGGTCTCGGGATAGCCGTCGTTGATCCGGGTCGCGACGTCGGCGTCGGTCAACGGGTCCAGCGCGCCGATCAGGTGGTACAGGGGCATCGACGGCTTGGGCACGCGAAGCGTGTACCGGTCGAGGTATTCGCCCACGAACTCCTCGGTCAAGTAGGCGGCGAGGTCGCGGTTGGCATACTCCGGCCCCAGGACGTTGTAGGAATTCTGTCCGAGAGCCTTGCCGTAGGCGTCGTGGATGGCGGCCTCGATGGGGCTGGCCACGACGAGCTGCGCGAGCCGCGGCATCCGTTCGGGCAGGCCCACCGCCGTGGTGATTTCGTCGGCGATCCGTTCGTGCGACGCCGCCAGATCGTGGGTGATCTCCAGCGGATGGCCGGCGCCCCGATAGCCGGCGGCCTCGCGCGAGAGACAGTGGCCGAGTTCGAGCATGGCGGCCAGCGTGGCGTCGGTATCGACGTTCCGGGTGGGCCAGCCCCAGATGTTGCTCATCGGCATCGAGCCGAAGCCTTGCGCGCGGCGTCCGTCGCGGGTTTCGACGTCGACGGTCACGTCCAACAGCGTGACGTCGCGCAGCGCGCGGCCGCCGAACTTGATCGGCGCGCGGTAGTCGAAATGCTCGGTCCGGCTCGTCGCCCCGACAAGCCGGATATCGGTGGATTTGGACACGAGTACCCTCCTGGTACGTGGGCGCCGCTGCCGGCTTGCGAAAACCGAGCCACGATCGTAAGGAAGCGGTCTTAGCGACTCGCCAATCATGCCGCTGGATACCGCTCCCTGACGGTCGCGGCTCGGTTCCATGCTACCTAACGGTCGCGGCTCGGTTTTGCGCGTCAGACGAGTTCCTTGCGGACGGCCCACACGGCGGCTTGCGTCCGGTCCGACACGCCGATCTTGCGGAGGATGTGCTGGACGTGCTCCTTGACCGTCTCGTAGCTGATGTGCAGCGCCTGGGCAATCTCTTTGTTCGTCAGCCCATAGGCCAACTGGCGAAGGACTTCGCTCTCGCGCTGGGTCAGCGGCACTTCGACGTCGGCGGTCAGCCGCGGCGTGGCCAGCGCCCCGGTCACGCGGCGCAGCTCGTCGCGCGTCCAGGCGCTCTCGCCGGAGGCGGCGATGTGGATGGACTTGATCAAATGGTCGCGGGTGCAACCCTTCAGCACGTACCCGCTGGCGCCGAGGGCGACCGACCGGGCGATGTACGTCGGGTTGTCGAAGGTCGACAGCATCAGGATCGGCAGTTCCGGCTTGTCCAGCTTGATCCGCCCCAGGGCCGTCAGTCCATCCCCGCCGGGCATGCGGATGTCCATCAGAACGACGTCCGGATTCTTGTCCAAAGCGTAGCGGATCGCGTCCTCTCCGGTCGACACTTCCGCGGCCACCTCGATGTCGGTGTTGGCCAAGAGGGTCTTCAGTCCGAGGCGGACCACTTCATGGTCGTCCGCAATCAACAGCTTGATCTTGCTCATTCGTCACTCCTGTTTTCCGGGTTGACCTCTTCGCCGAGTTTGGGCGAAACGGGCAACTCCACGTAAACCCGGGTGCCTTCACCCGGCACACTCTTGATTTCGGTCCGGCCCCCCAAGAGCCGGGCTCGCTCGCGCATTCCCTGCAAACCGTAACAGCTTCTCACCACCGTCGACGGGTCGAATCCGACGCCCGTGTCACATATCTCCAATTGGATCCAGTCGTCCCGCCGCGTCATGCAGATGTCGATGCGGTCGGCCCCGGCGTGGCGGCGGGCGTTGGTAATCGCCTCCTGGAGGATGCGAAAGACCGTGCTCTCCACGAGCGGATCGAGGCGTTCGGGGCCGACGTCGGCGTCGAACCGGATGACCGGTCCGTCGTCCGGCTGTCCGCCAATGAGGTCCTTCACGGCCGCGACAATCCCCATTTCGTCGAGCACCGGCGGCCGCAAGCCGCTGATCAACTGCCGCGCTTCGGCGATGGCCTCGCCCATCAGATGGGAGACCGACTCGACCTCCCGGCGAACCTCGGGAGACAGGCCCGGGGCGGTTTCCAGCAGCGTATCCAGACGCATCCGCGCGCCGGTGGCGTGCTGGACCATGCCGTCGTGGATCTCATAGGCCAACAGTCGCCGATCGCGGTCGTGCGACCGGAGTATCTGGCGCACGAGACGCCGCTCGAAGTGGGGTCCCGCCTCGGCTACCGCGACGGCGGCGTCGCGACCGTCGCCTTCCCGGGCAGCCCGGGACCGCAGGCGAGCACACTCTCGCCGCAACAGGCTGAGTTCGCCCAGCAATTCGCGTCGCGTTTTCAGGGCATCGCCGTCCATCGGATCAACGTCTTTCACGCCGGTTGCCCGGCGTTTCCGCGTGGAACTCATCCGCCGAATTCGGGAAGCCACATGGGGGCCGCGGTGGTTCCCCATGACGTGCCCCCAATATACCATCTACCCGGCCCACCCGTAATCATAGCAGAAATCTACGCGGGGGGGAGACCCTCTCCAAAAATTCGGGGGACGCTTGCGCGGCCCGGTCACCGTCGACAGGCATCAGCCGCGAGCAACCCAAAATCTTAACGGGTTCCCGGCGTGTGTAAAGACCCCCGCTGGACAGAGGGGGTGGGGGGTATACAATGGACCGATAGTGGGGCATTTGCGGCGGGTGGACGATGACCAAACAGCAACGACCGTGGGACAAAAGCGGAAAGCCGAAGGCGGAAACCGGGAAGGACAAAACCGTCCTCCCGGTCACCCACAGCCGACCACTGCCACCGACCACTCAGATCGCGTGAGAGAATCAAGTTAGCCGCCGCGTCTGCGCGGCGCCGGGCCGAAAAAGCCCGGAAAACGTCGAGCAGGCTCGACGGCTAACGACCGTTTGTCGATTCTTTCACAGACTCTGAGAACTGCCCACTGGCCACTACCGGTCACTGGTGCTTGGCCATCGGCCGTTCATTGGGGGGGTTGCCAAGGCGACCTCGCCCTGCGCTACTACTTGCGGCACCCAACCTGTCTCCGCTTTCCCCCCGGGAGGATTGTCATGAGTCTGCCCGACCCATTGCTGATCGAGAACTTGACGGTCAACGAACTGCGCGACGCACTTGGCCGGACGCAGACGGTCATCCTGCCGCTGGGCTGCACCGAGCAGCACGGTTACCATCTGCCCCTTTCGACGGACACGCTCATCGGCTATGCCGTGGCGGTGGAGGCCGCTCGCCGGTCGGGTTGCCTGGTGGCTCCGCCGGTACCGTACACGTTCTCAGGGGGCGAACTAACGGGCACGCTCAACGTCTCGCCCCAGGTCACCGCGCTGTACGTCCGCGAGATCTGCCGCGCGTTGGCCGCGATGGGGGCGAAACGCATCGTCGTGTTCTGGGCGCACGGGGGGAGCGAGAACACGGCTGCGATCCGCGAAGGCCTCAAGGTGTTTCTCTGGCAGGAGAAGGCCCACGCGGAATTGACCGTCTTGATGGTTGGCGTCTGGGAAGTCAGCAAGCTCTGGATGGCGCACTTCGAGGCCCATGACTACCATGCGGCACTGGTCGAAACCTCGCTGGTTTTGCACCTACGGCCGGAGCTGGTTCGCGAGAATTGGGTCACCGATCGCGGGGACGTCGCCAAGATGTTGCGTGGCGACCCCGACCGATATCAGTCGGCAATCCGGCATACCTCCAGCCCGTTCGAATTGCCGCATATCAGCCAGAATGACGACGTCAAAGTGGGCGTGATCGGCGACCCCGCCGGGGCCAACGCCGAACTGGGGCGCGAGATCTTCGAGGACGTTGTCTCCGGCCTGGTGGAACTGCTGCAATCGCTCGAGGCGGAGTCGGCATGAGGTCGCCCCTGCTGGCTTGCCCAGTAGTGCCGAGGCACCGGTTCGCGTCTTCCCCAGGGCCTCGTCCGATTGACAGCCGACCCGGGGGCGGTAGGATAGACCGTTGCGGCCCCGCAACCGCTTTTCCCACCCGCCCGTACCGAGCCTCCCCCTCTAATGACCCAGATCGAATACGCCCGGGCGAACGTCGTGACGCCGGAAATGCAGTCCGTCGCCCGGCGCGAGCAACTCGATCCGGAGTTGGTCCGGGGCGAAGTGGCGCGGGGACGCCTGGTGATCCCCGCCAACCGGGTCCATCTGGAAAAGCACCTCGAGCCGATCGGGATCGGCATCGCGACGCGGACGAAGGTCAACGCCAACCTGGGCAATTCGCCGCTATCGAGCGACGTGCAGTGCGAGATGCGGAAGCTGGACTGCGCGATCCGCTGCGGGGCCGACACGGTGATGGACTTGTCGACCGGCCCGGACATCGACGCGATCCGCCGGCGGATGATCGACGCGTCGCCCGTCCCCGTGGGCACCGTGCCCATCTACCAGATGGCCGAGCGGCTCGACGACATCGCCGACATGAAGCCGCGGGACTTTCTCGACGTGGTCGAGCACCAGGCCCGGCAGGGCGTCGACTACATGACGATCCACTGCGCGCTGCTGAAGGACCACGTGGGATTGACCGAGCGTCGTCTGACGGGCATCGTTAGTCGCGGCGGTTCGCTGGTGGCGAAGTGGATGTTCGCGCACGACCGCGAGAACCCGTTCTATACCGGTTTTGACGATCTGTGCGAGATCATGCGGGAGTACGACGTCACGTGGAGCCTGGGCGACGGGCTGCGGCCCGGCTCGCTCGCCGACGCCTGCGACGAGGCCCAGTTCGCCGAGCTTCGCGTGATGGGTGAGTTGGTCCTGCGGGCGTGGGACCGTGGATGCCAGGTGATGGTCGAAGGCCCGGGCCACGTGCCGATGGACCGGATCGAGATGAACGTCCGGCGCGAGAACGAGTGGTGCCACGAGGCCCCGTTCTATTTGCTCGGGCCGCTGGTGACCGACGTCGCGCCGGGCTACGACCACATCACCAGCGCGATCGGCGGCGCGATGGCGGCGTGGTACGGAGCGTCGATGCTCTGCTACGTGACGCCGAAAGAACACTTGGGTTTGCCCAACCTGGACGACGTTCGCCAGGGCGTGATCGCGCACAAGATCGCCGCGCACGCCGCCGACGTCGCCCGAGGCCGCGTCGGTGCCCGCGACCGCGACGACGCCCTGAGCCGAGCGCGGTACGCCTTCGACTGGGATGAGCAGTTCCGCCTGTCGCTCGATCCGGAAACGGCCCGAGCGATGCGCGAAGAGACGCTTTCGGCGTCCGACACGACCGACACGCACTATTGCAGCATGTGCGGCCCGAAGTTCTGCTCGATGAGAAACACGGAGGAGCTGCGGCAATTGCGTCGCGGATTGGAATAGAGACGGTAGGAGGTGACGGGGTGGCACGCCCTGATAGGGCGTGGTTGTGTTGATGCCGGTGGCGGCCACGCCCTTCGCCTGGGGCTCAGGGACGTGCCACCCGGTCCGCTCTCATTTTTCACCCTTTGAACGAGGTACACGATCCATGCGTTGCACACTGTTGTTGACCGTGCTGATTCTGGCGGCACAGACGGCCTTCGGCGCGGAGGCGAAATCGACCGACCTCTCGCCCGAGGAAACCAAAGAGGGCTTCAAGAGCCTCTTCGACGGCAAGACCCTGAGCGGCTGGCAGGGCTCGACCAACGGCTACGCGGCCGAAAACGGAGTCCTGGTCTGCAAGAAGGAGGGCGGCGGCAACCTGTTCACCGACAAGGAGTACGGCGACTTCGTCCTGCGGTTCGAGTTCAAGCTCGAACCGGAGGGGAACAACGGGCTGGCCGTCCGGGCGCCGCTGGAGGGCAACCCGGCCTACACCTCGATGGAACTCCAAATCCTGGATGACACGGCCGAGTGCTACAAGAACCTCAAGCCCTACCAGTTCCACGGCTCGGTCTACGGCGTCGTGCCGTCCAAGCCCGGCTCCTTGAAGCCGGTCGGCGAGTGGAACAGCCAGGAAGTGGTGGCCAAGGGCAGCCGCATCAAGGTGACGCTCAACGGCACCGTCATCGTCGACACCGACCTGAAAGGGGCCAAGCCCATCGACGGCCAACAGCACACCGGCCTGGACCGCGCGAAGGGCTACCTCGGCTTCATGGGCCACGGCGCCCGCCTCGAGTTCCGCAACCTGCGGATCAAGGAACTCCCCGCCGCGGACGCGACTGCATCGAGCCCTTCCAAGCCGGAGAGCGAAGAGGGCTTCGTCCCGATCTTCGACGGCAAGACGCTCGACGGCTGGGTCGGCGTCGCTGGCAATACCGACAGCTACTACGTCAAGGACGGCCTCTTGATCTGCAAGAAGATCGCCCACGATCACATCTTCACCAACAAAGAGTACGCCGACTTCATCCTCCGGCTGGACATTAAGTTCGAGCCGGGCGGAAACAACGGCGTGGGCATTCGCACCAAGATCAGCCGCGAGCCGCACCTCGAGGGCTTTGAAATCCAAGTGCTCGACGACGACGCCCCGAAGCATAAGAACATCCTGAACTACCAGCACCACGGCTCGATCTACGGCCTGGTGCCGGCCAAACCCGGTCACCTCAAGCCCGCCGGAGAGTGGAACCAGGAAGAGATCCGCTGCGTCGGCCGCCGCGTCACCGTCACGCTCAACGGCACGGTCATCGTCGACGCCGATCTGGACAAGATCGAGAAACCGACCCTGGACCACCAAGAGCATCCCGGCCTGACCTACACCAAGGGCCGGATCGGCCTGCACGCCCACGGGGACGGCGAAGAGGTCTATTTCCGCAACATGCGGATCAAGGAACTCTGATTCAAGGCAGACTCCTCTTGTTCGTTACAGACGGACGGGCCATAATGGCCCGTCCGTTTTCGTTTCTCCGCGGCGTGCCCCTTCGCGGGGGACTGTCCCCCTCGTGCCGCGCACAGCGAGCCTCCACATGACGATCCCCACGACTGCCCGCGCCCGGAACCGGCCCGCCGAAGTTTTCGCCTGGGCGATGTACGATTGGGCCAACAGCGCCTTTTCGACCATCTCGATCACGATTCTGGTCTACTACATCCAGGGCGTGGTTCTACCGGGAACATGGGGCGAGATTGCCTGGGCGTGGGGGATTTCGCTGTCGATGCTCGTCGCCGCCGTGCTCGCGCCGATCGTCGGCGCGATGGCGGACGCCAATCGGAGCAAACGCCGGTGGTTGGCCACCACCGCGCTGTCCGGCGCCGCTGCGGCCGTGCTGTTGGCCGCGATGCCGCCGACGAGCGTCTGGGCGATTATGACGCTGTTCGTGCTGATGTGCCTCGGCTTTGAGATGTCGCTCGGCTTCTATAACGGTTTCCTGCCCGAAATCGCTGACGAGCGGACCATGAATCGCGTCTCGGCCTGGGGCTACGCGCTGGGCTACCTGGGCGGGGCGCTCGCGCTGGTGCTGGCGC
>JAPLNP010000220.1 GCA_026401055.1 Planctomycetia bacterium
AACTCCTCCAGCGGCAGTTCGGCCAGCGGGACGCCGCGCTTGCGAGCCATGGCGACCAGTTGGCCGATCAGCCCGTGGGCGGTCCGCTGGGGCAGGCCGCGGCGGATCAGGTACTCCATCAGCGTCGTGGCGTCGAGATAGCCGCGGTCCAGCCGTTCGGCAATCGCCTCGCGATTGAGTTGCGTCGCGGCAACCAACGGAGCGGCCAGTTCGAGCGACGCGCGGACCGTGTCGAACGAATCGAACATCGGCGGCTTGTCCTCCTGCAAATCGCGGTTGTACGCCAGCGGCAGACCCTTGATGAGCACCAGAAGCGTCTGCAAATTGCCGACCACCCGGGCGGTCTTGCCGCGGATCAGCTCCAGCACGTCGGGGTTGATCTTCTGCGGCATGATCGACGAGCCGGTGCAGAAGGCCTGTGGCAGCCGGAGGAAGTTGAACTCCACGGTAGACCAAATGATCCACTCTTCGGCCCACGTGCTCAGGTGCTCGGCGATCAGCGCGAGCACGAAGGCGAACTCGACGGCAAAGTCGCGGTCGCTGGAGGTGTCCAGGCTGTTATCGGTCACGCGGTCGAAGTTGAGCCGCCGCGCGACGTCCTCGCGGTCGATCGGCAGACTGGTTCCGGCCAGGGCCGCCGCCCCGAGGCTCAGGACGTTGGTGCGCCGCCGCGCGTCGGCCAGACGCTCGCGGTCGCGCTGGAACTTCTCGCAGTAGGCGAGCCAATAGTGCGGGGCCAAGACCGGCTGGGCCCGCTGCATGTGGGTGTAGCCCGGCAGGATGCAGTCGGCGTCGGCGTCACACCGACCCACAAACGCCCGTTGCACTTCAACGAGTCGCTCGTCGATCTGGTCGATGGCGTCGCGGACCCAAAGTCGCAGGTCGGTCGAGACCTGGTCGTTTCGGCTGCGACCGGTGTGCAGTTTCCGGCCGACGTCGCCGATCCGCTCGACCAGCGCGCGTTCGACGTGCATGTGGATGTCTTCGTGTTCGACGGAGAACGGGAAGCGGCCCTGCTCGATTTCTTGGCGTATCTCGGTCAGGGCCTGCTCAATTTGGCGGCACTCGTCGTCGGTCACGAGGCCGACCTTGGCGAGCATTTGGGCATGCGCGATCGATCCGGCGACGTCCTGCGCGTAGAGCCGACGGTCGAAGCTCACGCTTTCGGTGAACGCCTCCACCCGACGGTCGGTCGCCACGTCGAACACCCCACCCCACGCCTTCTTTGCCACCGTCGCCTCGCCAAAAAAGGGAACTGCCGTATTGAACGAACCCGAAGGTATTTACTGTAAACACCTTAGGGCAGAGTGTCAACGTGCCGACGCACGCCATTGTCCATGGCGAAACCATCTCGTCGCCGACAGAAATCCGACACCCGCGAATCGTCGGCGACAGAGTCGCCTGCCACAAGCCGCTTTCCCCGACGCACGAATCACTTATACTGATTCGTCTCAATCCGGGCTTCGACGCGACTGTTCGTCCGAATGGACAAGATGGCGGGGACGTTCCACCCTGAAGGATTATGCGCATTTTTCTGGCTGGCATCATGCAAGGGTCGCTCGCCCAGGCGGCGGTCCACGATCAGGACTACCGGCGACACCTTAAAGTGTTGCTGGCCGAGCATTTCCCCAAGGCCGAAATCTATGACCCCAGGGAAAAGCATACTAAATCAATTGGGTATGACGACACGACCGGCCGGGCGGTCTTCTTCCACCACAACCGGATGTGCCGCGAAGTCGACATGCTCCTGGCCTTCGTGCCCGAGGCGTCCATGGGCACGGCCATCGAAATGTGGGAAGCCCACCAGCACGGCGCGGCCGTGATCACGATCAGCCCCCTGAAGCTGAATTGGGCCATCCGGTTCCTCAGCCACGAGGTTTACCCGACGCTCGTCGAGTTCGAGGCCGACCTGAAATCGGGCCGGCTCGAGCGGCGAGTGGCCGAGGTGCTGGGTAGTGGTTAGTCGTCGGTTGTCAGTTGGCAGTTGTCAGTTGGCAGTTGCCGGTTGGCAGTTGCCGGTTGGCAGTGGAGAATTGACAGTGTGATTCCCGTCTACCGTCTACCGTCTGCCGACAACCGACAACCGACAACCATGCTCCACCTCCTCGATCTATCGCCCGAGCAGCTTCAAGCGTGGTTTGCCGATCGTGACGTGCCGGGCTATCGGGCCGCGCAGGCGCGGCGGTGGCTGTTTGAAAAACGGGCGGCGGCGTTCGAGGACATGACCGATCTGGCCCAGGACCTTCGAGGCCAGTTGACCGAGACGTTCGTCATCTGGACCGCCCGGGTTGCAGCGCATCAAAAGGCCGACGACGGCACCGAGAAGCTGCTGTTGGAACTGGCCGACGGCGAGCGCGTCGAGTGCGTGCTCTTGCGGGACGACAAGCACCGCCGGACGATCTGCATCAGCACCCAGGTGGGTTGCGCGATGGGCTGCGTCTTCTGCGCCAGCGGATTGGACGGCGTCGTCCGCAATCTCACCACCGGCGAAATCGTCGAACAGATGCTTCACTTGCAGCGGCTGCTCGACCCGGACGAGCGACTCAGCCATATCGTAGTGATGGGCATTGGCGAGCCGCTGGGGAATCTGGACCGCCTGTTGCCCGCCCTAGCCGTGGCCACCCGCCGGGACGGCCTGGGGATCAGCGCCCGGCGGATCACGATTTCGACGGTGGGCATGCCGGAGGGGATTCGCCGGTTGGCCCGGCAGGACTCGCCGTATCATCTCGCCGTCTCGTTGCACGCGCCGGACGACGCGCTGCGCAACGAGTTGGTTCCGTACAACCGCAAGGTCGGGATCGGATCGATCCTGGCGGCGGCGGACGAATACTTCGAGGCGACCGGCCGGCGCGTGACTTTCGAGTACGTGCTCCTGGGCGGCGTCAACGATCAGGCCGAGCACTCCCGGCGTCTGGCCGCGATCGTTCGTGGTCGGCCGGCGCTGGTGAACCTGATCCCACTGAACCCGGTCCGGGGCCTCCCGTTTCACGCCCCGGCGGCCGAAGCTGTCGTGCGTTTCGCCGAGATTCTGCAACATGCCGGCCTGGCCGTCAAAGTCCGTTACCGCAAGGGCGAGCGAATCGACGCCGCCTGTGGGCAGTTGCGCCGGCGGGGGAGCGAACCGCGAATCGACGCGGAAAAAGGGGGACAGGCACCGAGCCGGTGACGTCAATTGGGCAACGTGGAGCGTTCTCGCCGGCTCGGAGCCAGTCCCCCTTTTTCACTCGAACCTGGCGCCCACCTTCGGAGCCAGATCGAGGAGGAACCGTCGCGACTTGTCGTACTCCTCGGCGCCGCTCATGTGCTCGATCATCAGCGGCACGTCGCCCGAGAGCGCCGCCAGTCGCGCCAGATACGTCCGCCAGTCCAGTTCGCCCGCGCCGAGACAGACCTCGCGGAAGTGGACGTTCGTCTCGACGTCCCACGCGAGGTCTTTGGCGTGGCAACTGACGATCCACTGCCCGAGCTTGTCGAAACACTCGTTGAGCAGCTCCGTGTTGCGATAGAACCGCGCCGGCGAGTTGATCAGGTTGCACGGATCGAGGTGTACGGCGAACGCCTCGCGATCGACCGCCTTAATGAGCTTGAGATAGGAGTCCGGCGAGTCGGGCAGCGCCCAGCCCATCATCTCCAGGGCGAACTTCGCCCGGCGCGGATGCACGGCGTCGATGATCTTCCGCGTGTTTTCGACCGTTGCGTCGAAGAACTTCGGCGACAGATTGTCCGGATGCGGCCCGAACCAGACCTTGGGGTTGTACGAGCCGGCGATGTCCACGCAGCACCGGGCGCCGATCGCCTCGGCCAGAGCCAGGCCCTCGGTCACGGTCTTGAGGTTGGCAGCGCGGACGGCCGAATCGGCGTCCAGGAGATTGCACCACCGGCCCACTTCCGCGATCACGACGTCGTGCTTGGCAAACGCGGCGGCCACGTCGCGAACGCGGTCCTTGTCGTCCAGCGAAACGTCCGGACAGTAGGCGGCCCGATAACCGAGTTTGCGATGCGCCAAGGCGAGCCCCTCGGGGTCCGCCGGTGCGTCGAACACCGGCGCGCCGAGCCGAATGGCGCGCGGCTTCGCGTCCGCTCCTTCGCCCCGGACGGCGGCGGCCAGCCAGCCCGCCGAGACGACACCGGCACAACTCCGCAGAAATTCTCGGCGCGTGTTCATCGGATCGCTCCTTACTCCCAGCCAACGACCTGTTTCAGAAAGCGGAAAGGGAAGACAGCGACCCCCCGGACGCAGTCCGGGGGCGTTTTCACTGGCCATTGACCGCTGGCCGCTGACAACTGATAACCGACAACCGCGACTCAGACGTAGGCGTCAAACACCCTGACCGTCTTCCAGTTCTCGCTCTGCTTGTCGAGGAACTGCCCGTGGCGCGGCGAGTCCTGATAGGTGTCGTGGGCCGCGCGGTCCTTGAAGACCAGCAGCAAGACGACGTCGAAGTCGCGAACGTTCACCTCGCGGTTGAACTCCTCGGCGAGCGTGCCCGCCGCGAAGAAAACCGTCCCGGGGTGACCCGAAAGATACTCCTTGCAGTCGGCCACCAGCGACGCCACGGCGGCGTCCGAGTTGTCGTCCAACGCGAAGTACACGCTGTGCGAGAGCATTCCGCCCGGGGATTGCTCGACCATCTCATTATCTCCTGAGTGTGGAAAAAGGGGACAGGTCCAATTTGCCGGAACGGCCCGAAGGGTGCTGCGCACCAATCGGACCTGTCCCCTTTTTTCCTGTGTTGCGAGGGGGACAGTCCCCTGTGAACGGCTACTTGTTCTTGATCCACTGGGCTGCCCACTCCGTCACGACGTCCGCGGCCGGACGCGCGTCGCCCGGCCGGCGGTCGATCTGCCGGAAATCATAGCCGGCAACGATTCGCCGGGCAAGTGCCTCGCGGTCCTCTTGGGTCTTGTCGCTCGGCGGCCCGGTCACCGAGGGCAGAATCGGAACCAGGTCCCATTCGGCGTCGCCAAACGAGAGGCTGGTCGCCAGCGCCCAAGCGTATTGCTGAATGAACGTTTCCTCGGAGTCGGCGGCGGCCGAAGCGGGGATCGCCACAACGACCAGGTTCGGCTTCAGCGCCCGGACCCCTTCGCCCCAGGCAGTGATCTGGGCCAGCGTGCGGCCCTCGACCGGCCACGGCACCACGTCAAACCGGGCGTCGGGGAACGACTTCGCGAGCACCTCGGGCATGATCTTGTCGTAGGGGGACATCGCGACGATCTTGACCGGCTCGTGGCTCCCGAGCCGCGCGAGCGTGAACCGCAACGAGTCGTCCGGCGGCGGCGCGTCGGCCAGCGAAACCCGCTTGCCCGAGATCGTTTCGGCAATCACCTCCGCGAACAGCTTGTGCCCCAACATGCCGGGATGGATCGTCTCGCTCATCAGCAGCCGCCACGCCGTGGGGTCCTTCGCGCGGAGGTCTTCGTAGGCGGCGTGGCAGTCGGCCAGCGGGGCGGAGAGTTCCTTGGCCACGTCGCGGGTCGCCTGGGCA
>JAPLNP010000070.1 GCA_026401055.1 Planctomycetia bacterium
CACCTCCCGCAACGTGTTGCGTTCCTGTTTCGACAAGCGCACAATGTACTTCTTCTGCATGGGACACCTCCGTGTTCCACGCAGCTTCCCAAAAAACCGCCCTACGACCAATCCCAATTTTTAGCTGTGACAAAGCACTAGCACTGAATTGTGAGGTTCGGCGCTGTGTCGGCTCAGCCTGTCACGCAAGACTTCACTTGAGCCGATGTAGACGATGTGAGAGAAGCCGTCTGGGTAGCGGATGCTCACGGGATAGCCCAGAGCATACACGCCAGTTCCATTCTCGGCCCGCTTAGCGATTTCCTTCAGCGGCCCCCAGCGTGGAGTCAGCCGAATCATTCCCGAGTCATCCCACAGATGCGACCTCGTGAGAAACGAACGGAGCTTGCGTGGGATGTCTTCCATCATCGATCACCAGCGAGCGTTAAACAGTATCTTGCCGCCAATGTATCAGTATTGAGGGCGGCGTCAATCCTGTGGACGAGAGCCGCTTCCTGCCGCACGCCGCTGTTTGCGTGCCCAGAAGTGCCGATGTCGTGCGTCCATGGCACTCGCGCGCCAAAGAAACGTTTGTTGCCGGATTCTGCCGATGTTGACGGCTACAAGTCGATTTGGTGGTGTTTTCTCTCTGTAACTCCCGCCTGCAACACTCGAACTTCCCATCCACGCATAGTCCGGCTGACTTCTACCAACCCGCGATTCTCCAGCGCGTCAACATGCCTTTTCAATTCGTCGAGTTCAGTCTGCCCATCGGTCAGCCCGACGGCTTCCGTGAGGGCTTTGTGACCTGTGTGGTCGTTGAGATCAAGCGTATCCAGGATCTTCAGTGCCCAAAGTTGATCAGCAAGTCTCCATCCTTTGGAGGTCAACTGGTAATTACCTCCACTGTAGCGCATCAAACCATACTGCTGAAACAGATCGATAGCCTCTTGATACGGCGCAACGTCTCGGCCCGTTTGTTCGTGGATATCGCCGTATATGGCCCCCTCATTACGCGGTTTGCTGATTTGCATCAGGTAGTCCATCTGGAAATCGTTCAGCGTCAACTGCAATGGCTCTGTCATTTGACGTCCGGGCGGTTTCGGAACGGACTTCACGTCGTCAGTGAAGCTATTTGCGAAGTAATCGCGGACCTTCTCGATGCCTAGGGTGTAATTGAGGTCGCTGATGTAGTGTGGCACATCGAGCGATGGATGCGTCAGGAAGGGCAGGATGATCTTTCGCAATGCGGACGCGTATCCGATCTCGTAAGGTACCCAGTGTGATTTCAGGCTCCCTGGCGATACAATCACAAGCACTGCAGCACAGTCATCGAGAGCACTACGTACCTTCGATGAAATCGAATTCCCCCAATTGATGTCCTTCACGTCTCGAAAGTGGCTGATGCCGAGATCGGCCAACACAGACGCGAGTTCATCGGCGGTGCTGGCATCAATATGCGAGTAACTGATGAATACCGTGGTCATGGTCTTTCCGTACTGTATTTCGCCGTCTCCAACGTACCGTGTCGGGTCTTCGCCGCCGGTTCGCAGGCTGGCTTGTCCCATCGCGCCGATCCTTCGGCTCGCATCGCCGGGGTCGGGTGCATTCTGAACTCCCATTCTACCACGCTGTTCACCATCCGCCAGCCGTAGGGCGGGCCGCGGGGTGTAAGCTAGCATTTCAGGCGCAGGCGGAACGTGGTGCCTTCATCCTCGGACGTGATGAAGTCGACCGTGCCGCCGAGCACTTGTTCGCCGAAGACCTTCATCATCCAGGTGCCCAGCCCTCGTCCCACGCCGCGCTTCGTGCTGAAGTTGCGTTGGAAGACCCGCCGGGCAACGTCGGGGGCAATGGCCGCGCGGTTCCAGACGCTGAAGGTGACGAAGCCGTCGGCCGACTCGATCGCCAGCCGCGCTTCGCCGCCGTCGGCGGTGGCCTCCAGGGCGTTGGTGATCATGTTGCCGAGGATGCGAACCACGAGCGAGAGGTCCGTCTCGAGCGACGCCTCCGGCGCGGTCGCCGGCAGCGCGAGCGATCTCGCGGCGGTCAGGGCATGGTTCGCGAACGCCGCGCGGATCTCGTCGACGACTTCGCCGGCCGACACGTCGTAGAACAGGGGCCGGTACCCGTCAACGCCTCCTTGGAGCATCGCCCGCTGGGCGGCGATTTCCTGGGTCAGTCGCAGCGCCAATCGCCGGACGTGCTGCGCCACGTTGTCGTCGTGGTATCGTTCGGCCACCATTTCGGACACCGGCAGCAGGGCGGACACGGTATTGTTGACGTCGTGGACGAATGCCCGCTCGATCGCGGCCCAGTGCTGCTGCTGCGTGCAGTCCTGAAGGAACAGCAAGAGCAGTCGCGTGTCGTCCAGGGTGATCGGGAAGGAACGCACGCGGAAATACAGATCCACGTTCTTGCCGTTTCGCTGGACCGTGGCGGCGCAGGTCTCTTCCGCCGGCTTGTTCATGCCCAGCGAGGCGACCATGGCCACCGCGGCGCCGCAGGTGATGCAGAACTCGGAGGTACCGCAGCCGCCGGGCCCCTTCTCGGCGTGAACGCATCCGATCACCTCGCCGAGGCGAAGCCCGAGGTCCTTCTCCCAGTCTTCCAGTCCCAGAATCCTCAGGAACGTCTCGTTCACGGCGACGACCTGGCGATGTTCGTTCAACACGGCCAACATACCGCTCGCGACGTTCATCAAACCGTCAATCACCGGATGGCTGGTTGCCTTGGCGACGTGGGCTCGCAGTTGCTCTTCGCTCGCCCTTTCGGCCGGCGCGAAGTGGGTTTCCACCTTATCCTTGTCTTCCATCGCGTTCTCTCGCCTCGCGGCTATTCACCCCGCCGACAACAGTTGGCGGGCGTTCGTATAGATGACAACTGACAACCGGCGGCCGACAACCGGCAACTGACCACTCACCGTCCCGTCGCCGTGTCGACGCGGGCCCAGAACGGATGCTGCCGATCGGCTCGGGTTCGCGCGTCTTCCAGCAGGACGTGGAGGTCGGGCTTGATAAACGGTTCCTTGCCGTTGATCCGCCGCCCGTTGACCACGACCGTTACCCGCTGATCGAAATTCACGATTTCCGGCGCCAGCCACACCGTCGCCCGGCTCGCGCCCGTGCGGACGTTCACGCCGTTGGTCGCCGTCAGCGAAGCCTCGGTCTGCATCGGAATCGTTCCTCGCGGCGGCGGCCAGGCATCGGGGGCCACCATGGCTCCCTCGGGCATGTCCGCGAGTTCAACCCACCAGAAGAAATTGTCCCACGGCCGCATCGACTTGCAGATGAACTTCCTGGGGTAGAAGTCCCGCTTGAAGATTTTCATCCACGTGAATAGGTGCTGGATCTCGTCGTAGTAGTGCTCGTGTCCCCGGCCCTGATACTCGACCACCGTTGTGTTGTACCCGACCGTCAGATAACGGTCCAGGTCGCCCGCGTTGTCGACCAGCCACCGGCCGTCCTTCTCGCCGCCGACGACGTAGAAGGGCAGGTTTTCGGCGTTCTTCCAATAGTGGGAGCAGTAGCGGTCGGAGCGGGCCACGATCGGGATGACGCCCGCCCAGAGGTCGGGATGCGCCAGTCCGACGTCCCACGCCGCGTCGCCGCCCATCGAGTGGCCCGACAGGAACACGCGGTCCGTGTCGATCGAGAACCGCCGGCAGGCGTCCCGCAAGGGGTTGAGGATGGCGGCGAGTTCGCGGGCGGAATACTGGTAGCCTTTCTGGTGATCGGCGGCCCAGTCCGGCGCGACGACGATGTAGCCTTGTCGAGCGGCCTGGCCGTTGCGTCCGCCCTTGGCCCAGTCGCCCGCCCACCAGGCGATCTGCTGCTCGGCGGTCGTGCCCGCGCCGCGAAGCGTCAGCACGGTCGGATAGTGCCGGTGAGGATCGTACTCGGGCGGAAGCTGGACGAGGTAGCGGACCGGGGGCTCTTTGTCCAGCCCCTGGACTTCCAACTCGTAGTAGCCCGGCTTGCCTTCGACGGGCGGCGTTGCCAGCGGCGGCTTCATGTTCGCCAGCAACAGCGCGATGGTCCGCGGCGCGGCCGATTCCTCGGAACCGAACTTCTTGAACAGGTCCTCGCGATTGAGTTGAACCGGCTCGCAAAGATACTCGCGAATCAGTCCCCGAACGTGATGGGTCGACAGCGACGTGGGCAGGTTGGCCGACGCCGCGTCGCTGCCCAAAAGCCAGCCGCTGATGGCCAGCGAGAGCCTTTCGCCGGCCGTCATCTTCGCATCATCCATCGCCAGCCGGAACGCCGCCATGCGGCCCAGCGTGTTGAGGTTCAGTTCCTCGGCGATCTCCTTGCCGATCGGCTCGATCCTCGCCCTGAGGCTGGTGTCGGAAACCTCGTTCAGCAGGGCGTTGAACTTCTGGATCACCTCCTCGCGTTGGGCGTCGAGCGTCTGATACTGTTCGGTCAGTTCGCGGACTTCCTGGAGGATCTCGCCGGCCACGCCCTCGGAGGGGAAGATCTTGAGCTTGTCGCGTGCCAGGGCGTGCTGGCCCGCGTCGCGACGCCGTTTCAGCTCGTCCAACAGCCGCTGCGAACTGAGTTGGCGAAGTTGTCGCAACGACGGCTCGATCGCTTCTTTGACCTGGGCGTCGCCCGGGTGGTCGTCGAGCAGCTTCTGAAGCACCTTGTAGGCGTCCTCATATCGCTCCATCTGGACGTAGAATCGGGCGACCTTCTTCTGGTGCTCGACGGTGCCGGCGTCGGGCTGCTTGTCGAGGATCTTGGCCAGGACGTCCGTGGGAATCGAGCTTGGCGCCTCGCGCATGTCCCAGACGTGCGACATGCCCTCCACCTTCGCCCAGTGCGGCGTCAACTCCGTGATCCCCTGCTCGATGTCGGCCGGCCCCCGGGCGGTCTGCATCGAGAAGATCCGCCGGCCGAATTCGTCAAAGGGCTGGACGCGAATGATCGGGCCAACCGAGTTCACCGTGGGCCCGTGACTTTTCACGATCTGCTTGATGAGGAACTTCTCGACCGGCCCGGCCGACCCATCGCGGTACTGGACGATCTGACGCTTCGAGACGAACGTCCGACGCAGATGATCGTCGAGACAGATGATCAGATTCAGGGCCCCTTCATCCCCTGCCTGGGGTGTCTCGGCCAGCCCCGAACAAGGTGCCACGCCACCACTCAGCACGCGGCCATCCTTCATCACCACTTCGGTGGCCTCCACAATGCGGGGCACTCCGACCGCGGCTACCACGGCCAGAACAAGGACTCTGGGCAAAGACTTCCCGATGGACTGGGTCATGATGGGCCTCGGATAAGCCGGAGAATTTTGCCAGGAGGGCCTGGTCGGTGGGAGCCGCCGCCCCCCCACTCTTGCTTCTTTTCATTGTGTCTTCACTTCAGGTTACGTCAAGCGATGCGTCCGAGAAACCCACCCATTGACATAAACCTTGACGATCGGCAAGATTAGTGAAAATAGGGAAGTAATTATGACTCGAAAGCCCGTGCCGCAGCGAATCCTGACGCCACTGGTCGCCATCGCGCTGGCATTGACCGTCTCGCTGGCCGTTGTCCTCGTCGTTGCCGGAATTCTGGGCAAGATGGGCGACGCGACCGGGCAATCGGTGCTCGACTCGGTGGCCCTCGGACTGGGGGTCTTCTGGCTGGTGGATATCGTCTGCCTGGTCCTGGCCCTGGGCGTAAACTCCCTGGTCGACCAAGCCGGCCCCCCGGACGATCCGCCCGAATAACGCCCGGGGCCCTCCATATCTACGTCTAACCGCGTTTCTCTGCGGTTCCTCGCTCACCCAGCAGCTCTGCCCTCCACCACTGGCCCCGACCAAAACGGTCTGCTACGGTGGAAGGAGGGAGAGTCTTGCGCGTACCGCGAGGGGGACAGTCCCATTTTCGCGGCGAAATCGCCATTTGGTGGGGCAACGTCCCGCTCGCCGCGAAAATCGGGACAGTCCCCTGCGAATGCTGACCGAACGGGGGCCCCATGCCCATTCGTTTCCTATGTCTGGAGTGCGCTCAACTGCTGTCGATCGGCACGCGGAAGGCGGGCACCCAGATCGAGTGCCCCAAATGCGGCGCCAAGCAGACGGTGCCCGGTCCGGAGGCCGTCACTGCCACCGTGACTGCCCCAACCGACGCACAATCGGACGAGGATCCCCTTCAGATAGTAGTCTACGACGACGCGCCGGTCGCCGTCGCCGCGCGGCCAAAACGATCACCGCGCCCGGCGGAATTGCTTCGGGCCATGGTGTTTCCCGCAGCGCGGGACGCCGGGGGGCCGCGTGAGATGATCCTGTTGCCGCGACACACCCTCTATGTTCACGCGGCGCTCTTCCTGGTCGTCGCCGTCGTCGGTTTCTCGGCCGGTTACGCCATCGGTCGCGGCAGTGCCTCCCTCGGCCGGCTCGCGGCCGAGGAGAATGCGGCCGGGCAACGGGTGCTCGTCGAGGGCAAACTGGTCTACGATCCCGGCACCGGCCATCTTGACCCCGATGCCGACTCGGTCGTCATCCTCTTGCCCGAGGCCAATGCTCCCAAGAAGAAGATTTCCACGCCGGACCTCCGGCCCGCCGATCCCGCGCCGCCGTCGAGTTTCGAGGGCGTGCGGCGGATCAAGGACCTCGGCGGCGTCTACCTCCGCGCCGACGCTGCCGGCACGTTCTCGACGGTGCTGCCCGACGGGGGGAAGTACTACGTCCTGCTCATCTCCCAGAAGACGCGGCGTCCGCCGGACTCGGCGGTCGAGACCATCGACCTGGACGACCTGGGGCGTTATTTCGTCCACCCGGGCTATCTCATCGGCCAACAGAAGTACCGCTGGACGCTCGAAGATTTCGTCGATCGGGTGAAGACCACCCACAATTTCGGCCGCGATCAGGAGTGAGGCAAATCGGTGGCACATCCCAGGACGCCAGGCGATTGGCTGGCACGTCCCCGGGCCCCGGGGCGTGGCTCGGCAGTCGCCACGGAGGACACGCGGGACAACTCGATGAGAAACGTCATTACCCTCGCCTTCTGGCTCACGGCCATCTGGGCCGCGATGCCCGGCTTGGCTCCGGCGGTGGAGCCGCTCGTACTTCGTGACGGCGCCGGGCGGTTCCTGCGCGTGGACAAGGACGCTCAGGTGCTGGCCGATCGGCTTTTTCCGACCGGGCGGGAGGCGTTCACCGTGGCGGCGGATCGGCCCGCCCCCGATGGTTCCCTTGTGCTGAAGGACGCCGACGGCCGGAGGCTCGTCGTCACC
>JAPLNP010000325.1 GCA_026401055.1 Planctomycetia bacterium
GGAACCGACCCGCGGCTGGGCGGCGGGGGGACCTTCATCGGCACGAAGGGTAAGATCACGATCTTCCGCGGCGGCTACGAGTGCGATCCCAAGGGCCTCGACGAAGACCCGTTGCCGGCCGACGCGGTCCGCGTTTACCGGAACGACCACCACATGGGCAACTTCTTCCGATGCGTCGGCACGCGTCAAGACCCGATCATGAACGTCGAGAACGCGCACCGCGTGGCGACCCTGTGCCACCTGGGCAACATCGCCCGCCAACTCGGACGCCCGTTGAAGTGGGATCCCGAAAAAGAGGTCTTTCCCGGCGACGACGAGGCGAACACGTATCTCGATTGCCCGAAACGCAAGGGCTACGAGTTGCCGGAAACGGTGTAACTGTCGTTGACACAAGACGTTTACAGACGTGGCTTTTCTCTAGCCCAGGCGTTTACGCCTGGGTGACGGAGTTCAACGACCTACCAGGAGGAGCGAACTGATGGCATGGAAATTCATCGCGGTGGCCGTGGCGGCCTGCTGCTTGATCTTGGTGGCCGACTGCCCCGCCGCGCAGGACGCGGCCGGGCCGTCCGTCCGCTACGTTCCGCTCGATGCCCCGCCGGGCATGTCCCGGGCCGTCGTGGTCCAGGGGCTTCCGCTCGTGCACACCCGCCAACTCTTGCCGCTGGATCGCGAGGGAAAGCTCGTGGGCGAGGGATCCGCCGACAAACAGATCGAGCAGGTCCTGGACAACCTGCAGGCGGTGCTCGGCGCGACCGGTTCGGGCCTCGACAAGCTGGTTCGACTGAACGTCTACGCGCTGTCGCACGAGACGGCTGACCGGACTCGCGAGCTTCTCGCCAAACGCCTCGCGCCCGAGGTGCGTCCGGCGCTGACCGCGATCCTGACCCCTCTGGCCCATCGCGGGGCGCTCGTGGCCGTCGACGCGGTTGCCGTGGCCGCCGACAAGGGCCAGGCCGTGGCCCTCGGGCGATACGAGGCCGTCGCCGGCGACAAGGAGTGCGCCGATGCCGCGGTGATGCCGGCCGGCGGCGTGGCGTATTTCTCCGGCCAGCCGGAACAAGGCGGATTGGCCGTGACGGCCGTTGCCAAGTCGCTGTCCACCCTGCTCGGGAGGCTCGCCCAATTGCAACTCAAGCCGGCGGACGTCGTGCAGGTGAAGGTGTTCCTAACACCGGCCTCGTCGGCCGAAGCGGCCCTTGGCGAGGTGAAGAAGCTCTTCCCGGGCCAGCTCGCGCCGCCGGTAGTTTTCGTGGAATGGATCGCCTCGGCGCCGGTCGAGATCGAACTGATCGCGCGATTGCCGCTGGCGGACAAACCGGCCGACACGGTCGAGTTCTACAACCCGCCCGAGACCATGCCCTCGCCGACCTTCAGCCGCGTGGCTCTGGTCCGGACCAATCGGCAGATCTACATTTCCGGCCTCGCCTCGCGTGAGCCGGGCAGCGGGGAAACCCAATGCCGCGACGTCTTCGCCCAATTGCAGCCGATCCTGGCCGAGACGGGCAGCGACATGCTCCACCTAGTCAAGGCGACGTACTACGTGGTCGACGACGAGGCGGGCAAGGGGTTCGACCGAGTCCGTCCCGAACTCTTCAACCCCCGCCGCCCCCCCGCCGCCTCGAAGGTCACGATCCACGGCGTGGGACCAGCCGACCGCACGCTCTCGATGGACATGATCGCCGTGGGGAAGGAGAAGTAGGGTGCGTCTCGACGCACCAGAATGAACTCGACTTCGGACATCGAGCGAACCGCGTGTATGTCTCTCTTCACGATCGACGGAAGCGCGTTTGCTGGCTGGTCGCCGCGCATTTGCTGTTGGGCGCGATCGGTGGGGGGGCCTTGCACGTCGCAGACACCTCGTGGTTCGTCACCGTCCCCGCGGGCGGCCTTTGGCTGGCTCAGGGGAGTCTTCTGGGCGTCTGGGCGGCGTTCGGCGGCGCGCCGCGCCCTTGGCGACTGATTACCGCCGCAGCCGCCTTGGTCGCGCTGGGCTGGCTGCTGCCAATGTGGCTTCTCGTGGCCTGGACAGGAGACGCGTTCCTGGTCCTCGTCTGTGGCGCAGTGCCCTTGTTGGCGGCTCGCTTCCTGGGCTTGCGTCTCGATCGGTTCGGCGACGGGGACTCGGCAGTCGAACCCTGGCGAGGTCAGTACTCGTTGCGACTGCTGCTGGAGTGGACGCTTGGATTCGCCGCGTTGTTGAGCCTGTTTCAATTGATGCCCAGGGAATTCGTTAGCGTCGTGACGCCGCAAGGCATGTACAGGCTGTTGGTGGTGGTGTTCTTTGACACTGCCCTGGTGGTGGCGATTTGCCTTCTGGGGCTCGGGTGGCCACGGATCGTGAGGCTTGCTGCAATCGGCGCGGCGCTGCTCGCCGTGGGGATTGGCCGGGCGGTTCTGCCCGGGGCTGCACCGCGCGACACACTTGCGGTTGGCGTCGTGCTGAGCGTCCAGGCAGCGATCGTGCTCGGATCACTTCTGGTCTTTCGCGCGATGGGATACCGGCTCGTCTGGCGAAACAGGAGGGCCGCGTAGGCTGCGTGCTCGCACGCACCATTCGACGGCGCGTGCAGAAGCGAGCATCGGCGATGGCGAGAACGTACGGTGCGTGCGAGCACGCACGCTACTGGACTACTTCTTCTCGTCCTTCCCTCGCCGCTCGTTCTCTTCCATTTCCTCGACGGTCACGCCGCTTTCGAGCGACTGGCGGGGTTGCTTGACCAGGTCGCCGGGCGAGGCGGGGATGATCTGCTTGACCACGACGTCGTCGAACTCGACCGCGCCGGCGCCGAGGAATCCGTAGAGCATCACGCGGCCCCAGCGGGGCGTGTAGCGGGTGTGCCGCGGCGTGAAATCCTGGGTCTGCGTGTTCCACACGTTCTTCTCGCCCTTGAGATTCTGCTGCGAACGATAGACCTCGCGGCGATTGTCCACGGCGTAGGGCTCCGTCGGGCTCGCGGCGGCCGGGCGGCCCTCCGGCTCGGCGCGGTACTCCGACGGCGGCACGTCGTAACACTTGACGAACACCTTGGCCGCCGGACCGTTCGTGCGCCAGCGGCACTGGAAGCGGTACGTCGCCCCTTCCTCGACCGGGAAGAAATCGCTGTAGTACATGACGCCGAAACTGTCGCCGAGTTCCTGGTCGAACGTCAGGCGGATCACGTGATTGGCCGGGTTGCCGGCCTCGGGCAGCCACCGCACCAGGTTGCCCAGCGGCTCGCGAAGCTGGCCGCCGCGGGCCTCCCAGCCCTTGGGCACGCCGCCCTTGGCCGTCTCGAAATCGCCGCCGGAGACGAGATTCGGATTCTTCTTCCAGTTCGCTTCGGCCAGTTCGTTCACCGGCGGCGGTCCGCCGGGCTGGCGGCCGTAGAGCTTGTCGACCATCGCCTTGACGTACAGATGCGGAATCTCGCTGACCGCCTTGGTTCGCGCGTCGACCTGGTAGATCACGGTCGGCTTGGGGGTCGAGAAATCGACGCAGCGGATCTTCAAGTCGTAGACGTCCCACTCGTTGCCCGGCACGCGCTCGACGCTTCCCCAGATGGCGACGTCGGCCCCAAAACCCTCTTGCACGATCTTCTGGACTTTCGCCAGCGGGGTGTCCGGCGCGAGTTCGATCTTGTTGCTGGCGACCGTGTCGCGGACGTCGAGCATCGACTCGGGCAGAACGAATCCGCCCTCGCGTTGGAGCTTCTTCCAGACCATGTCGCCGACCATTTGCCCGTAGCGGCCGTCGTCGAACTTCGAGACGAAATCGAACGGGATGACGACCTTCTTGCCACCCTCGGCGGCAAGAGCGCCGGGCACAACGAGCGCGAGGAGCAGGGCGAGGAGGATGAAGGCGCGACGGTTTGATATCGCATTTTGCGACATCAAAGCCGTAAACCGTTGCCGAGTAAGCTGATATGCGAACACCACTGACCACCAACCACTGAGGCCCACGGATCAATAATCGTCGCCTTTCGCTCCGCGAAAGTAGCGTTCGTCGACCCTTCGCTCCGCGAACGACCACTACTTTCGCGGAGCGAAAGGCGACACTCGCTTCCGCGACAAACCTGAGCACCAACCACCAACTACTTCCCGCCCGCCGAGAGCCGCTCGAAGTACCGGCGGTTCATTTCTTCCCAGCCCGGCGGCGAGGGATCTTGCATGCCGCCGAGGATCTCTTTCTGGATGTCGCCGGGGACGTTGACGCTGGTGTCCTGGCGGATCTGGACCTCGCCTTCGACGTAGCGTTTGAGGTCGCCCAGGCCCTCGGCAAGGACTTGCCGCTGGCGCAGCGCGTTCTGGTAGCGGCCGGCCTTGAGGTCGCTTTCCACCTGGGCCATCACCTCGATCATTTTTTTGAGATCGGTGTGATGGAAGTTCGTGATCGACAGTTGGACGTCGACGCCCTCGGCCTTGTTGCGCAAGGCGGCCTGCTTGCCGGCGAGGCGTTGGAGGTCGCGAGGGCCGGGCTGGCGGGGCTGCGGGCCTTCGAGCCCCTCGCCGCCCTGGCCGCTCTCTTTGCCGCCGCCGGTGGCGCCGCCGACGGGGTCCTTGCTGTGGTCCTTAATCTGGCCTTTTTCGTTGGGATCGGCCGTCAGGCGGCTGGGCGTCTTTCGGCCGCCCTTGCCAACGGCCTCGTCGCCGACGAACTCGCCGCTGGACTTGCCGCTGCGGCCCTCGCCGCTGCGACCGCTCATTTCACTCGTGTTGGGCAATTGGTTGCCGGTCGCGCCCTTGGCCGACATGTTCGAGATCGGGCCGTCCAACGCGTCCCAGCCTGCGCCCTTGTCCAGCGAGTCCGCCGCGGAGCTGCTGACGTCCTCCATCTCGTCGAACAAGTCTTCCTCCTTCTCGGCCAACTCGCCGACGAGGTCCTCCAACTCGCCGGGCAGTTCGGCCATGGGGGCCTCCTTGTCCTGATCGGTGAGCGATTCCTCCTGGCTCCAGCGTTCGCGGTCGGGCTTGTCCGGCAGCCATTTCTCCATGTTCGTCTTGATCTCTTCGGCCCGTTCGTAGCCCAACTGCTCCAGCGGCACCGCGATGTCAGCCGCCTTCTTCGTCAGCGCGTCCTCGGCCATCTTCAACTCGGTCTGGACTTCGTTGAGTTCCTTGAGCATCGAAGGGTTGGCGAAGTCCTGCTCGGCCAGCTTGCTCATGTCCGAGTGAAAATCCTTCATGAACCGCGACCAGTCGTCCTCGGTGGCCGCCAGTTGCTTCATCAGCTCCTTTTCCTCCTCGGTGTAATCCTCGACCGGCTTCTTCGCCAGGTTCTCGGTCGCCTCGATCACCTTCTTCTGCTGCTTGAGAAACTCCTCGAGCTTGTCCCGCGTCGCTTCGAGCTTCTTGCGAACGTCGTCGGGCAGGTCGCCGCCGGGCCGCTTGGTCATCTCGGCCAGCGCCTCGGTCTGCGCGCGGCGAGCCACGTCCAACAGCGTCCGAAGCGCGTCGATGATCCGCCCCTGCGTCCCCGTGAGTTCGGTCGCCGGCCGGGCGAAACCGCCGGGGTCCCTGATCTTGATCAAAGCGTCGCACTGGCGCACGGCGTCGAGCATCGGCCCGACGGTCAACTCGTGAAGCACGCCCCGGATCGCGCGGCGCTGGGGGTTGTCGGTCTCGCCGACCGATTTGACCAGGCCGATCGTCGTCCTTTGGATGTCGACCTGCGCGGTCCGGACGGCGTCGGCGAGCGTCGATGCCCGGACCGGCTCGGCCGTCTTCGGAATCGTCGCCGCCCGGACTTGGGCTTGGATCTGGGCGGTGAGGATCTTGTAGACGGCGGTCCGGAGGTTGTCCATTTCCTCGACGGTCGTGGCGGCCTTGTCTTGTTTGTCGATAATGCGGACCGCGTGCCACGGGCCGGCGGTCTCCTGCGGCTTCAGGTCGAGTCCCCACTGGCTCATGTCGACGTCGCGCCGGTCCCACGCCACCGCTCGAACGAGCACGGTCTGCCCCGGCTTCACCCGATTGGGGTCCAGGGGGAGCTTGTGCTCAAGAACGACCTTGTTCTCGGCATCTTTGCCGCGCTCGCCACGTTCGCCGGCCTTCACCTCGAACGGGCCGGTCCACTCTTTGACACGCTCGGGCGCGGCGCCGGGGGCATCGCCGGTGTCGGCGTCGTCGGCATTCTTGATCCTCATCTCCAGCCGGACGCGGCCCAGGCCGTGGTCGTCCGCGCCGCGGATCGTCACTCCCAGCGCGTCGCCCGGGGCGGCCGTGGCTTGTTTGTCCGGCTTGAGCAACTCGACGGTCGGCGGGCGGTCGGCCAGGACGCGGATCTGGTTGATCCGGGGGTCGGGATCGACGTGCCCGGCGTCGTTCTCCATGTGGACGGTGAACGTGCCGTTGTCGAGCATCGGGAGTTTCGCGATCACGAGCATCCGCCCGGCGTCTTACACCCGGCCCGGGTAGCGGCGCGAGTCCGACTCGATGTGGCCCTCGGCGATCGGCACGGAGGGGCGGATTCGCAATTCGGCGACGGTATACTGCGGGGCTTCGAGGTCGGCCTGCTTCTGGGGCACCGTCTCGTCGGCGCGTCCGAGGTAAGCCGGAAAGTGCAGCGTCACCTCCACTTCCTCGATCGTCGGCTTCTCGCGGACGCCGACCGTGAAGATCCGGGTTTGCGAGTCGCCGATGTCCAGGCGGTAGGTAAGCGCCTGGGTAACCGACGGCAGCGTCAGCGTGTAGAGCGACTGCCCGGCATCGGCCGTCATCGGCAGGTCCGACTCCTGACCGTCGGCGGTGGTGATCCACGCCGTGGCCTCGTGGGGTTTCTCTTCAGGGTTGTTGATCCGGGCGGTGATTTCCAGGCTGGTGCCGATCAGGACGTCAACGTCGCCGGGCGTGACTTCGACGATTTCAACCGAGCCGACCGAGGGGACGAACGTCCAGGGGGCGAGCAGGCGGCTGGCGGCCGAGCCGAGCGTGGGGATCAGCAGACGGCAAACCGCCGCCACGAGCACCAGGGCGGCCAGCAGGGCGAACGATTCGCCGAAATCGCGGGGCGTCTGCATGCAGCCGACGAACCGCCGCCACCGGTTCTCGCGCGACGCGGCCTGTTCCAGCGGAATCCGGCCCACGTCCGCGGCGGCCTGGCGGATGGCCGCCTCGCGAAACGCCGGATCGCCGCCGCCGGTCGCCTCGCCGAGTTGAACCAGGTTGATCAGGTTGCTGCCCAGCTCGGGGAATTGCGACTCGACGCGCCGGGCGGTGGCCTCGAGGCTCCGCTGGCCCCGGGTCAACCGCCGGTAGAGCAGCAACATCAAGGCAACGGTCACGGCGAGCCACGTCAGGAACATGCCCGCCAACACGACCTGCGAAAACTTCACCAGCGCGTCGGTCAGCATGAACAGCAGCATCACGGCCATCGACAGGCTCGTGGCCAGCACCGCGGTGCTCAACAGCGTGAAAAGCCACCACCGCTGACGCGTGGCGTCCAGCCGTTGGATCACGCTTTGGGCAACCGGAGACATCGGGGGTTCCTAGTGCGTCACGGCGTACACGATCACGTTCGTTCCGACCTTCAACGCCGATTCGTCCTTCATGCCGTAGCTGTAGGCGTGGGGAAACTGTTCCCAGCCGTTGCCCAGGTCGAACCGGCTGTAGATCACCGCAAGCCGGCCGTCCAGCGCGATCCCCTCCAACTCGGGCGTCTCGATCGAGCCGTGGTCCTCGTGGACTCGCGGCGTGTACTCCACCCGGTGGACGTCGTGAAGGCATCCGAGCAGCGGATGGTCGGCCGGCACGGGCTCGAGCTTGTTGTCGGGGAACACGCGGGCGATCTCGCGGCGGAAACCCATGTCGAAATTCAGCCGCCCACAACACGCGTCGGCCAGCAGCGTCCCCCCGGCCGTCAGATAGCGCCGCAGTTGGGCGACCTCGTCCTCGCTCCAGTGGAACTCGCGGTGGCCGGTCACGTACAAGAGCGGATACGTCGCTGCCTTGGGGTCCTTCAACTCCACGTCCTCGCGGCGGAACTTCACCTCCAGCGTCGAATTGTCCCGGGCGAACTTCAGCAGGTTGTGAACGGCCGAGGGATCGGGGTCCCAATCGCCCTCGTGCTTGAGCTGGGCGAATACGAAATCGTCGCGGCTCGGCGTCGAGGCTTCGTGGTAGACCTTCGTCGAGCTAAGGAAACGGCCGAGTTGATACGTTCCCAGCAGGTAAGTCACCAGGTTGGCCCCGATCTGCCTGGCCTGGTCGATCACGACGCGCGTGCCCCGCGGGTGTTCGTGGCCGTCCCAGCCGCACGTCAGATCGCGGGGGGAGAATACCACGCCGCTGCGGCAGCCGAAGTCGATCGACTCCAGGCAAGGCTCCTCGGTGGACTCGCTCCCGTCCTCCTTCTTGTAGGTCAAGGTGCTCAACTTGTAGTACGACGAGAAGACCGGATCGTCGGGCAGCATCTTCCGCAGCGGGCGGCCGGGAAAGATCAACTCCATCTCCCCGCGAAACGCCTCGGCAAAATCCTTCCACCCGCAACACGCGTCGGCGATAATCATCCCGCCGTCCTGGACGTAGCGGGCCAGGCTCGCCCGGGTCTCGTCGTCGAGCGTGAACTTGTTGTGGCCGGCGAACAGCACCGCGGGCAGTTCGCGGGGATCGTAGGAGAAATGGGCGAAATCGGCCTCGATCGACCGGTAGTTGATGCCGAGCTTCTGGCTGGTCCACTCCAGCAGCGTGTTTACGTCGGCCGGATCGGTCATCCAGTCGCGGTACTTGGTGCGTTTGCCCTCGCGGGTAACCCAGCGGACCGGGCCCATCGACATCTTGCCGATCAAGGCCGGCGGGGCGGGCGGGCGCTTCTTCTCGGTGCGGCGAAGCGGAGTGACCGGCAGGGGCAACGGGGCGAACCCTTCGGCCGCCTTGCGATGCTGCGGCGCGGCCTTGGGTGGCGGCCCGCAATCGATCGGCCCGCTGTTCTCCTCGCCCCAAGCCAGCCCGGGCAATCCCAACTCGCCGGCGACGCTGCCCGCCGCGACGGTCAAACCCAGTCGCTCGACGAATTTCCGCCGAGACAGCCCCTCGGCCCCATGCTCGCTTGAACCGTTCATGAGATGGTTCTCCCTCGTGAAAACACGACTCGGGGCGGCGGTTCCGTTCTGGGAGGCGATGACCTACCCTCCCATGTTCCATTGTGCCGCATGGGTGGCCCGCGAGTCAAGCCATGGGCGACTCTTGGGTGCCCCTATCGAGGTATCCCGGCGGCGGGGCGCAGGTATGCACATCGGACGGGGGTGGTAGAATGAAGGCTCAGGACTTGAAGGCGTAGTCCGACCCGAGGAAGCCCAACCCATGACCCAGCCTCTAGCCGGCCGGTCCCTCTGGAGTATCGGCATCTTTCTGTTGCTGCTCGCCCCGACCGTCGCCGAAGAGCCGCCGGCGATTAACCCGTTTGGGCCAAAACCGGAAGCCCGCGAGGACGCCGTGCCCGGCTACGTCGAGACCTCCGACGGCAAGATCACGCCCGGAATGTTCTATCTCACTCGGGACATGCGGCTGAAGATCGAGGACCGATCGATCCAGCGTCAGCGGGAGATACCGCTTCGGGTGGTGAAGCAGATCGAGTGTACGGTCAAGAAGGAGTGGATGGAGCGGGAGTGGCGGTTCAAGGAGTTGGCTAGCGACGAGAAGCTCTACACCGGCCGTTCGTACCCCGCTCGGGAGTACGAGCACACGATTACGCTCCAGGACGATCGGACGATCAGCGGTCCGCTGGCGGCCATAGTCTACCTCCAGCCCGACGCTCCGAAGGCGGAGCCGTCGGCGTCCCGGACGGAGGCCCAGGCTGAGCGATTGTACCTCCGCAAGCGGGACAAGGGCAAGGCGGGCACCGATTTGAAGTCGCTGGTGTACGTCCGTCGAATTAAACTGGGGGAAGAGGCCCTCGAGGAGGCCCGGCGGAAGGCCAAATGAAAAAGGGGGCAGAACTTTCTTTGGCGCCGAGGCCGCCGTGGCCCGCGGAAGAAACAGTCCGGACCCCTTGTCGTCCCATTGTCGCTGAGCCGGAGGTTCCACAATGAGCAGACGGTGGCGACCGTTGATGTCGATTCTGCTGGCATGTGCTGCATGTGGCTGCATTGTCGCAATCGTGGTTTACTACAGCAATGGTCTGCGACAACCACGAGGTGGTGTCGTGCGCGATTATGATGGCCTGAAGTCTGTAGAAGTGTTGGCTCTGTATCGCGATTCGTTGCCCCGAGATGGACGCAACTTTTGTTACTTTGCGGCGGTTCACCCGCCATACGTCAACGTGTCTTTTGAGATTTCAGAAGAGCGATTCCGCGAATGGACCTCCGAGCAAGGCTGGAACGTGCATGAAACGAATATACACAATGAGAAGGAGACAAGTTCATTTGTTATGGAGACGCCGGATGGTGAGTTTATGACCATCAGGCCGGAAGACGGATGGATTTACTGCACATCAACCCTCAGGGGCAACATGGTGGAGGCTTCTACAGGTGTAGCATATGACAGAAGGAACGGGAAAGCCTATTACCGGCATACTAATTGACGATGCTGTGGCGCACACCACTCGACGTGACGGGAGCACACCTATGGTTATCCGAGTGCTTACGGCCGTCACTGGTGTATTGGTTTGGATTGCCGTGAACGGCGATGTCTCGGGCTGGGCAACGCAAAAGTGGCCCGGGGAAAAACCGTTCTGACCGACTTTTTCCGAGGTTACCTCGCTTGATCAGCGTCACTCTGGAGCAAGGCTACGGCATACCGACCATGCTGGCGGTGGCGGCGGTGGCGGTTCTGCTTGCCGGGCTGTTTTACGCCGGGGCGTTCGGCGTGCTCGAGCGTCGCCAGCGATGGACGCTATTCTCGCTCCGCGTGGCCGCCATCCTGCTGGTCGTGCTTCTGTTGTTCCGGCCGGTGTTCAGCTACACGAAGGCTCTCAAGGAGCGGCCCTCGTTGGTCTTCGCCGTCGATCAGTCGGCGTCGATGAGCATTGCCGACGACGCGGCGGGCAAGACGCGATTCCAACAGGCCGGCGACCAGGTGGCGGCGTGGTGGCCCAAGCTCGCCGACGACTTCGACCTGCACCTGTTGACGTTTTCCGATCGCGTCTGGAAACTCGACGACGTGAGGCGGTTGGCGACGACCGTGCCCGACGGAAAGGCCACGTCGCTCTCTCGCGCGTTGCGGGCCGCGGCCGGACAGGTTCCGAAGAAGGATCTCGAAGCGGTCATCCTGCTTTCCGACGGCATCCACAATACGGCCCGAAGCCCGTTGGAGGTGGCCGGCGCGCTGGGCTCGGTGGTCCACGCCGTGGGTGTCGGGGCTTCGCTCCGCGGCGACGCGTCCTACCGCGACATCCAGGTGACCGGCGTCGACTGTCCTGACCGCCTGATGCTCAACAACATGGCCAAGATCACCGCGTCGATCGAGGGCATCGGCCTCGACGGCCGGGTGACGCAGGTCGTTCTGGAGGACGATGGCCAGCAGATCTCTCAGGCCGAGTTGACGCTGGACAACGTCGAGGGTCCGCAGGAGGTCGCGTTCCAATTTCGCCCGACCGTCAAGGGGCGCCACGGTTACACGGTTCGGGTTGCCCCGGCCGGCGAGGAGAGAATCAAAGAGAACAACCAGCGGACGGCGATCGCGTTGGTGGTCGAGCCGGGGATTCGCGTGCTCTACATCGAGGGGACGCTTCGCGCGGAGTACGGCGCCCTGGTCGACCGTTTTTTGGCCAAGGACCCCGACCTGGAGTTCTGCGCCCTGGTTCAAACGCGGCCTAACGAATTCGTCAGGAGGACGAACATCGAGGGGTTCACGCTGGAATCGATCCCCAATGACGAAGCCACCATCGACACGTTCGACGTCTTCATCTTCGGCGATCTGGACAGCAGCTACTTCCGGCCCGAGCAACAGGAGCTTTTCGTCAAGCGGATCCGCGCCGGGGCGGGCCTGGTGATGCTCGGAGGATATCACAGTTTGGGTCCGGGCGGATACGCCGCGATGCCGTTGGGCAAGATCCTTCCGGTCGAGCCGGGCAACCGCGAGATCGGGCAGATCACCGAGCCGTTCTTGCCCACGCTCACGCCCGAGGGCGCCCGGCATCCGATCTTCGCCAACATCGCCGATTTCTTTGGGACCGAAGCCGGCGAGCCGAAGACGCCCGGCCTGCCGTCGCTGTTGGGCTGCACCCGGGTCGAGGCGGTCCGGCCGGGCGCCGCCGTGCTGGCCACTTGTGGCGTCGATCCGCGTAAACCGCCCGTGCTCGCCGTCCAGCCCGTGGATCAGGGACGCACCGCCGTCTTCACCGGCGACACGACGCGGCGGTGGCAGCAGGGTCCCCGAGCGCTGGGCCAGGACTCGCCGTTCCTGCGGTTCTGGGGGCAAATGGTGCGGTGGCTGGCCGGTCGCACCGGCACGGTCGAAACGACCGCCGGCGTGGTCGGCAGCACGGACAAGGCGTACTACGAGCCCGACGAACCGATCGGCATCTCGGCCGTCGTCCGCGATGACAAGGGCGAGGGCGCCCGGAGCGCCAAGGTCGTCGCCCGGCTGCGCGGCCCGGCCGGCGGCGACCAGACAGTGACCCTCTCGGCGGTGCCCGGGCCCGAGGGACACTACGGCGGCACCTGCGACCCTGGCACGCCGGGCACCTACGCGATCGAGATCGAAGCGACCGTGGGCCCCTCGAAGCTCACGGCCGAGAAGCTCGTGGTCGACGTCGGCCGGCCGAACCTCGAATTCGAGAAGCTGGACCTCGACGACAA
>JAPLNP010000654.1 GCA_026401055.1 Planctomycetia bacterium
CTCGGCGGCCGAGTGAACGTCCCCCTGCGCATCGAGCCCCGGGGAATCATCGAGCCGTTCGAGTGGCTGCTGGAACAGATGACAACGTAATATCCCGAATATTCCGTACGTCCGCCACCCGTCCGACGGGCGAAAAAAAGCTACACTTGCGAAAAAGTCGCAATGGAAGCTCGCCTATGGCGCTGATCGAACAAGCAGTCTTTACCTCGGCCGAAACCGACCGCTCGGCGGGCTATCAGATCGTGGCGGCGAGCCCGGGCCTCGGCGAGGCCGACCTGCGGGAATTGGCCGCCTGGGGACCCTCGCACGGCTCGCTCGTCGACTCGTCGCCCGACGGCGTCAGCTTCAACTTCCATCCGCTCAAGAGCGGCCGCTATTGCGTCTCGCGCACCACGTCCTCCGGCTGGGAGTACAGCGGGCGCGGCGCCGCCCGAGTGTACACGCAGTGCCTCGTCTTGCCGGGCGACGAACTGGCGCGGTTTGCCAATAATCCCTTCGCCGTGCTTCGCGCCGCGTTGGCCGGCGGGGCGTTGGAAGTACAGCGCGAGGTGTCCAAGCGGCTCGAGCCCCTGCAACTGTCCGGACGCTCGCCGGCGGTCGACTCCGCGCTGTTGGCGCGGCTGTCGACCAACCCCGGACCGCGGTGGCTCGCCACGATTGTCACGGCGGTCCTGGCGCGCGACCGGATAGCGATCGCCGGCAGCCCGGCGCCGGAACACGTGATCGCCGGCCTGATCAATTGCCTTCCGCCGGAGTGCCGCACCGAGTTTTCGTTCTCCACCGGCCTGAAATGCTCGTCGCGCCGCGCGTTCCGGATCGTCACGGCGCCCGACGACCCGGCCGGGCAGCGCCGCATCGAGCATCAATACCATGCCGCCGTGCTCGATCTCGGCCAGAACCCACCGGCCGAGTTCGCCCCGATCGACGGCTGGAGCCGCTACATCGAGGTCGTCCTCAAATCCCATCGAACCTCGAGCCTCGCCACCCAATTCTCGAAGCGGCGATTCGCCCTGTCCTCGGGCGATCTGCCCGCGCTCGGGCTGCAACTGCTCGAGGAGTTCGACGCCGCGACGATGCCGGCGAAGCCGTCCGCCGAGACGGCGAAGTCGCGCGAGTCTTCGGAGCCGGCGGCGCTGAGCGACTGGCTCGACGGCCTGCAACGGGCGCACGCGGCCCATCGCCGCTTCAAGGGCACCGCGGCGTTGGCGGCGGTCGACCCGCTGCGGCTGAACAAGCCGTCGGAACAACTCTCGCCCGAGAGCCCCGAACTCTTGGAGAAGCTCGAACTGCTGGACGATCTGGTGTTCGCGGCGATCGACGGCAACGCCGACGCGTTGGCCGAGCTTCGCGCGCTCTGGCCCAAGCTCCACGACGCGTTGGGCGACTCGCTTCTGGCCGAGTCGCGCGAGCAATACCTCCGCCACGCCCTGTTCCTCTGGCAAGACGCCGTCGATTCGACCGGCGTCCACGACTCCGCCCACGCCATCCACGCCCTGGACGTGCTGTGCGTTCTGTTTGACGGGTAGCGTGGGGCTGATCGAGGCCGCGTAGGGTGGGCCGAGGCCGCCTCGCGTCTCTCCCTCTCCCTTTGGGAGAGGGCTGGGGTGAGGGCTCTGTGCATCGCCACGCTGCCGTCTCGCGCCACGATCCCATTCCGCCCGCAGCCGAGCCCCACCATTGTCTGGCTCTCCGTCCGCCAGTTCCACACCACCGGCACCCTTCGACCGCGCCGGATCGATAGCGCCGCTGGCCGGAATCTCCGTCTTCGCCTCCACGGCGACTCTGCCCGCGTCCGCCTCTCTAACGCCTTCCCCTGCGTTGGGTGCATTCTTGGCGATGTGGTACGTCGCTGGAGCGTTCAACAAAGCCAGGTTCTTCCACAAATCTCACTATATCGGGTTATTGACCAGTCCGCGAAAACCGAGGAGAATTGTGGCATCCCCCTAAAGGGCTACCTCTCCCCGCTGAGTCGCCTGTTCCGCCGGCTCCGAAGGCACTCAACAACGATGGCCCTTGACGCGCGTCTAGCGGAGGTTCTCCCAACACCGTCACGGATTCAGGATCAAGACAAGAAACCGTGCCGCGTGAAACAACCGCTTCCAACCAGCAAAGGGCTTACTTATGCGTCGGAGTGTTCGTTTTCGGAAATGGGCCGCGCGGTCCGAGCGCCACGCCAGGCATGTTCGTCGCTCGCTCTACCTGCGAGCGTTGCGGTTGGAATGGTTCGAAGAGCGCGCGCTGTTGAGCGTCGGTCCGTTCCCCCGTCAGGAGCAATCTTCGTCGCCGGCTGAGATCCTCTCGCCCGGCCTGGTCGATACGGCATGGATCGACGGTGACGGCCCGAGCTCGCTGCGGAATCTCGGCCCGGACTGGGCGACGGGCGCGGCGCGCGAGGGGGATTCCGGGCCAGTGACCCGGGGCAGCGGGGTGTTCAACGTGTACGTGGAGCCGGGGCTGTTGGACGACATCCAGGACGCGATCAACGTGTACGTCGCCGATTTGTCGAGCGAGGGCTACCAGGTTACCGTGGCGGAATTCACCGGTGGTGCCGCCGCACTTCGCGCGGACCTGCAAAACGAATGGACCACGCGGTCCCTGGAAGGCGCCCTGTTGGTCGGCGACCTGCCTCACGTCATGTTCACCAGCGTGGACAACTACGACTCGCCCCCGGTGCAGGTTACCTACCCGCACGACCTCTATTTCATGGACCTCGACGGTCAGTACACGCTGAACGCGAGCGGACCCGATTTCCACACGGCGGGAACCGGCGACGTCGGCCCCGAGATTTACGTATCGCGAATCACCACCGGGAATCTCGGCTTCACGGGCAGGACCGAAGCGGAGTTGATCAACGACTACTTCGCCAAGGTGCACGACTACCGCGCGGGCATTTTGTGGTACGAGGACCAGGGCATCGTATTCGCCGATGACGATTGGTCCGGTTGTGGCGCCGAGGACATGGCCGACCTGTACGACTACTACCTGGTCGTCAATTCCACGGCTCAGACCACGAAGACGGTCTATATGGACACGTTGGAGCAGAACTACGAATCCATCCTCGAAATGACGCATGCATGGCCTCAAGGACAACAGATCATCGAAGATCCGGTCAGGGTGACGGTCTCGAACACGGAAATCCTCGCGGCCAATCCGCGGCCGGGGTTCTACAACATGTTCAATTGCTCCGGCGCCCGGTTCACCGAGACCGACTACCTCGCCGGCACCTACGTCTACGGCGGCGACTTCGGCCTCAATGCCGTCGGCAGCACGAAGACGGGTAGTATGATGTCCTTCACCGACTACTACGCGCCGCAGGCCGCGGGCGCCAGCGTCGGCGAAGCGTTCCAGAGCTGGTTCAACCTCCATGCCGCCGCGACCGACGATCCCGACCGGGACGGGGATGTCGACTGGTTTTACGGCATGACCATGCAAGGCGATCCGACGCTTCGCCCCAAGAGCATGGGCGACCCGGCCAACAACCCGGACCGTTTCGAACCCAACAACGGCTTCGGCTTCGCCACCGACCTGGGAACGGCGCTGAACCGGACGGAAAAGAACCTCACGATTCATGCCCCCAACGACGTCGACTACTTCAAGCTCACTACGACCTACTCGGGCGCGTTGAACGTCAGCATCACCTTCCTCTCGGTGTATGGCGATTTGAACCTGTACCTCTACGATTCCGGCCACGTGCTGGTGGCGTCTTCCACCGGGGTAAGCTCCAACTACGAGTACATCAACTACGCGGTGACGGAAGGACAGCGCTATTACATCAAGGTCGAGGGCTACGAGGGCCAACCCCAGCGGAACTACAGCTTGATGATCGACGGGTACATTTCCCCGGACCGTTTTGAACCCAACAACAGTTTCGAGTCCGCCACCAACTTGTCCTTGTTCGGAACGTTGCAGAACCACACCGAAAACGACCTCTCCCTTCACGAGGGGGACGGCGGCGACTACTTCAAAGTCACCACGGCTTACTCGGGCATGCTGAACGTCGACATCAACTTCAACCATTTGCTGGGCAATTTGGATCTGTCGTTGTTGACTTACAACATGATCCGCGTGGCAAATTCGGCCGGCGAGGGCGACAATGAGCACGTCTCCCGTGCGGTGACGGCGGGCCAGACCTACTACATTGTGGTCCTCGGCGCGACCAACCCGGACTACAGCCTGCTGATCGACGGGCCGAATAGTCCCGGAGATCGTTTCGAACCGAACAACACTCTTGAATCCGCCACCGACTTCGGGATAGTGCAGGACCGGATCGAAAACGACCTCTCCATTCACGAATCCGACAACGACGACTACTACAAGCTTACCACGGCCTGCTCGGGCACGCTCAACGTGGACATCAACTTCAGCAGTGGCTGGGGTGATTTGAACCTCTACCTCTACGACGCCAGCCACGCGATCGTCGACGTTTCGATTGGCTTCGGCGAGAACGAGCACATTGCCCGTGCGGTTTCGGCGGGCGAGGTCTACTACGTCGAGGTCCACGGCGCGGGCGGCCAGTGTCATCCGAATTACAGCCTGGTGATCGACGGCCCGAACATCCCCGCGGATCGTTTCGAACCCAACAACAGTTCTGGCGCTGCCACCAACTTGGGAGTGTTGGGAGACCGGACTGAGGACAACCTGTCGATCCACGCCTCCTCCGACTGGGACTGTTACAGGTTCACCACCGCGACGTCCGGGACGTTGAACGTGGACATCAACTTCAACAACTCCCTGGGGGATTTGAACCTCGTGCTGAGAGATGCCAGCCTGAAGTATGTCGCGTCTTCAGAGGGAACGGACGACAACGAGCACGTCTCCGTTTCCGTGCTGGCGGGGGAGGTGTACTATGTCTCCGTCTTCGGCTGGAACGGCCAGATGAACCCGGACTACAGCCTGGTGATCGACGGCCCGGATATCCTCCCGGACCGTTTTGAGCCGAACGACAGTTTTGTCGCTGCCGCCAACCTGGGAACACTCGGAGACCGGAGGGAGGACGAGTTGTCAATCCACGCCGCCGGCAACGACGACTGGTACAAGATCACCGCAGCGGCATCCGGGACACTGAACGTGGACATCAACTTCTCGAACTCCCTGGGCAATCTGGACCTCTACCTGTGGGATTCCAGTTTCTCGCAGGTGGCGTCTTCGGCGGGGGAAGGCGACAACGAGCACCTCTCCTATGCGGTGACGATGGACCAGGCGTACTACGTCAGGGTCCACGGCCGCACGAACGCGGTCAATCCGAACTACAGCCTCGTGATCGACGGGCCGGACGATCACGTGGATCGTTTCGAGCCGAACGACAGTTTCACCGCTGCCGCCGACCTCGGCATCCTGGGGGACCGGACGGAGGACAGCCTGTCGGCCTTCAACGACGATTACTACAAGCTCACCGCGGCGGCGCCGGGCACGCTCAACGTGGACATCAACTTCAACAACTCCTTGGGCAACTTGGACCTCTACCTGTACGACTCCGGCCAGACCCTAGTGGCCTCTTCCAGCGGCTCGGGCAACAACGAGCACGTCTCCTGCTCGGTGACGGCGGGGCAGGTCTACTACGTCGAGGTCCACGGCGCCGGCGGCGCGACCAACCCCTATTATGCGCTGGTCATCGATGGGCCGAACATCGTCCCCGATCGTTTCGAGCCGAACGACAGCTTCGCCGCCGCCACCGACTTGGGAACGTCGGGAGACCGCACTGAGGACAATCTGACGATCCATGCCGCCTTCAACCAGGACTGGTACAAACTCACGACGGCGGCGCCGGGCACGTTGAACGTGGACATCAACTTCAACCATTTTCTCGGCGATTTGAACCTCTATCTGTACGATTCCACCCATGCGTCGGTGGCTTGTTCGACCGGCGCAGGCGACAACGAACACGTCTCCTATTCGGTGACCGCGGGACAGGTTTACTACATCGAGGTCGTCGGCGCCGGCAGCGCGACCAATGCAGACTATAGCCTCGTCATCGACGGGCCGAACGTTATTGCCCCGGACCGTTTCGAGCCAAACGACAGCTTCGCCGCCGCCGTCGACTTTGGCATCCTGGGAGACCGGACCGAGGACGACCTTTCGATCCATGACGCCTTCAACCACGACTACTTCAAGCTGACCACGGCGACCTCGGGAACGGCGATGTTGAGCGTGGACATCAACTTCACCCATTCCCTTGGCAATCTGGACCTCTACCTGTACGATGCCAGCGGCATGCAAGTGGCTTCTTCCACGGGGGAAGGCGACAACGAGCACGTCTCCTGTGCGGTGACGACGGGGCTGGTGTATTACGTCAGGGTCTGCGGCTACAACGGCGCGGTCAATCCGAACTACAGCCTGGTGATCGAGGGCCCACCCGTCATGGGAGATCGTTTTGAACCGAACGACAGTTTCGCCGCCGCCCGCGACTTGGGAGCGCTGGGAGACCGGACGGAGAACAGCCTTTCGATCCACGCCGCCCACAACGACGATTACTACAAACTCGCCGCGGGGGCATCGGGCACGGTGAACGCGGACATCAATTTCACCCATTCCCAGGGCGATCTGAACCTCTACCTCTACGACTCCAGCCAGACGCTGGTGGCCTCCTCCACCGGCACGGGCGACAACGAGCACGTCTCCTATGCGGTGACGGTGGGGCAGATCTACTACGTCAAGGTCTGCGGGCTTGGCGGCGCGACCAACCCGAACTACAGCCTTGTGATTGACGGGCCGAACATATCCCTTTTGCCAGATCGCTTCGAACCGAACAATGCCTTTTCCACCGCCACCAACCTGGGAACGTTGGGAGACCGGACGGAGGATAACCTGTCGATCCATGCCCCCTCGAACGACGACTACTACAAGTTCACTACGATCGCATCGGGGACGTTGAACGTGGACATCAACTTCGTCCATTCCTTTGGCAACTTGAACCTCTACCTGTACAACGCCATGCAGGGAGAGCTGGCTCATTCAACCGGGACGGGCAACAACGAGCATCTCTCCTATGAAGTGATGGCGGGACAGACCTGCTACATCAAGGTCGTCGGCGCCGGCGGCGCCACCAACGCGAGCTACAACCTGGTGATCGACGGGCCGAATCTTCCCGCGGCGGACCGTTTTGAGCCGAACGACAGTTTTGCCGCCGCCGCCAACTTGGGAACAGCGGGCGACCGGACCGAAAACGGCCTGACCATTCACGCGGCCAATAACGAAGATTATTACCGGTTGACCGCCGCCTCATCGGGCACACTCACCGTCGACATCAACTTCAGCCAGTTTTATGGCAACTTGAACCTCTACCTGTACGACTCCAGCCAGACCCTGGTGGCTTCTTCCACCGGTGTAGGCAACAACGAACACGTCTCTTACTCCGTCACGGCGGGACAGGTGTACTACGTCAAAGTCGTCGGCAACAGCGGCGCGACCAACCCGGACTACAGCCTTGTCATCGACGGGCCGGACATCCCCGCGGACCGTTTTGAACCGAACGACAGTCTTGGCGCCGCCGCCGATTTGGGAACGTTGGGAGACCGGACGGAGGACAACCTGTCGATCCACGCCCATGACGACGACTGCTACAAGCTCACCACGAGATCATCCGGGACGCTGAACGTAGACATCAACTTCACGCACGCTTTCGGCGATTTGGTTCTCTGCCTGTACAATTCCAGCCAGCAGCAGGTGGCCTTCTCGCAGGGCCAAGGCGACAACGAGCACATCTCCTACTCGGTGACGGCGGGGCAGGTCTACTACGTCGAGGTCTACCCGCTCAGCGGCGCGACCAACCCGAACTACAGCCTACTGGTCGACGGGCCGGACGCGATCCCCGGCGACGCCAATCGCGACGGCTACGTCGATGACATGGACGCTTCCATCCTGGGGGCGAACTGGCGTTCCAGTTCGGCGACGTGGGAGACCGGCGACTTCAACGAGGACGGCGTGGTCAACGACAAAGACGCCGCGATCCTGGCGGCGCATTGGCACCTGGGCACGCCGCCGAGCGAAGAGGGGTCGCCGGACACGTTGCTTCCCAACGGGCCGGTTCCGCCGGGCGAGGCGCCGTTGATCGGCCCCATTCTGCTCGGCACATCGAGCGCGCCGCGGCGGCGGATCGAGCCGCTTCCGGCAGGCCGTGCCTCGGGCGAAGCACACTGCGAAGCCGCCTCGCCGCAGCAGGTCGCCGCCAGGGACGCCGTTTTCGCCGAGACAAGCGACAGCGGCTTGGATGGCGAGACGGAATTGCTGCGGCATCGTCTGGCGTGGTCCTACGAGCTTGCCCAAAGACGCGGCCCGAAGCGAACGGCCGGCCGTCGCGGCGCGGACGCTCCCCGGGTGGACGTGCTCTTGGCCGCGGGTATGATGTAGGAATCCGCGGCGGTCCCGCCACGCCCTTCCGCTTAGGGCTAGGGGCGGTGCCGCCCCCCAACATCTGCCTCGCACGACAAGGCAGGGCCAGCGCACACTAAGTTGCTTTGCTCATAACGACTTGCATCAATAACTCGACGCTTCGACCGGCCAAACGATGTTCCATAACGATGCTGTATCCGCAGGAATGTCGCTTCAACTGAGCAAAACCTCGAATTTAGCGTGGTTCGCTCGCGCTAAATCACCTTTGCCTCACCGCCCCATTTTACCTAAAGTGCGCGCTGGCCCTGGTCCCGGGCAGACTGCCTCCACTTCCGCAGTGTCGCCCCTTCGCGCTTCCGCGATGATCTGAACAGGGGCGGCGCCACATGGGCGGAACGAGGACCGTCAGTACGCGTGTCCCCGGCCGGAATGCCCGGACCGCTACCAGACGATGGCGTCTCGCGGCTTGCCGGAGTCGAAGATCCCGGTGACGGCCATCGTTGATAGCGTCGCCCCCGAGGTCAGCCAGAAGCCCACCCCCAGGCTCAACCCGACCATTGTCGAGCCCGCCACCAGGCCGAGACACGCCAGGAACAGCCATCGAAAACGCTTTTCGAGCGTCAGGCCCTCACTGGCCCGGGCGAGCCACACGCTCAGAAGGCCCGCCGCTTGCACAAGAATCACCAACCACACCGCCCACGACGTTTCGGAAGCGCTCATCGCAATTCAATTCCCAGAGTCCATTCGGGAGGAAACTTCGTCGGGCATGCGGGGGGCACTGCCCGGCCCGGAGCGGATGGCACGACCTCCCCGCCCGGGCGAATCCGAGAACTGCGATCGGCGTGCCAAACCCCGCGTCCGCTGGACACCGATCGAGCAGCGACGTGCGGAAGAAGACCGCAAGTCCTTTTTGCCAAGCACCTTAGAGCGATGCCTGCGATCCATCTTCAGGACCGGGCCCGGCGGCTGGGTGGCCCAGAATGGCTGGGGCGTTTGTAAATCCTACAAAAAACAGGCTCTTCCGTTTTCCCTTTCCCTTTCGCGCCGGCGCGCTACTTTTGGAGTGCGGCGATTCATCGCCGCTTTCTGTCGAGGGATGGCGGGCTGCCCGCGGTGTTTTGCGACAGGTCACCGCCGCCCCCAAGAAAAGCGGCAATGAATTGCCGCACTCCAAAGCGAAAATGGGCGTTCACCAGCCTTGCCCACATCCCAGGAAGAACGCGGTCTTCGCACCCAGAAACAGAAGAGCTAGAAGACAGCGTGCCGTCGAGAAACCCGTCTCGACGGCCCGCTGCAACCTCGACGCTTCGCCACGCGTTCAGCGAAGCAGCTTCTTCAACTCCTGATCGAGTTCCGCCACCTCGATGGCGCGGCGGACGACCGTGCCCTGCTTGTCGATCAGAATCCTGGTCGGCACGGTGCTGATTCACATCTCATGGGCGAGTCGGCCGTCCAACGCGCCGTCCTCGTGGATCTGAGGCCACGGCAGCGGGTTTTCTTTCAGGTAGGCGGCCAGTTCGGGCTTGCGGCTGTCAAGACTGATGCCGACGACCTGAAAGTCGGGACTGTACTTTTTGACCATCTCCTTGATGGTGGCCATGTCCGCCTTGGCCGGCTCGCACCAGGTGGCCCAGTACTGGATCAGCACCGCCTTGCCGGCGTACTCGCCCAAGTCCACCCGCTGGCCCGCGACCGACTGGCCTTGTAGTTGGATCGGCTTGCCCACCGATTCGAGCCGCGTGCGAGCGCCGCCGGCCTTCTTGGCCTGGGGCGATTCGGGGAAGTCCGCGACGACCTTGCCGTACCACTTTTTGGCCTCGTCTTCCTCGCCGGCGAATTCCTGCGTCATGGCCAATTGGAGCATGGCCTCGGCCGATTCCGGGCCCTTGGGATAGTCGCTGACGTATTTCTCCAGGTTTTCCACCCATTTCTGCTGGATCTTCTGGTAGTCGGGCTTCGCGACCTGGAAGCTCAAGCCGTATTCGGCGACCAACTGCCGGAACCGGACGTACGCCGCCAGGTCTCGATCTCGCTCGTTGCCGGAGAGCTTGTCAAACAACTCGCCGAGCCGCTTGGCGCCCTCGGGATAAGACCCCGACTGCACCGCCGTGCCGACCGTGTCGGCCAACTGGCGCAGCCACATCGCCCGCTCGTCGGGGCTGTCGGCCGCCTCGGCTGTCTTCTGGACCAGGTCCGCCCGTTGGGCGTTGAGTTTTGACTTCTCCTCCGCCGTGGCGGCCTTCTGCAGCGCCGCGTCGAGTTTTTCGATATCGGCCAGGAGCTTCTGGCCGGCCTCGCTGGGCCCGCCCGCGGCCTGGCGAGCTTGGGCGCCGATCGCCGGGTGGAAGAAGAACCCCGCGGCGAACTTGCCCGAACCATCGGCGGCCAACCGCGGCGCGCCGATCACCCGCCAGCCGTCGCCCACCTGGACCAACGTGCCGACGAGCACTTCGCCAGTCTTGCCGCCGGACTCGACAATGGCCGCCACGTTTTCGTAAACCCGAATGTCCTCGGTCGATCCGTTGGTGCCGCTGGGCACGACGCCGGGGCCGCTGGCGCTGAATTGCAGCCATTTGGCGTCCTGGCCCAGGGTCTTCTGCTCGTCGGCCAGCTTCTGAAACTCCGCCCCGGCCGCGGCCAGCCGCTTGCCAAGCTCTTCGGCCTTCTCATCGCCCAGCCCCAGGGTCTTGAGTTCCGGCGGGCTGAGAACCAATCGCAAGAATCGGGCCTTGTCTTTCGTGGCCAGCGCCGCAACCACTTCGGCGGTCACTTCTTCGGCCGAAATCGCCTTCCAGGCGTCGATCGTGCCGTCCTCGTCCTTGTCCAACCCCCACCGGCTCCCCGCCGTGTGAAACCAGCGAGACTGCTCCGCCTTGCGGTTGAAGTCGGCGTCAATGTCGCGGTACACCTCAAGGCCGTCCTTGAAGTAGCTCCATTGGTCCACGGTGTTGTCGCCATTGGTGTCGACAAACTCTCGCAGAACGGTCCCCGAGGGGGCCTCGACGACCCAACCGACCTTGCCGTTGAGCTTTCGGGCGGTAATCGTACACTTGGCCGCGTCGTCGGCCGAGGGCTGGTCGTAGTCGACCCCCTTCTGGATAGGGGCGAGTTTGAGCGCATCCGAAGCGGAAGGCCCGGCGGCCAGGACGGCCCCGACGCCGAACAGAAAGGCGACACCGCAGACGGTCGTTTGCAGATAAAGGGTCGTTTTCATCGAGTGAGTCCTCCAATGAGCGCAATAGGTACGGACGCTTCGCCGGACGAGACTCGGCGCGTATCTCCTGTTTCGTCCCGGGCGCAGCCTCGACATCAATCGTTTGTGCCGGATTTGCCGATTATGACGACTGCGAAAACTGTACGCCCATGTCCCTTTTCCGCCTACCACCCGGTCGTCAAGCTTCGCCGATCCACGCCATGCCGGCCCGAGCTGTCGAGATCCTCGCCGGCGCCCCCTTTGACAGCCGGACGAAGCCTTATAGAATGGCCTGCGGCTAATGACAGTCTGCCGACCGGGAGCTACAATAGAAAGCCTTCCGAGCCGTCAGGACCGGGCGCATAGCTCAGTTGGTTTAGAGCGCGTCCCTGATAAGGACGAGGTCCGAGGTCCGAATCCTCGTGCGCCCACTATGGGGTATTCGCTTCATGCGAAACCCCTAGAAAAACGCGGCTTGGTGTCCGTTGGCCGAAAGGCGCGGGGCGGTCGAAACGGGTCCACGGTTCCAAGCGACGCTGCCATCGTATACTCCCGAACTCAACCCCGTGGAACCACCTGAAGTACGGAGTCCTGTCCAACTTCGTGCCGGACGACGTGTTTCACCTCGACGTTGTTGTCAAACAGCGCCTTCGGCGCGCCAGACTCTCACCCCAGCGGTTGCGCGGCTTCTTCAAACACTCCGGCCTCCCAATCCGCCTCGATTCCAGCTAGGCGTTGCTTTACTTTCCTGAGAGGCAATAGGTAGGTTGCCTCCGGCGGACCGTCAAGGACAGGGGGATTCCTCACCCGAGAATGGGGTCTGAAGAACGGCGTGAACAGGCGTTTTCAATTGGCAGTGGTCTTGGCCATCGCGACGGGCGTCTTGCCTTGGCTGCGATTGGCGGGCATTGACCACGACCGGGGCGAGTCGATCGGCGCCCTTTGGTACGATCCGTCCGGCCAGGACGGGATGCCGTCGAAGGCGTGGTTCGGCGACACCCGCGGGACGGACCTCGGCTGTTTCCTTCACGCTCACGCGCCGGACGTCCCACCGGAAGCCTCTTCGCCGGACTTTGGGCCCGCCCTCGCTCGGTCCGGACACGCCGGCTCCTTGTCGGCGTCGGGTCTTCTGTTTCTTCAGTTGCGTCGCCTGCGGATTTGACGCGACGGCCGCGCGCCCTGCGCAATCCGGGGTCTGACTCCGGCGACCGTGCCCCGGCGCTGTTGCGCCGGTTCCTTCGCCGTTTCCGCCGGCACGCGCCGTGTCTTGCGGTCGGGACAAGGACGCAGCGACTCACCAAGGCTTCGGCCTCCCTTCCCCCATTGAATAAGAAGACCCATCCATGTCCAATGAAACGACTTGCTTCTGCAAGCACTGCAATAAGACGGTGACGTTCCACGTCGAACCGGTTTCCCACCTGAAGCAGTTCGGCCTGACCGTCGTGACGCTCGGCCTCTGGCTGCCGATGTGGATCGGCATGGCCATGCGCCCCACCAAGCTCTGCAATGAGTGCAACGAACCGCTATGGAGCGACGGCTGACCGCATGATGGCTTCCCGCCGCGATTTCGGCTAGACCAGACTTTTCCTCGTTTGCGAGCTGCTTTTCGCCGTTAAGTGGCTTGGCTGCAAGGGGTTGCGTGCTTGGAATGAATTGCATTATGTAGCCACTAAAAGCGCACAGACGCCCCTTGACAACGGCTTGACAGTGC
>JAPLNP010000289.1 GCA_026401055.1 Planctomycetia bacterium
AGAATTCTGACAACAGAACCGCGATAGATCGTCCATGACCAGTCCTCCATGACATAATCTCCTGACTGTCAACCAGTTACGACCAAAGCAAATCTATAGCACAATACCCCGTTTCGATGCAATACGAAGAGGACACAAAGCACCGGGCGGGAATTCCGGGAATTCCAGGCCGGGTGACCTCGGGCGTTTGGGCGAGAAGAGGTGTCAGGAACCATTGGTTCCTTTACCCGCGGCTGGACAGAGCGCCCGCAAGCCATCAATACTGGTTCCTGACATCTTTTCCACCCCTGAGCGGTCTTTGCGCGGCCTACGCCACCAACAGACAGGCCGAGGCACACGTTTGCAGCGCCCAGTCGACCATGTCGGGGACCGGTTCGTCGGAAGCCGCGTCCTCGTCCCCCGGCTTCCGGACGATCACGCCCTTGGCGAGCGCGTCGTGCAGGTCCCGTTCGAGCGCCGCGCGATCGTGCTGCCCGTCGAGCCGCTGCAACACGAAACGGCCCACGTCGTTGAACTTGACGATGCGGTGCCAGCGGTTGGTGATCAGCATTCGGCGCGAAGCCTGATAGCGGACGAGCTTCGAGGCCACGGGCCGGTCGGCGATCGTGGAGACGCATCGCGGCGGATGGACGAAGATCTCCAAGAAGTTGCCCGCCAACGCCGACGCCAGCAGGCTGTGCAATGCCTCGATCGAGCGCTGCGGATCGGCCGTCGACGCCGGCTCCAGCATTTCCAGGGCCCTGTCGTACAGTTCCGCGACGCCGATTGCCTCGGGCCAAATCCGCCCCAGACACACGATCGCCGCCTTGCTCAGCGGCAGCGACACGGTCAATCCGCGGTCGGCGACGGTAAACTTGACGGGCTCATGGCTTCCCAGATCGGTTTGGCCGGGATCGGGTCGGTCCGAGAGTTGCACGTGGAAGCGGCCCATGCGATGCTCCCGCAACTCGTGATCCAGTTCGATCTCGCGGTGACACAACAGCGTCGTGCGAAAGCCGACGTTGCGCAGGAAATCGAGGTACTGCTCCCGGCGGATCATGGGCGCCTCTCGCAGCGCCTCGCGCGCCTTCTCCGGCAGATCGAGCATCAACATGCGGCTGACGTTCGACTCCGACAGGTACTGCAAGCCGTGCTGGGCGGCCCGGTCGATGAACTCGTGGAAGTACGTGGGCTGATTGTAGTCCTCAAGGTGCTCGTGGTACAAGTACGACTCGTCCACCTCGCGAATCAGTTTCAGTTCGTGTTTCAGGAGTTGGCCGTGGAGTTGGCGCTCGTCGCACACCGACACCATGAAGTCCAGCACGGCGCGTGCCTGCGCGATTCTCTGCCTTGGATCGGAGATCTGGTCGACGTGGTAGCGCATCAGGTCGCGGATCCCCTCGCGCAAGTACCAGCCGGGATACGTGTTGTACGAAATGCTCGCGACGCCATTGGGCGCGAGGTTGCGCCGGCACACGTCGAAGATCCTGTCCTGCACCGCCGGGGGTACCCAGGAGTAGACGCCGAAGCAGATGATGTAATCGAATTTCCCCCAGGAGTCGTCGATCTCGCAAACGTCGGCCTTGCGCAGCTCGATGTTCGGCATTCCCAGCTCGGCAATCGTCGCCCGGCCATCCTCCACCTGGCGGGACGAGAGATCGATGCCCAGCACCTGGCAGTCGGGCGACTCGTCGGCGACGGGGATCAGGTTGCCGCCCGACGCACAGCCCAATTCCAGGACGCGGCACGCCGTCGAGGGCGGCGGCTCCATGCCGAACAGCACCGCCAACGCCTCCAGGTGCCTTGGATGCGTGTTGGGATGCGGATAGCTCGGATACGGCACGTCATCGTAACTGTTCTGGCTCGCATCACTCATCGCCGTACGTCCTTTCGTGGCAAGGTGCGGAAAACAGGACTTGAACCCGCGAGGTACTGCCGCCACCAAGCCGTCAAGATACGCAACCTCGTCACCCTAAGTCAAGTACCGATGACAGAATGTGTTGACAGCGGGAAAACGAGTCAGGCTCGTGCGATTCGGGCGCGAGTCTTCGCCATGGACACCCGGGGCTCGCGCCTGCGCATCCACAACTTCGCCGGCATCGTCGCGACCGATTGGGGAGACATCTCGCGGGACGGGGAGGCGGCTACGGCTTGACGCCGCACGCCCGCTGCGCCCGCAAGAGGACTTCGCCGGCCTTCTTTCGCGCCCGGGCGGCGCCGTCACCGAGGATTTCACGGACGCGGTTGGGTTGAGCCTCGAACTCTCGGCGGCGCTCGCGGGCCTGCTGGAAACACGCGATCGCCGCGTCGGCCAATGCCTTCTTCACCTGGCCGTAGCCGAATCCGCCGCGGCGGTAGGTCGCCGCCATCGACTCTCGCGCGTCGTCGTCGACAAACAGCGAGTAGAGCTGGAACAGGTGATCGCTTTCCGGGTTCTTCGGCTCTTCCATCGGCCGCGAGTCCGTCACGATCCGCATGATCTTCTTGCCGAGCGGCTTGGGCTCCTCGAACACCTCCAGCGTGTTGTCGTAGCTCTTGGACATCTTCTCGCCGTCGGTGCCGGGCACCCGGGCCGACGTGTCGAGGATTTTCGCCTTGGGCAGCACAAACGTCTCGCCGAAATGGTGGTTGAAGCTGGCGGCCAGGTCGCGGCAGACCTCGATGTGCTGCACCTGGTCCTCGCCGACCGGCACGACGTCCGAGTCGTAGGCCAGGATGTCCGCCGCCATCAACACCGGATACGCGAACAGCCCCGCGTCGGCCGTCAGCCCGCGGGCCTTCTTGTCCTTGTACGCATGACACCGTTCGAGAAGCCCCAAGGGCGTGCCGGTCATCAGCAGCCAACAGAGTTCGGAGACCTCGGGCACGTCCGACTGGACGAACAGCGTGGCGCGGTCCGGGTCGAGTCCGAGCGCGAGCAGGTCGGTGGCCGCGTCCAGCGTCAGGCGTCGAAGCTCGTCGGGATCGCGGACCGTGGTCAAGGCGTGCAGATTCGCGATGAAGTACAGCGCGTCGTCCGGGTTGCCCTGCAACTCGATGTATTGCCGGATCGCCCCGAAATAGTTGCCCCAATGAAACCGTCCCGTCGGCTGAATACCGGATAAAACTCGCATGGGTGGGATTAAGGATTAGGGATCAAGAATTAAGGATTAAGGATCAGGGATTAGGGATCGACCACCTTCCGTCGACTGTCAACCGTCAACCGTCAATTGTCAACCGTCAACGTTCCCACAACGTCCTGGACCCAACGCGCGCCGAGATGGGCCAGCGCGGCGGGCAGGGCGTCGAGCACTTCGATGGACACCGTCGGGTTGTAGAAGTTCGCCGTGCCGATCTGGACCGCCGTCGCGCCGGCAACGAGGAACTCCATCACGTCGTCGATCGACGCGATGCCGCCAATCCCAACCACCGCAACGTCGACCGCCCGGGCGACCTGGTACACGGCGCGCAAGGCGATCGGCTTGATGGCCGGGCCGCTCAGTCCGCCCAGGACGTTGCCCAGTCGCGGCCGCCGGCGCCGCCAGTCGACGGCCATGCCCAGGCAGGTGTTCACCAGCGAGACGGCATCCGCCCCGCCGTCCGCGGCGGCCCGGGCGACGGCGACGATGTCGGTGACGTTCGGCGTCAATTTGGCCAGCACCGGCAGCCCGCACGCCGCGCGAACGCCCCGGACCAACGCCTCGCACGTCCGGGGATCGACGCCGAGGTCGACGCCGCCGGAGACGTTGGGGCAGGAGACGTTCAGTTCCAGGGCCGCGACGCCGGGCACGCCGTCGAGCCGGGCGACCATGGCGACGAACTCGTCGGCCGTGCGACCGGCGATGCTCACGACGATCGCGGCGCCCAAGCTCGCCAGGTACGGCATCTGCCGCTCGAGGAACGCTTCGATCCCGTCGTTGTCCAGGCCGATCGAGTTGAGCATGCCGGCGGCGGTTTCGACGGTCCGAGGCGGCGGGTTGCCGCGACGGGGCTCCCGGGTGATCGTGTTGGGGAGGATTCCACCCAGCCGAGCCGCGTCGACCAGCCCGAGCATCTCCCGGCCGTATCCGAACGTGCCCGAGGCCACCATGATCGGATTGGCCAGCGTCAGCCGGCCGAGTCGAACGTCGAGGCGGATATCGTCGGCGGTCACGGTGGGCTTGGAGCAAAAGGACTCGGGTGTGTCAGCAGGCGCGCCGGGGCGTGGCGAGCGGGGCCCGAGGCGCGGCCGGCGGCCTCGCGCTGCCGTGGAAACCCGCAATTTAGCCGACGATGCCCCGGGTGGCAACCGCCTGCCAATAGAGAGCCCCGCCACCGGAGCGACTCCGGAGGCGGGTTGGGGAAGTCAGACGCAATGGGAATAAATATTTGATCCGCGCAAGGCTTACGCCGAATCGCGCGCCGCCGTCAAACGGACGGGTCCCCCGACTCAGAGGATACCGCCGTGGGTACGATACGGCGTCATGTGGTCCGGCTGATCCAGGAACCAGACCCGCTCCCACGTGTCTACGGCTGCGCGCAGGTTCTCCGACGTGAACAGCAGTTCCTGCGTGCGGCGTGTCGGGTCGCCTGAATAGGCCGGCGTGATGCAGCCCACGCCGGCGCTGACGAGCAAGCCCAACGAAACAGCCAACAGCAGCTTGTGCATGGCCTAACTCCTCCCTGAGAAACGAGTTGCAGCGCGCCTGGCGCGTGCGAACACTCCAACGGCCAACTCGCCATGCCACGACAACACTGCGTCACGGGCACCAAGATTGGCGTATCGGGTATTTGGTATTGCGGGAAAGGTCGACAGCGGAGAGCGGGAGCTCCGCCAGGATAAGTCGCGGTAGACTAGCGTTTTTTCGCACCGGCGCCGAGATCAACCCGGCGGCAAAAAAAGGGTCGCTCCGCGGCGGCGACTCGCCGGCTCGCGTCAGGGCCCGAGCAGCCGGCGGCTTGGCCGACCGCGTCAGGGATCCCTGACAGCCGAGTCATAAGTTGTTTGTGTTTCAACGGTTTCGGACACGTCCGGCGAAGCGGTTTTCGCCCTTGCGGCGGCCTGGCGCTCCAACTCGCGGACGCGCTTGTCCATTTCCTTGCCGGGCTTGAACGTGACGACGTACTTCTCTGGCACGAAGACCTTGTCGCCGGTCCGTGGGTTTCTCGCCTTGCGAGACGCCCGTCGCTTCACCTCGAAAACCCCAAAGTTTCGCAGCTCGATCCGCCGTTCGTCGACCAGCGTTCGGACGATCGCATCGAAGGTCTTCTGGACGATCTCCTTGGTCTTCAGTTGGGTCAGCCCGATTTCTTCCGAAATGGTCCGAACAATCTCTTTCTTGGTCACGACACGATTCTCCTGGGAAAATGGGTCGCCAATAATCCACGAGCGGGACTCGCGGAAACACCCATTTATCGCTCCAAGTGTAGGTGGCGTAACGACTAGAGTCAAGAGCAATCCGTCACCAGACCCGGGTAAAGGGGGGTTCCGGAGGTGTCGAAGGCCACAAAAACGGACTGCGCCGATCAGGCGGCCGTTTTCGTTAAATCCTTATTGTCAAAGAGCTTAGCCACCGCGAACTGCCACGCCCCGTGCCCGTCAATCGTAAGTCCTTAATCCACAAGGAGTAAGAACACAATCGTCGCCGGGACTTCCGCCGCCGGCGCGCTCGGGCGCACGGACACCGCGGAAAACACGTGACCGCAAACGTATATCGGCTACCCAACCGGAAAAATCAAGCCAGACCGCAAAATCGGTAGAATCCGTCAGATCTGAATCGTCCCACGCCGCTCCTCGATCTCGTCCAACGACACCCCCGGCCCTTGGCCGGCGCCGGGACATGCCTCACAGGTGTGTTGCCACGCCTCGGGCGTGCGAACGTTCGACGACCAGAACGGCCATGACCGGCATTGCCGAGGCCGAACCGCGTAGACACGGCATCGGGCGGTCGGGCGGTCGTAGAAGACGCAATCGCCGTCGGCCATCTCCCGAAGACTGCGACGGCGCCCCACCGTGCGGACATACGCCTTCTCGAACGCCTCGGGCGTCATGCCGAGCGTTTGGGCCATGGCGTCGATCTCGGCCTGGTTGACCCACACGTAGCCGGGATCGCCCGTGCAACATCGCCCGCATCCGGTGCATCGGAACCGAAGCCCCGCGTGGTACCAGGGTTGCGACGGCTCCGCGGACTCGTGCATGGTTCACCCGCCAATCTCGTGCATGGACCGGTCGCCGCGGAGGAATTCGCCGTCGTCGGTGCCGTGGCATTTTGGTTTGGCCGACACGGCGTCACGGACCAGTTCGGCCAGTTGCTCGTCGCTGCCGCCCGCGCGGAGCACGGCTCGGGCGTCCCAGTCGCGGGCGGCGAACAGGCAGTTGCGGACCTGCCCGTCGGCCGTCAGACGCAATCGGCCGCAACGTTCGCAGAACGGGCGGCTGACCGAGCGGATGACGCCGACGCGGCCGATGCCGTCGGCGAACTGGTACACCGTGGCCGGGCCGGCGGCCTCCACCGGCTCCAGGGGCCCCAGCGCCGCCGCCAGGCTTTCGAGGATTTCCCCGCCGGTGAGAACTCGATCGTCGCTCCAACCGGCGTTGCCGTCCAGCGGCATGAACTCGATGAACCGCAGCTCGAGTCCGTGTTGCCGGGCGAACCGCGCTAGTGGCACCACCTCCTCCTCGGTCTGATTGCGAACGGCCAGCGTGTTGAGCTTGATCTTCTCGAAGCCGGCCGCCCGGGCCGCGGCGATGCCCGCGAGCACGCCGTCCAGTTCGTCGCGGCCGGTGATCTGTTGGAACTTCCGGCGGTCGAGCGTGTCGAGACTGACGTTCAGCCGCTTCAGCCCGGCGGCTTTCAGGGCCTTGGCATGTTCGGCCAGCAGCGTGCCGTTGGTCGTCATGGCGAGGTCGTCGACGCCGGGCAGCCGGGCGAGCATTTCGACCAGCCGGACGACGCCTTTACGCGCGAGCGGTTCGCCGCCGGTCAGCCGGATCTTGCGCACGCCCATGCCCACGACGACGCGGACGAACCGTTCGATCTCCTCGAACCGCAGGACCTCCGCGTGGGACTTCGGCGTCACGCCCTCCGGCGGCATGCAGTACGCGCAGCGCAGATTGCACCGATCGGTCACGGAGATTCGCAAGTCGGTGTGCGTCCGGTCGTAGCGGTCGATCAGCGCGGGCATGTCAGTGGCCATTGGTCAGTTGTCGGTTGTCAGTAGTCACGCGCCTGGCAGGTCGATCATCGGGTGGACCCAGTCGGCGGAGCCGTCGGCGCGGTTCTCTTTCTTCCAGATCGGGACGACCTCCTTGATGCGGTCGATCAGCCAGCGGCCAGCCTCGAATGCCCCCTCACGATGGGCCGCGCTGACGGCGATGGCCACGCTCGTCTGGCCGACGGCCACCTCGCCCAGCCGATGGACGATCGCGCAGTCGACCAGATCCCACGTCGCCCGGGCTTGGGCTTCGAGCCTGGCAAGCTCCGCTCGGGCCATGGCGTCGTAGGCTTCGTACTCCAGCGACCGGACGGCCCGGCCGCCGGTCGATTCCCTCGCCGTCCCCAGAAACAGCACGACCGCGCCGGCCTTGGGCGAACGCACCGCCTCGATTACCCGGGCGACGTCGATCGTATCGGTGGTCAGTTCGATCATGGCGGCTGTCGGCTGTCGGTTGCCGGTTGTCGGTGGTCGGTGGTCAGTTGTCAGTTGGGTGGCACGCCCTGAGGAACGAAGGGCGTGGTTTGACGCCGCACCACGCCCTTCGTTCCTCAGGGCGTGCCACCCTTACCGCTTTATCCTCCACTCACCGGCGGGATGCAGGCGATGTCGGCGGTGGGCGGAATCTTCGTCCCGTCGCCGGCGAACTCTTCATCGACGGCGAAACGCAACTGGTCCACGATCGCGCCCAGGCCGGGAACCCCCGCGGCCATCGCGCGGCGCAATTGTCCGATGTCGGCCCCCTCGGGCAGCTCGATCTCGACCGAGTCCGTCCCGGCGGCCTGCCGGGCGACGGCGAACAGGCGAACGCGGATTCTCATGTGGTGAGCAGCTCCTCGCCCGATGTGGTCAACAGGCCGCTCAGCTCGGGCATCAGCCCATAGGCCAGCGCCAAGAGCTTGATGGGATGCACGGTCGGTTTGGCGGTTCCTTGTTCCATCTGGATGCGGCACGCGCTGCATTCGGTCGCTCCGGCCTGAAGTCGCGGATCGCGAAGCGCCGAGATGAGCCCCCAGCCGACGCGGAGGCTGGTCCGGTAGTTCGCTCGCTTCAGGCCGAACGTCCCGGCCATGCCCGAGCACCCTGCGTCAATCGTATGAACCGACAGCCCGGGGACGAGGCGGAGCAGGTTTTGGCCGGGCGTGCCGACGCCGAGGGCCTTCATGCGGCAGGGCAAGTGGTAGCCGACCGTCGCGTTGATCGGTTTCAGGTCGAGTTGCAGCTTGCCCTTGGTGTGCATGTTCCAGAGGTACGTGCAGGCCTCGCTGCTGTTCTCGGCGACCAGTCGGGCGTCGTCGTCGTCCAGCAGATAGAGGTACTCCCGCTTGAGGCTCAGCGCGGCGGCCGGCTCGGTGGCCACGACGTCGTAGCCCTGGCGAATCGCCTCGGCCAGCACCGCCGTGTTGTGCCGCGCCAATCGCCGCGCCAGGTCGAGCGATCCGCTGGTGATTGCCGCCGTGCCGGCCTGCCGTTGCTCGGGCGGAACGTACACCGCCACGCCGTTGTGTTTGAGGACGGCCACCAGCGCCTCGCCGAGTTGCGGGTCGTGGTGGTTCGCGTAAGTGTCGACGAAATAGGCGACTTTCACGTCTTGGTGGCGCCGCGGCTTGGTCAACCGCCGCCGGGCCGCCGTGCGCAGAAAACTCCTCGCGGCCAGCCGCGGCAGCTTCCGACCCTGGGCGATCCCCAGCGTCTTATCGATCAGCCAGCGCATCTGCCGGTTTCCCAGCACCCAGTTCGACAGCCGCGGCGCGACGCCGCCCAGGGCCGCGAGCACGTCGAGCCGATTCATCACGGCGTCGCCGAAATGGAGCCCCTTGGCCGAGACGTAGGCCCCCTTGCCTTCGGTCATCAGCCGGGGAATATCAACCCGGGCGGGACATTCCTGGGCACACATGTGGCAGTGGTAACACAGGTCGGCCACCTGCTTGAACGTCTCGCTCGTCAGCTCGCTCAGGCTCATGCGGCCGGTCAGCACCGCGCGGATCAACGTCGCTTTCGCCCGGGGCGACGACTCTTCGGCCGGCAGGATCCGGAAGATCGGGCACATCCGCGTGTCGGCCGCTTGGGTGCGGCAGTCGCCGCAGCCGTTGCACGCCCGGGCCGGCGCGGCCACCCGGGCCGGGTCCCAATTCAGTTGCAGCTCGACGAGGTCGCGCAGTTCGACGCCCTCGATGGCGTCGGCCGGCGCGCCCGTCGCCTCGCGGGGCATGGCAACCACGCCGCGCAGGTGCCGCGTGAGCTGGTCCGGCTCGCCGCCGACGATCTTGCCCGGGTTGAAAAGGTTCTCGGGATCGAAGATCCGCTTCACTTCCTCGAAGACGCCGTAGAGTTCGCCGTACTGCCGGGCGACGAACGCCGTGCGGCTCAGCCCGACGCCGTGCTCGCCGCCGATGGTGCCCTCGCGGCGAAAGACCGCTTCATAAAGGTCCTCGGCGACGCCGCGCATCTTCTCGACGTGGCCCGGGTTGCCCAGGTCGAAAAACGGTTGCAGGTGCAACTGCCCCTGGATCGCGTGGCACGAAAGCGAGGCGGTGACCTGGTGGCGCTTCAGGACGTTCTGGACCTCGACCAGGAACTCCGGCAGCGCCTCCGGCCCAACGGCCATGTCCTCGACCACCGGCACCGGCGTCGTCGATCCCTCCATCCGACGCAGCGCCGGCTGAATTCGCGCGGCCAATTGCCAGAACAGATCCGTCTCGGCCGGGTCGAACGCCGGCCGGGCGCCGAACGCCAAGCGCCGCTTGTGCCAAATCTCGTCGACCAGGCGTTGCAGCCGGTCGCGAACCTCCCGCGGTTGATCGCCGTCCTGCTCGACCAGCAACACCGCCTCCACCTCGCGCGGAATCAACAGGTCGAACCGCGCGTCGGCATCCCGAGCGAGGCTCAGGTAGCGCCGGTCCAGCAGGTCGCAGGCAGTCGGCCCGTGCGGCAGAATCGCCAGCACCGCCCGGGACGCCTTCTCCAATGAGTCGAACAACAGCAGCGCCACGCCGCAGCATCGCGGCAGCCGCTCGGTCGCCAGCGTCGCCTCGGTGGTCAACGCCAACGTGCCCTCCGAGCCGACCAACAGTCCGGCCAGATCGAGATGCCCGTCGGCCAGCACGCCGTCGAGATGGTAACCGCAGCGATTGATCGGGCTCTTGGGCTGATGACGCCGGATCAGATCCTCGTGCCGGGCAAGCAGCACGGCCAACTGGTTGACCAGCTCGCGCTTCCGGAGATCGGCGTCGGTGCTCTGGCCGTCCACGAGCGGTTCGCGCCCAACTTCCATCACGTGCCCGTCGGACAACACCACCTGCAGCCGGCGGACGTGCCGTCGGGCCGAGCCGTACTTGGGCCAATGGCTGCCCGCGGCATCGATCGCAATAACGCCGCCGAGCGTGGTCACCGCGCTGTTGGCCGGGTCGGGACCGAAGAGGCGCCCGCCGCGGCGCAGATGGGCGTTGAGCCGCTCGTGGACCACGCCCGGCTGAACGCGGACCAACTCGCCGTCGTTGCCCAGCAGCCGGTGCAAATGCCTCGAAAAATCCAGCACGAGTCCCGGCCCGAGCGACTCGCCCGCCGAACCCGTGCCGGCGCCCCGGGCGTGCAGCGGGATCTTCTTCTCGGCGGCGTACCGAACCGTGGCCACGACGTCGGCGGTGCTCAGCGGACAGATGACGCCCAGCGGCTCGATGGCGTGGATGCTGCCGTCGCAGGCGTAGAGTTGGCGAAAAATCTCGTCGCAACGGACCTCGCCGACGACCAGCCCACGCAGATCGTCCTGGATGCGTTCGCGCTGGTGGTCCCGCTGTTCCATGGATACCCCGCCCGCCCTCTACGGACCGACCGTGGCGCGGTGCTCGCCGTAGATCAACGTCATGATCTCCGCCCGGGTAGACGGCTTGTTGCGAAACGCGCCCTTGATGGCCGAGGTGACGCAGACGCTGCCGGGCTTGCGGACTCCGCGGACCGTCATGCACGTGTGTACCGCCTCGATCACCACCGCCACGCCCTTGGCATGGAGTTCCTCGACCAGCAGATTGGCGATCGTCTCGGTCATCCGTTCCTGGACTTGGGGCCGCCGGGCACCGTCCTCGACGACCCGGGCGAGCTTGCTCAAGCCGACCACCCGCCCGTCCGGCAGATACCCGATGTGCGCCTTGCCCATGAACGGCAGCATGTGATGTTCGCACATGCTGTTGAAGCTGATGTCGCGGACGAGGACGATTTCGTCGTACTTTTCGGTGAAAAATTTTTGCAGATGACGCCGGGGGTCCTCGTGCAGCCCGCGAAACATCTCGGCGTACATCCGCGCCATCCTGGCGGGCGTATCGCGTAGCCCCTCGCGGTCGGGGTCCTCGCCCACCGCCGCGAGGATCTCGCGGACCGCCCGCTCGATCCGCGGGAGGTCGATGTTGCCGTTGATCGGCTCCGGGGAGGAGGAGAAGGACATGAGCGGGCGCATCCATTTGGGCGGAAGGGCAAACCATTCATGATAGCGCGGCCGCCCAGGGTCGTCAAGGCAGCGGAGAGGTAGCCGCTGGGTGCCATTGCCGAGTGCCACCGACGCTATCCGACGTGCTGCACAAAGCGATTGCCGACAGCGGCTTGACCCTTTTCAGGATCGCAGAGGATACCGGGGTTGTCAAATCATCGATGAGATGATTCTCCCTGACCAGAACGACTTGGCTGAGCAGTCGGTTGCCGGCGTCTGTCCCACTTCGGCCTACCAGTCAGGAGTTCATGTCATGGAGGGCCGGTTATGGACGATCTGTCACGGTCTTGTCGTCAGAATTCGCGAACGACAAGCAGTCGGAACAACCGCCGACGAGCCACGACCGATGCGATTGGCGTCGCAGATGCCTCCCACAACCGCCGGACGACCCTATTCCACCGGGAACTTTTGCTCGGTGCTCTGTTTGGAGTAGATGGGCAAATGACGATAGTAGACCTCGAGGATCATCGTGGCCATCGAAGTGCAATAGAGGCGCCCGCCGTGTCGGCAGTGCGGATCGCTGGCCATGAACCAACTGCCCGCTTCGTGGCCGGCCTTCGACTGCGAATTGACCAACTGGTCGCGCATCACGTCGTTCCACTTCTGCCAGGCGTCGCCTTCATAGTGTCGCATGACCTGGGTGGCGTAGTAGTTGTAGTACATGTCATTCAAAGGGCCTTGCTCGCCGAGCAACTTGACGCCGTCCGCCAGCGCCGACTCGTCCCTCTTCCAGCCCAGGTACATCCGGCAGAGCAATCCGACCGCCGTCGTGGCCCTGCCCGCGCCGGGCGAGGTGTAGCCGTAAGCAGTGCCGCCGTCGGTCTGGACGCTGTCCAGGAAGGCGGCCGCCTTCTTCACGGCCACGGGCGGGACCCGGAGGTAGGCCATGTGGCCGCTTTTCAGGGCCATGATCTGCCAGCCCGCGACCGACGTGTCGCCCGGCGTCCGCGGTTCGTACCGCCATCCGCCGCCGATCGGGTCCTGCGCGTAGCAGATGAAGTTGACCGCCATCTGTGCCGGCTCGAAGAGGCTCTTGTCACGGGTCATGGCGTAGGCTTCGCACACGGCGATCGCGGCGATCCCGTGCGAATACATCGCGCCCTCCGCCTCATATAGACTGCCGGTTCTGCGGTCAATCCGACTGGTCAGGAAGTTCAGACCCGCCTGCACCACCTTCTGATATTCACCCTTCTTGTGCGTCTGGCCGGCGCCCAGAAACGGCAACAGAGCCAGGCCCGT
>JAPLNP010000282.1 GCA_026401055.1 Planctomycetia bacterium
CGAGGACTGGGGCGGGCTGCCCCGCCGGGCTTTTCTCCGGCGGCTGGACCCGGGCCTGGCCAGGGTCGCCGAGCACTACGCGGACCACGCCGCCACCTCCGACCAGAAGGCCGGCGAACTCACCGCCGAGATGGCCGAGAAAGTGGGGCTCCCGCCAGGCATCGCCGTGGCCGTGGGGGCATTCGACGCCCACATGGGCGCGGTCGGCTCGGGCGTCAAGCCGGGAACGCTCGTCAAAATCATCGGCACGAGCACCTGCGACATCACCGTCTGGCCGCTGGACCAGCCGCTGGAGGACATCCCCGGGCTATGCGGCATCGTTCCGGGGTCGGTGATCCCCGGGATGTACGGCCTGGAGGCCGGGCAGTCGGCCGTGGGCGACATCTTCAACTGGTTCGTCAAGCACGTCGCCGCGTCGGGCTCGACACAAGGCGAGGACCCGCACGTCCGACTGTCGCGCGACGCCGAGCGGCTGCAACCGGGCGAGAGCGGCCTGATGGCGTTGGATTGGAACAACGGCAACCGCACGATCCTGGTGGATCCGCTGCTGACGGGACTGCTCGTCGGGCAGACGCTGCACACGACGGCGGCGGAGATCTATCGCGCGCTGGTCGAGGCCACGGCGTTCGGCGGCCTGACGATCATCAATCGCTTCGAGGAGTACGGCGTTCGGGTCAAGGAGGTGGTCAACTGCGGCGGGATCGCCGAGAAGAACCCGCTGGTGATGCAGATCTACGCCGACGTCTTCAACCGGCCGATGAAAGTCAGCCGGTCCGCGCAGTCCTGCGCCCTGGGGGCCGCGATTTTCGGGGCCGTGGTGGGCGGCGCCTACACAAGCGTGGCCGCCGCCCAGCGGAAGATGACCGGCGCCAAGAGTACCGTGTTCCGCCCGCGCAAGCCCGCGGCGGCGATCTACGCCGAGTTGTATCCCCTGTACCGTCAGTTGCACGATGCGTTCGGCCTCTCGGGATACCGGGGGCAACTCGCCGGCGTGATGAAGCAATTGATCGCCATTCGCAATCGAGTCCGCCGGGGGACAACTTGATGCTGGACGAATTGCGAAGGGCGGTCTGCCAAGCCAATCGCGACCTGGCCAGTTGCGGCCTGGTGACGCTGACTTGGGGGAACGCGAGCGGGATCGATCGCCGACGGGGGCTGGTCGTCATCAAACCCAGCGGCGTGCCCTACGGCGAACTTCAGCCCGAGCAGATGGTGGTGGTCGACCTGGACGGCAACACGGTCGAAGGGGACTTGAAGGCGTCCAGTGACACGGCGACGCACGTACTGCTTTACCGCGATTTTGCCCGGATTGGAGGAGTCACGCACACGCACAGCCGCGTTGCCACGGCGTTTGCCCAGGCGCGCCGCGAGATCCCGTGTCTGGGCACGACGCACGCCGACTACTTCCACGGGCCGGTGCCGGTGACCCGCCCGTTGGCCGACGACGAAGTCGCCGCCGACTATGAGGCGAACACGGGCCGGGTCATCGTCGAACGATTCGCGGATCTGGATCCGGCGGCGATGCCGGCCGTGTTGGTGGCGGGGCACGCGCCGTTCACTTGGGGAGATTCGCCCCGGAGTTCCGTCGAGAACGCCGTTGCCCTGGAGGCCGTGGCCGAAATGGCGCTGGCGACGCGGCTGATCGATCCGGAAGCGCCCACTCTGGAGCCCTACCTGCTGGACAAGCACTACCTGCGCAAACACGGTCCGGCGGCCTACTACGGCCAGACGTCAAACAGTCCGGCCGGCCTCGATACGGAGTCTTGAACGATGAGCGCGGACTTGGATCGTTTGGAAGTGTGGTTCGTCACCGGCAGCCAGGAGCTTTACGGCGAGGACGTGCTCGCCCAGGTGGCCGCCAACAGCCGGCAAGTGGTCGACGGGCTCAACGGTTCGAGGCGACTTCCGGTCCGCCTGGTCCATAAGCCCCTGGTCGCGACGGCCGACGCGATCACCCGAGTTTGCCGCGAGGCGAACGCTTCGGCGAACTGCATCGGGCTGGTTTGCTGGATGCACACGTTTTCGCCGGCCAAGATGTGGATCGCCGGGTTGCTCGCGCTGGAGAAGCCGCTGGCGCACCTCCACACGCAGTTCAATCGCGATCTGCCCTGGGCGACGATCGACATGGACTTCATGAACCTCAACCAGTCGGCCCACGGCGACCGAGAGTTCGGCTTCATCTGCACCCGGCTCCGCAAGCCGCGTAAAGTCGTCGTCGGACATTGGCGAGAGGCGGACGTCGAGGACCGCCTGGCGGCCTGGATGCGCGGGGCCGTCGGCGTGCATGAAATGCGGAACCTCAAAGTGGCCCGTTTCGGCGACAACATGCGACAGGTGGCGGTCACCGAAGGCGACAAGGTCGAAGCCCAAGTGCGCTTCGGCGTCGAGGTCAACGGATACGCCGTCGGCGACCTTGCCGCCCGGCTCCGGGACGCCGGCGACACCGAGGTCGACCGTCTGCTGGCCGAATACGACCAGCGGTACGCCATGGCCGACTGCTTGAGACCGGGCGGCCCCCGGCGAGCGGCGCTGGCCTACGCGGCTCGGACCGAGCTGGGCCTGCGGGCATTCCTCGAAGAAGTGGGAGCGACGGCGTTCACCGACTCGTTCCAGGACCTCTACGGCCTCGACCAGCTCCCCGGAATCGCCGTTCAGCGGCTGATGGCCGACGGCTACGGCTTCGGGGCCGAGGGCGACTGGAAGACGGCCGCCTTGGCGCGGGCGATGAAAACGATGGCCGCCGGCCTGGAGGGCGGGACCTCGTTCATGGAGGACTACACCTACGATCTCGATCCGGCCGGGCCCAAGGTGCTCGGAGCGCACATGCTCGAAATCTGTCCTTCGCTGGCCGCGGGCACGCCCTCCTGCGAAATCCACCCGCTGGGCATCGGCGGCAAGGACGACCCGGTGCGCCTGGTCTTCACGGCGGCGGCGGGTCCGGCGATCAACGTCGCCATGCTCGACCTCGGCGACCGGTTCCGGATGCTGGTCAATGAGGTGGAGGCCGTCGAGCCGGAGCAACCGCTGCCCAAGTTGCCCGTCGCCCGGGCGTTCTGGACGCCACTTCCCGACTTGAAGACCGCGGCGGCGGCGTGGATTTATGCGGGCGGTCCGCATCACATGGTCTTCAGCCAGGCCCTCGCGAGCGAACACATCGAGGATTTCACGGAGATGATTGGCGTCGAATGCCTGTTCATCGACCGGCAAACGCAGTTGAGGCAATTCAAACATCAGCTTCGTTGGGACGGGGCATTCTAACTCAGCTCGAAAGGCTCAAACCGTGGAAGCACTAGACTGGATCGTAATCGCCGCGTATTTCGGCATCCTCCTGGGCATAACGTGGTGGGTGATCGCGAAGAGCAAGGACACGGCCGACGACTACTTCCTGGCGGGCAGGAACCTCGGCTGGTGGGTCGTCGGGGCGTCGATTTTCGCGTGCAATATCGGCTCGGAGCACCTGGTCGGCTTGGCCGGCTCCGGGGCGACCGACGGCGTGGCCATGGCCCACTACGAACTCCATGCCTGGTGTCTGTTGGTGCTCGGCTGGGTGCTCGTGCCGTTCTACATGCGTTCGCGGGTATTCACCATGCCCGAGTTCCTGGAGCGCCGCTTCAACCCGACCTGCCGCTGGGTGCTCTCGCTGATTTCGTTGGTCGCCTACGTGGTGACGAAGATCGCGGTGGGCATCTTCGCCGGCGGAGTCGTGTTTTCCGTTCTGTTGCCGGACATGCACGTCGGCCCGCTGGACAGCTTCTGGATCGGTTCGATCCTGGTGGTCGTGCTCACCGGGGCGTACACGGTCGTGGGGGGCATGAGGGCCGTGGCCTACACCGAGGCTGTGCAGACGCTGATACTCATCTTGGGCTCGGCGCTGGTGACGTTCTTCGGCCTGCGGGCGCTCGGCGGTTGGTCCGAACTGCGGGCCGTCTGCGGTTCCGAGATGTTCAACCTCTGGAAACCCCTGGTGCCCGAAGGCGTGACGGCCACTTGGGCGCCGGTGAAGGAATCGGGACGGATGGCGTGGTACTTCAATAACAACTATCCGTGGCTGAGCATGTTGTTCTGCGCGCCGGTGACGGGGCTTTGGTACTGGTGTACGGACCAGTACATCGTCCAGCGCACCTTGGGGGCTCCGAACGAGACGGAAGCCCGGCGCGGCGCCATCTTTGCCAGCATGTTGAAGCTGCTGCCCGTGTTCATCTTCATCATCCCCGGCATGATCTGCTTCGCCCTGGCGAAGTCGGGCACGTCAGAGAGCCTCCAGCAGATCATGATCGGCGAGGACGGAAAAGTCATTCGGGACGAAGCCCAGAGAGCGTTCCCCCTGTTGGTCGCCAAGGTCCTTCCGGCCGGAGTCCGCGGCATGGTTGTCGCCGGACTGCTCGCCGCGCTGATGAGTTCCTTGGCGGGCGTCTTCAACGCCTCGGCCACTTTGTTCACGATGGACTTCTACTCGCGGCTGAATCCCGGCGTATCCCAGCACCGGTTGGTCTGGATCGGCCGCGTTGCGACGACGGTCATGGTCCTGATCGGGTTGGCATGGATTCCCGTGATCCAAGGCGGCCGCGGACTGTACGATTACCTGCAAGGGGTTCAATCCTATCTGGCCCCGCCCATCTTCGTCGTCTTCTTCCTTGGGATTTTCTGGAAGCGGCTCAACGGCGCGGGCTGCCTGGCGGCATTGATCGTGGGCTTCATCATGGGCCTGGCCCGTCTGGCCATCGACACGCCCGTCAAGCTGATCGACGACTTCGCCTACACGGAGGGCTCCTTGCTCTGGATCCTCAACAACATATTCTTTCAATACTACAGCATGTTGATTCTCGCCGTGTGCATGGTGGTAATGGTGGCCGTGAGCTTCGCGACCCGCGAACCGGACTACGACAAGATCGGCGGCCTGACGTTCGGGACAACCACGGCCGAACAGCGCGGCGTCTCTCGCAAGAGTTGGACCGCGGTAGACGTCATCGCCTCGGGCCTGGTGCTGGTGGCAATCCTGGCCGCTTACCTGTATTTCCGCGGTTGAGGTTAGAATCCGGCGGTGGCACTGTTGAAGTGTGCCGCCGGCCCCGGCAGTGCCACCATGCCGGGCCCTACAGTGCCCGGCGGACTTTGCGCCGGGGGCGGCCGAAGACCGGCTTGGACTCGGCGGGCTCGACTTCGGCCGCCTCCGCCAGGGGAACCGAAGCGAATCCGGCGATCTCGTCGCGCTTCAGCAGCCGGTTGATCCGGATTTCGATGCGGGTGAGCTGGGGGCCTTCTTCGGGCGTGACGAACGTGAAGGCCGTGCCCTCGCGGCCCATCCGGCCCGTGCGGCCGACGCGGTGGATGTAGTCGTCGCAGAACTCGGGGACGTCGAAGTTGATGATGTGCGAGATCCGGGTGACGTCGATCCCGCGGCCCATCACGTCGGTGGCGACCAGGAGCCGGATCTTGCCCGCGCGAAAGCCCTCCATTACGCGATCTCGCGTCCGCTGCGGCAAGTCGCCGTGGATGCAGGCGGCGTCCGGATATTTTTTCGTCAGACGCTGCTCGATGCGCTCGGTTCCCCGGCGCGTGCGGCAGAAGATGATCGCCTGGGCCGGTTGCTCCCGCTCCAGCAGCTTGAGCAACAAGTCGAATTTCTGCCCGGGGTCAATCGTGAAGTACGACTGCTCAATCGTCTCGACCGCCACGTCCTCGGCCGAGAAGTCCAGCGACTCGGGATTGCGCATGTACCGCTGCGCCAGCCGCAACACCGGCGGCGGCAGCGTCGCGCTGAACAAAAGCGTTTGCCGCGACTCGGGACATTGGCGGAGGATCTTTTCGATGTCGGGCCGGAAACCGATGTCCAACATCCGGTCCGCCTCGTCCAGAACCACCTGCCGCAAGTCGCCGAAAAAAAGATTGTGGCGGCTCATGTGGTCCATGACGCGGCCGGGCGTTCCCACGACCACTTCCACGCCCCGCTGAAGCTTCTCGGTCTGCTGGCGGATCGGCTTGCCGCCGTAGATCGCCACGATCCGGGCTTTCTGGCCCACGGCCAGCTTGACAAACTCGTCGCGGACCTGGACGGCCAGTTCCCGCGTGGGCACGAGAACCAGGGCCTGGGGTCCCCGTTTCTTCGTACCGTGTTCGAGCCCTTCGAGGATCGGGATGGCGAAGGCGGCCGTCTTGCCCGTGCCGGTCTGGGCCTGACCCATCAAATCGTCTCCCAGCATCGCCCGGGGGATCAAGCCCGCCTGGATCGGAGTCGGTTCGAGATAGCCGGCCGCTTCCAGGGCGGCGAACATGGCGTCGGAAAGCGGCATGACCCCGAAGCCGGTGTCGGATCGGGGCGCCGGGCTTTTTGCCGGCGGTTTCGTTGCTGCCTTGACTGGCTCGGGCGTGGTTTCCGAAGGTTCTTCTGGAAGTGCTTCCGGCGGTGCTTCGGCCGGCAGGTCGATCGCCGTCTCGGGCGCGGCCACAGCGGGCTGGGCCGCGGTGGTTTCGGCGGCCTTCTTCTTCCTACGGCGAGGGCGACGTTTACGCTTGGCCGGTTGCGGCTCGCCCTCGGTGGGCGGCGCGGCGACGGGCTGGGCAAGAACCGGCTCCGCCTCGGCGATCGCCTTGCGAGCCATGGAAACCGGCTCGCTGATCGGCTCGCTGATCGGCTCGGCGGTCGGTCTGCCGGACAGCTTCCCGCGGCGAGACCGCCTGCGTTTGGCGGGCTGGGGCTGTGCCGCCTCGGCTGACGCCGCCGCCTTCGACTCCGGCTTGGGAGGGACTTTGGCCGCGGGCTCCGCACGCTTCGGTGCGACGGGCTGCTTCTTGGCTTTGGCCGGCTCCGGAACCGGTTCGGCGGCATCCCGCACCGGAGGTGTCCCTCGTTCTGGGGGGCGACGCCTCGCCGGTCGATCGCTTTCCACCTCGGACCAGTGAAACGCAATGATCTCCGGCTCGGCGGAGCGGACTCGCCGGGGTCGTTTGGCGCGGGGAGTCGTTCGAGAGGGGCTGGGGCGCTCGGAGGATGCGGCCGTGGGCTGGGTCTCTGCTTCGTCGGGCTGCCGGCGATGCCCGGAGCGTTTGCGTTCTGACAAGATCGTCTTCGTCCTGATAGGAGGGTTACTCTGGCAGGGGGTGGCGAGCGGGCCGCGCGCCACCGCCACGGGGCCGTACATCCCAAGGCATGTGCCTTCCCTTTATTTGTACCGTCCCGAACCGAAACCGCCAAGGTGGGTTGTGCCAATTGGGGGTCCACGGCCTACGTGCCCAAGGGTTGACGCGGAAGCGAGTGTCGTTGATCCGCCGGTCCTAACTCAGCAACAGGGCCAAATCTTCGGCCGTGAGATTGGCGACGATGCTCTGGTCGGCCGAGACAATCGCGTCGGCCAACTCGCGTTTCGTCCGCTGCAATTCGAGGATCTTGTCCTCGACCGTGTCGGCGCAGATGATGCGATAGGCGAATACCGGTCGCGTCTGGCCAATGCGGTGGGCACGGTCGATCGCCTGAGCCTCGACCGCGGGGTTCCACCACGGGTCCAGGATGAACACGTAGTCGGCTGCTGTCAAGTTCAACCCGTGCCCGCCCGCCTTCAGGCTGATCAAGAACAGCGGGCACGCTGGATCGGCCTGGAACCGCTTGACCTTGTCGCCGCGCCGGCGGGTGCGGCCGTCGAGGTACTCGTAGACGATCCCTTCGCTGTCGAGGTGGCGGCGGACGATGGCCAGCAGGCTGGTGAACTGCGAGAAGACCAGTGCCTTGTGGCCTTCGGCGATCACTTCCCGCAGTTGTTCCAGGAGCGTTTCGAGCTTCGGCCCAAGGACGTCCTGCTGCTTGGGGTCGAGCAGGCCGGGATGGCAGGCCGCCTGGCGGAGCCGCAAGAGGGCTTCAAGCACGTGGATCTTCGCCTTCTCGAGGCCCATCTCCTTCAGCCGGTCGGACAGGTTCTCTCGATAGTAGTCCCGCAGGCGGTCGTAGGCACTTCGCTCTTCGGCGGACATGCGGCAGAGAAGCGTCTGCTCGGTCTTCTCAGGCAGCTCGGCAAGGACTTGCCCCTTGGTGCGCCGCAACAGGAAGGGGCGGAGCGCCCGGGCGAGAAGCGTCAAAACGCCGTCGTCACCGTTGTTTTTCACCATCGTCTGGAATTTCGCCGAGCGTCCCAACATGCCCGGATTGAGGAACTCGAACAGCGACCACAGTTCGCCCAGGTGGTTTTCGACCGGGGTGCCGGTCATGGCGAGGCGGTGGTCGGCGTCGAGTAGCCGCGAGGCCTTGGCGGCTTGCGAAAGGTGGTTCTTGATCGCCTGCGACTCGTCGAGGATGGCGTAGTCGAAGGGCATCTGTTTCAATTCGACGATGTCGCGGCGGAGGGTTCCGTAGGTGGTCATCAGAAGGTCGAAGCCGCCGGACTGTTCGAGCCGGCTCTTGCGGTCGATGCCCGTGTAGTTGAACGCTCGCAAACCCGGCGTGAACCGCGCCGCCTCGTCGAGCCAGTTGAAGACGAGGCTCTTGGGCACGACGACGATCGAGGGTTTCCGGGTATCGCCGTTTTTGGGCCGGCGGAGACGGCGGGACTGCAACAGGGCGAGGACCTGGACGGTTTTGCCCAGGCCCATGTCGTCGGCGAGGCATCCCCCCAGGCGGAACTCGCGGAGGAAGTGCAGCCAGCCGAGGCCCTCCTTTTGATACTCCCGCAGCGTGCCGTGAAAACCGCGCGGCGCGTCCGTCGGTTTCACGCCTTCAAAGCTCCGCAGCTTGTCGCGATAGTCGGCGAACTGCCGGTCGACGCGGACGTTCTCCTGCTCGGCCAGCAGCGCGTCCAACAGCAGCGCCTGCGTGGGGGCGAACCGCAGCGCGTCGCCGTCGCCGTCGCGGTCGGCCATCTCCGCCAGGCCGCCGTACTTCTTGAGCCATTCCTCGGGCAGCATCCCCTGCGAGCCGTCGTCCAGGCGAATGTACTTCTCCCTGTGACGCAGGGCCTTCAGCAACGCGGGCAGCGGCGCCGCCACGCCCTCGAAGTCGATCTGGCCGTCGAGTTCGAACCAGTCGATGCCGGAGGTGACGCTCAGGTTGAACGCGCCCGGCTTCCGAATCCGCACCCCCTCCGATTCGACGATCCAGCCCTGCCGGATCAACCGGAGGACGACCTCGGGCAGCCGCTTTTCGGGAAAGGACAGGTCGGCCTGCTCCGCGCGATAGGAGTAGGAGTTGACGACCGGCCGCAAGCCCAGGTCGGCGAGTTGGCCGAGCAGTTCGGCTTCCCGGGCGCGGTCGCGACGCAGAACGTGGCCGGCGTCGGCGATCAACATGCCGCCCTCGTGGTTCTCCCAATCGAACGAGTGGTCGCCGTAGACGAAATGGACGTTGGCGTAGAGTTGGCCGCGCGAATAATAGTAGGCATGTTTTTCGGGCGACTTGATTTCGAGCCTGCCGCGCGGAGTCCCCACGATCTGCTCGAGTTGCAGCGCCGGCGGCAATTCGATTTCCGGCAACGTCGGCAGTCGGTATATCGCGTCCAACAGCGCGTCGCGGCCCGAGTAGGGAACCTCGATCGGCGATTGCTCGCGTAGGACGGCGATCCAGGCGAAGTCTTCGCCGGCGACGTTCAGTCGCGCCAGGCGGTCGGGAAACAGGACGAGGCCGTTGTCCAGCAGCAGCACGGCGTCGGACAGCGGCACGCGGTCGCCGCCGCGAACCAGTTCGCCCAAGAGCCGCCAGCGCCGCCGCTGGGGATCGTCTTCGACGCTCAGCCGCAGCCGCCACGGATCGCCGCCGTCCCAGGCCATGGGACGGCCCTCCTCGACCGGCAGCGAAGAATCCATCTGCCAGACGAAACGGCCCGTGGCGCATAGCCGCGGCAGCACGATCTCGTACGTCGCCGGCAGGACCACCGCCCGGGAGACCTGCCGGCCGCCATCATAATCGTGATATCCGTAGACGTCGTCGGAGGCGGCGTTGCCGATGAGGATCTCGACGAGGCGTCCGTCTTCCTCGTCGACAAACCTGGGGATGTCCTTGGACTGAACGGTGAGCTTCTTGATCTTGCCGAACTCGCCGGTTTGCCGGGTCTCGCGTTGCCTGAAATGGACAACCAACCGGCCATCGTCCAAGCACTCGGCGACGCTCAGGACGAACCACGCCTGTCGCTGTTTCCCGGCATCCCGCGATGCGACGCGCTCGGCGGCGGCCTGGGTCGTGGCGTATTGGAAAACCTGCGTCAACCGGCGTTTCCAGCCGCTGCGGGGTTTGCCAATGGAGCGTCCGTCGCCGATGCTCAAGCCGCGGCGAGGGTCGCCGAACGTCGGGGCTGCCTCGCGCCGCGCCGGCCCACTGGGGCGGTAGTGCCAATCGTCCTCGTCGTCCTCGTCGTCCTCGTCGCCGTCCTCGTACTCCTCCTCCTCGTCACCGTACTCGTCGTAGTCGTCCCCGCAATCGTCGTACATGTCATCCAGGGCGCCAGAGGATTCGGGCAAGTCGTATTTGTGGAGCACCTTTGCCGGAGGATTCGACAGTTCGGGGTCCAGCCCCTCCTTGTCCATGGCCAACAGCATGGCCCAAATGTGTTTGCAGAGGTTGCCTTCCTTGTAGTGCGGGCAGGTGCAAGTCGCCACGACCTCGTCGGGGCCGAGCTTGGCCCAGTCGATCTCGACGACGTAGGGCTTGCGCCGCGAGCCGGACACTTGCGCCGTCAGAGAGCCGCCGTCGCCGCGGACGATCCGCACGCGCCCCGAGCGGAAATAGTCGCCACCGCGGCCCTTTACGGCCGGCGAGAAAGAGCCCCCAACAGCCTTCACCAATGACACCGTGTGCCTCCGTGCTTCGATGATCCTTCTATCGCGGAACCCCAGACGGGGTCGGCCGAGCGGAGCGAGCCCCACCAACAGAAATGCTCAGTATGGCCAATCGACCGGACCTTGGGAATAGCTGTCGGACGGCGAAATAGACCACCTAATCGGAGGGGCCCTGGACACACGGCGGAAGCCGTTGCCCACCAAAATCGCCGACCCACGAACACAACCCCCATTGCAGTGGGGGCTCGCGGTCGATTGACTCTCGCCGCGCGGTGTTTCTATCATGACGCGCACGAGCCGATTCAGGCGACAGGCAAGTCCATCCTCCCACCCGAAAGCTCCGCTCATGATTGCTCCCGCGAGATACGTCGTCGTCCTTGCTTGCCTGCTCGCTCCGGCCATGGTCGCCCAGAGGTCGTTCTCTCAAGGCCCGGGCGTCCGGCCCCTGCGTTATCACCCCGAGGGCGACGATATCGTCATCGTCAACGGGAAGAACCATTTCAACCGTCCACTGTACGGCAGCCCCACGCGGTTTTTCATTTACGCGAGCGACGTGCCGGAGATCATGCTTTCGCCGCCGGGCAAGGGCGGGACCCTGTGGCTGGGCATCGTCGCCGGCGACGCCTCGAAATGGCTCTGGGAAGCCGACAACGTCGTCACGCGATATCGCGCCGGCGCGATGCGCTACGAGGTCCGCGATCCGCTGCTCGGCTCGGGCGCGCTCGTGATCGACGTGGTGCCCCGGGACGATGCCGAAGGGACGATCGTCAAGGTCTCCGCGTCGGACAACGCCGCGCCGGTGGACTTGGCGTGGTCGTTTGGCGGCGCGTCGGGCTATATGTTCGGGGCGTGGAATTTCGATACCGCCCGCTATTGCGCCGAGGCGGACACCCTGTTTCAGCCCGGCGATTGCGCGAAGAATGAATTCACGATCACGAAGACTGGTTTCGAGTTGCGGGCGCCGTGCTACGCCGCGCGGCCCGTGGTCGGCACCACGCCGCCCGGGGCGACGTTGAAGGTGGGTAGCGCCGACGCGATGCGATCGCCCGGCGTCCTTTGGGGCTCGACGGCCGCGCAACTTCCGATCCTCGTCGGTCGGCTCGCGATGAAACCGGGCGAGACGGCGCTTCTCGCGTTGGAGTGGCCGGCGGAGAAAGGCGTGGCCCTGGCGCCCGAGCAGTTGTCGGCAACACTGGATGCGACCGAGGGGCGTCGGGCAGCCGTTGCCCGGCGCGTGCGAGTGACGACGCCCGAGGGGCGGATCAACGCGGCGGTCCCGGCGATTTGCGCGGCGGCCGAGGGGCTTTGGGAGCCGCCCGTCTATATGCACGGCGGCGCGGCATGGCACATGCCCTACCTGGGCTGGCGCGGGGCCTATATCGGCAGCGAGTTCGGCTGGCACGATCGGGCGAAACTCCATTTCCGCGAGTTCGCCAAGTGCCAGATCCAGGAGCCGGCCACCGCCAAGCCGCGACTCGATCCGGAGTACAACCTCGCCCGGCAGGCCGCCGACTCGACCATCAATTCCAGGGGCGGCATTCCCCATCACCCCGTCAAGGGCATGCGGTCGGAGTACGACATGCAGGAGGTCTTCTTTGACCAGCTTTTGTGGCACCTGCTTTGGACGGGCGATCTCGATTTCGCGCGGGAAATGTGGCCGGTGCTGACCGCGCATCTCGATTGGGAGAAACGCTGCTTCGACGCGGACGACGACGGCCTGTATGAAAACTATGCCAACACGATGATCAGCGACGCCCATCATTACAGCGGCGGAGCGTGCACGCAGGCGTCGGCCTACGACTACCGCGCGCTGCGAATGACGGCGCGGCTGGCGAAGCTCCTGGGCAAGGACCCCGCGCCGTTTGATCGCGAGGCCGACAAGACGCTCGCGGCCATGAATCGCGTGCTGTGGATGCCCGAGTTGGGCTGGTACGCCGAGTATCGCGATTTTCTCGGGCTGAAACGACTGCACGCCAGCGCCGAGCTGCCGTCGGTCTACCATCCGATCGATTCCGACGTGCCCGACGGCTTCCAAGCCTACCAGATGCTCCGCTACGTGGACACGGCGCTGGAGCACGTGGCGATCGAGGGCGACTCGGCGGTGGTGTGGACGTCGAACTGGACGCCGTACATCTGGAGCACGCGGAACATTCTGCCCAGCGAAACCGCTCATACGGCGCTGGCGTGCTGGCAGGCCGGGCGGCGTGATGCGGGCTGGAATCTCTTTCACGGGGCGATTCTCGACGCGATGTACGCCAGCCGCGTGCCCGGCAATTGCGCCGGCACCTCGGAACACGACGGGCGTTTTAGCGGCGCGGCGACCGACTTCAATTGCAGCGTCGGCATGTTGGGCCGGGCACTGGTCGAGGGACTCTTCGGCATCGTGCCGAACGTGCTCGACGAGGAACTGCTGATTCGGCCGGGCTTGCCGGCGAAATGGGACTCGGCCTCGATCGACACGCCCGACGTCGGATACACCTACTCGCGCAAGGGCGACGCCGAGCGTTTCGAGGTCCGCGCGAAATTCGCCCGGCCCGTCCGTTTGCGGCTTCGCGTGGCCGCCCGGGCGACGAAAATCGCGGGCGTCACCGTCAACGGCCAGACGGCCGAGTGGAAATGCGCGGCCTCGGTCGGCGAGCCGATGATCGAGATTCTCGCGGCGAAGGCCGACGGCGCGAATGTCGAGATTCGCACTCAGGGCGATCCGCCGGCGCGAGTCGCGTGCCCCGGCGTGGTCGGTTTGGGTGAAGCGTTTGCCGCCCAATGCGGCGCGGCGACCATCCACGAGATCAACGACCCGCAGAAGACACTCAAGGACGCCTCGTTCCAGGGCGGCGAACTTCGCGCGTCAGCCGTCGGTCAACTTGGGCACCGGACGTGCTTCGTCAAACTCCAACAGGGCGACCTTGCCTGGTGGGCGCCCGTCGGCTTCGAGATCCGCCCGGCGGTCGAGGTTTGCCAGACCAAGGTGGACCCTCAGCGCGGCGAGGTGGAACTGACGCTTCGCAACAACACGGACAAGGCGATTGCCGGCCCGGCGGTTGCTCGCTGCGGCGACGCCGAGGCGACCATCCCGCTCGACGTCGCGCCGCGATCGACGTCGAAACCGATTCGATGGCCGGTCAAGGGTCTTGTGCCCGGCACGAATCCGATCGTTCTGGATATAGGATCGGATCGAAAGCTGCAGGGCACGGTGGTCGATTGGAGTCCGCCGGCGGCCCAGCGGAAGATGGCGTGGGAATGCGTCGATCTTGCCGGCGCGCTAAACGATCGCGTCTCGCAGATCTTCGTCCACGAGTACCGCTCGCCGCGGTCGCCCTATTGCTCGTTGCAGATTCCGCTGCACGGATACGGCGACTGGAATTACTGCGGCAAGAATAACACGCCGAAGATCGACGACGCAAAGCTCCGCGCGGCGGCCGGCGCGGCGGGGCGATTTACGGGCCCCGGCGGAATTCCGCTGGCCACGCCCGGCCCGGGCGAGAAGCCCAACGTCGTCTTCACCTCGCTCTGGGACAATTTTCCGAAGGAGAAGACGATTCCGCTCGCCGGCCGGGCGCGGCACGTCTGGTTCCTCGTCGCCGGATCGACCCATCCGATGCAGTCGCAAATCGACAACGGCGAGATCGTGGTCGCTTACGCCGACGGCAAGGCGGAGCGGTTGCCGTTGCATAATCCGACGACCTGGTGGCCGATTGAGGCCGATTACGAACTCGCCATCGACGCCTTCTGCGTCCCGGGCCCCCATCCGCCGCGCATCGACCTCGGCACGGGCCGCGCCACGCTCCTCGACCTTCCGCTCGACCCGAGCCGCGAGCTGCAATCGATCACGGTCCGCTGCCTCTCGAACGAAGTCGTCGTCGGCCTGATGTCGGCGACGCTCCTGCGGCCGGAGTAAGGGCAGGCCGGATTGAATTACCGGCTACGGGCCGGCGGATCAATGAGTGTCGCCTTTCGCTCCGCGAAAGTAGCGGTCTCT